>JAEWEO010000245.1 GCA_023389295.1 Bacillota bacterium
CTTCACTAGATTTTAAGGGACTTGTTATACTACTTAATTCTTTTAAGTCCTTCTCCATCTGACGGTAAAATTCCACAACCGTGTCCTTGCTGCCGACTTCTTTGGGAGAAAGGGTCCACTTTATAAAAAATGCTTCCTTTAATAGCTTGGCATATTCCGGAGATTGAATTAATTTTGCTGCTGCCTCCGGCTGAAGCTTTGAAATTGTATTTTGAAGGAGACTTAAGGTATCCTTTAAAGGCACATTTCCCTGTAACAGTTGTTCTTTTGATGCAATTGTTTCTGAGATATCGGATAAATACTGTACTAGGTTCGTGCGTTCCTGATTAGTTAATAGCCGAGAAATATTACTTGGATTATCCTGAGTTCTTCTGTTTTCTTCATAAAGTTTAGGAAGGAGGTCAGTCATTTGCGAATTCACTTGGTTTCCCAAACCAATTTGGTTTAATATCTCAGGTGATATGTTGGAGGATGCTGCGTCATTTGGCCCTAGGTTTTGCCCCAATAAATCTTGAAGGAGTCCAAGCTCTTTGGATGATAATAATTGATTGATAGGAATATCTCTTGCAGTAGTAAGACTGACTTCCTGATGCTCCAATAACATAGTAAGCAGCTTCTCATTTGCATTCATTACGTTGTCCAAGCCCTGTATCGTTGGAGCCAAGGAAACTTGTTCAGGGTTATTAGTAAGTGCCGATGTTTCCTGCATATTTGCATTAGAAGACAATCTGCTTTTTACTTCCGATTGCAGTAACTGGGTAAGAGTGGTTCCTAAGGTTTTAATCTCAGATAATAATTGATGCTGATTTCCCTGATATGCTTCGAAGAAACGAATATTTGATGGTATCATTGGTATATTGTGCTTCTGCATAAGTACCAAAGTAAGGGTGGAAGCCTCACGATTGGCCAAAGAAAGTCGCATCATAAATTGAAGTGTTAATTTGTCAATGGGCATTCGATTATTCAATAACTCCGTAACAATTGCTTTACTTAGGTCATTGCTTGGTAGGCCTGAATTATCTAAAGCCTTCTGGACAGTAGCATCGAGGGTCGCGTCTGTTATTGGTAGGGGATTACTAGTAGGTGACTTTTCATCTTTTTGTGTCGATGTATTTACAGTCCTCCCATCATAATGAGAAGAATTTGATTGTATGGAATTAGTGGAGTATCCAGGTATGGTTGACTGGAAAATATCCATAGCGGCTCCTTTCTGTCAATGAAAAGATTCATTGACCTCGTTCATTACTCTAAGCATCCATTCTCTTAATTGTATATCGACCGTTGAGAATAATTTATTAAGGGTAAAAGTAATGAAGTTGCACTTAATTAAGTTAAGCTTGACACTAGAAGAACATTATTTAATAAGGTTTTTCTGCTTAACATATTTAGATAATAAATAAAATTTCTATAAATTTACGAAAATATACTTGCAATACACTAGAAATTATATTATAATCAACGCAATAAACGAGGGCGTTTTTAGACTAATCTTTTGATTGGTTTAAGAACGCCCTTTCTTCATTAATATAAGACGGTCCCTATGAGCGAGCGTCGTTGTTGAACATAAGAGTGGTTTGCAAAGCGTACCGCTCGTTGTTTTCACCTTGAAAGAAGTTAACATCTTTTTGGAGTGAGAGATATAAGTATAAATTGATGGAAAAGGAAGATGAGAGCGTATGAAGGAAAATATGAGAGAAGAAATTACACAGATTCCACAGGGCCTATACGATCCGAGGTTTGAGCATGATAACTGCGGTATTGGCGCAGTAGTACACATGAAGGGACATAAGACTCATCAGCCTGTTGAAAATGCTTTGAAAATTGTGGAAAATTTAGAGCATCGTGCCGGTAAGGACTCACATGGAGAGACCGGTGATGGTGTAGGTATATTACTTCAGATTTCCCATAAGTTCTTTGCCAAAGTTACTAAGCCCCTCGGTATTGAGCTTGGTGGAGAACGTGACTATGGTGTAGGTATGTTTTTTTTCCCACAGGATGAATTAAGACGTAATCAAGCAAAGAAGATGTTTGAAATCGTAGTAGAGAAGGAAGGACTCAAATTCCTTGGTTGGAGAGAAGTACCCATTGATCCGAAAACTCTAGGGAAAAGAGCTGTTGACTGTATGCCTCACATTCTGCAGGGCTTTATCAAAAGACCGGCTCATGTGTCAAAGGGCCTTGATTTTGATAGAAAGCTTTATATAGCTCGAAGGGTTTTTGAACAAAGCAATGATAATACCTATGTGGTATCTCTATCGAGCCGTACGATTGTATATAAAGGAATGTTCTTAGTTAATCAGCTACGTTTGTTCTTTGGAGATTTACAGGATGAGGCATACGAAAGTGCAATCGCAATTGTGCACTCCAGATTCTCTACCAATACAAATCCCAGCTGGCAAAGAGCACATCCGAACCGTCTCATCGTACACAATGGTGAGATTAATACCATTCGTGGTAATGCGGATAAAATGCTAGCAAGGGAAGAGACCATGGAATCAGAGCACTTAAAGGGCGAACTTCACAAGGTGCTACCGGTAGTGAGTACGGAGGGGTCTGACTCTGCTATGCTAGATAATACCTTGGAATTTTTGGTGATGAGTGGAATGGAGCTTCCTCTGGCTGTCATGATAACGATACCGGAGCCTTGGAGCAATGATACTGCAATCAGCAGAGAAAAGAAGGACTTCTATCAGTATTATGCAACAATGATGGAGCCTTGGGATGGTCCTGCCTCCATTTTGTTCTCTGATGGTGACATTATGGGTGCGGTACTTGACCGTAATGGACTTAGACCCTCCCGTTATTATATTACAAAGGATGACTATTTGATTCTTTCCTCTGAAGTTGGTGTTCTTGATATACCGGCTGATCAGATCGTTAAGAAGGAAAGACTCCGCCCCGGTAAAATGCTCTTAGTGGATACGGTAAAAGGAAGCTTAATCGATGATGAAGATCTTAAGAATCGCTATGCAAAGCGTAGACCATACGGCGAATGGTTGGATCAGAATCTTGTGATGTTAAAGAGCCTTCATATTCCTAATAAAAAAGTAGTTGAATACGACGATGAAGAGCTGGCTAAGCTGCAAAAAGCCTTTGGTTATACCTATGAAGATTATAAAACCACAATTTTAACCATGGCGAGTAGCGGTCAGGAAGTGGTATCAGCAATGGGAGCTGACTCCCCTATACCGGTTTTATCTAAGAATAATCCTCCTTTCTTTAATTATTTTAAGCAGCTCTTTGCTCAGGTAACCAATCCCCCCATTGATGCAATCCGAGAAGAGATAGTAACCTCAACCTCTGTCTATATCGGTGAAGATGGTAACATCTTAGAGGAGAAGGCTGAGAACTGTAAAGTATTAAAAGTGAATAATCCTATCTTAACAAATACGGATTTATTGAAAATAAAACATTCAAAAATACCGGGCTTCCAGGTGGAAGTTATTCCGATGATTTATTATAAGAATACTTCTTTAGAAAAAGCAATTGATCATATGTGTGTGGAAGCAGATCGTGCTTACAAAGAGGGCGCTAATATTCTCATACTTTCTGATCGTGGTGTGGATGAGAATCATGTAGCAATTCCTTCCCTACTAGCCGTTTCTGCATTACAGCAGCATTTGGTTCGTACGAAGAAGAGAACAGCCCTTGCGATGATTGTAGAAAGTGCGGAACCTAGAGATGTGCATCATTTTGCTTGTTTGTTAGGTTATGGAGCATGTGCTGTCAATCCATATCTGGCACAGGAGACCATCCGTCAGCTCATTAAGGATAATATGCTGGATAAAGACTACTACGCAGCCGTTGATGATTATAATAAAGCGGTTTTGAAGGGAATTGTAAAAATAGCTTCTAAGATGGGTATTTCAACAATCCAATCCTATCAAGGCTCCAAGATATTTGAAGCTATTGGAATTAGTAAGGAAGTCATCGATAAATACTTTACCGGTACCGTTAGTCGTATTGGTGGAATTACCTTAAAGCAGATGGAGAAACAGGTAGATGATCTTCACTCCAAAGCCTTTGACCCTCTTGGTTTGCACCTAGAGTTATCCATGGATAGTGATGGATCCCATAAGTTTAGAAGTGGTAAGGAAGAGCATTTATATAATCCTAAGACAATTCATCTATTACAGCAATCCACGAGAAATGGAAATTATGAGATGTTTAAAGAGTATTCGAAAGAAATGACCACAGAACAGGAGAAAGTTCATATAAGAGGCCTCTTTGATATTAATTTCCCAGAGAATGGAATCGCAATCGATGAAGTTGAAAGCGTTGATTCTATTGTAAAACGCTTTAAAACGGGTGCAATGAGTTATGGTTCCATCTCAAAAGAAGCCCATGAAGCCCTAGCGATTGCTATGAACCGTTTGGGAGGTAAATCAAATAGTGGCGAAGGTGGAGAAGCTAAGGAGCGTTTGACCCTAGGTGAAGATGGACTAAACCGATGTTCCGCAATCAAACAGGTTGCCTCCGGTAGATTTGGTGTTACGAGTGAATATTTGGTTAGCGCAAAAGAAATTCAGATAAAAATGGCACAGGGAGCAAAACCCGGGGAAGGCGGTCAGTTACCAGCGGAAAAGGTGTATCCTTGGATTGCAAAAACCAGACATTCCACACCCGGTGTAGGACTAATTTCTCCACCACCGCATCATGATATATACTCCATTGAGGATTTAGCACAGTTAATTTATGATCTTAAGAATGCCAATAGAGATGCCAGAATTTCTGTGAAACTCGTATCAGAAGCAGGTGTAGGAACGGTAGCTGCAGGTGTTGCTAAGGCTGGAGCAGGTGTTATCTTGATCTCTGGCTATGATGGCGGAACCGGTGCAGCGCCTAGAACCTCCATCTATAATTCCGGACTTCCGTGGGAACTTGGACTGGCAGAGACACACCAGACCTTAATTATGAATGGTTTACGTGATAAGGTTGTCATCGAGACAGACGGTAAACTTCTAACCGGTCGTGATGTGGTAATTGCTGCACTACTTGGGGCTGAAGAATTTGGTTTTGCAACTGCTCCTCTTGTAACCTTAGGCTGTGTCATGATGAGGGTATGTAATCTCGATACCTGTCCTGTGGGTGTAGCAACACAGAATCCGGAACTAAGAAAGAAATTCTGTGGTAAGCCAGAATATGTTGAGAATTTTATGAAGTTTATTGCTCAGGAGCTTCGTGAATATATGGCAAAGCTTGGAGTAAGAACCGTAGAAGAGTTAGTAGGACGTACGGATTTCTTAAAGATAAAAGAGGGCATTAAGAATGAAGATAGGGCCAAAATGGTGGATTTATCTGCAATACTAAATAATCCCTTCCTTAAAGCAGGAGAAAGCATTCACTTTGAACCGGTACAGCTGTATGATTTTGAACTTGAGAAGACTGTTGATGAGAAAGTTCTTCTTAAAAAGTTTAAATTAAACGATAAGCAAACCCAAAAAATTAAAGTTCCGATTACCAACACGGATCGTACTTTTGGAACCATCTTTGGCTCCGAGATCACCAAGAAGTATGGAACGGGCTTATCAGAGGATACCTATGTAATCGAAGCCAGGGGAAGTGGAGGTCAGAGCTTTGGAGCCTTTATTCCGAAGGGACTCACCATTGAACTGGAAGGTGATAGCAATGACTACTTTGGAAAAGGTCTCTCTGGTGGTAAGTTAATTGCTTATCCACCTAATTCCAGTACTTTTAAGGCAGAAGAAAATATTATCATCGGTAACGTAGCTCTTTATGGTGCTACGAGTGGTAAGGCCTTTATTAACGGTGTAGCAGGAGAGCGCTTCTGCGTTCGTAATTCCGGAGCCCTGGCAGTAGTGGAAGGCGTGGGCGACCATGGTTGCGAATACATGACAGGCGGCCGTGTTGCAGTACTTGGTAAGACCGGTAAGAACTTTGCAGCTGGTATGAGTGGTGGTATCGCTTACGTACTGGATGAAGATAGTGACCTCTATCAAAAGCTCAATAAAGGTATGGTATCCTTTGAAGCGGTAACCGAGAAATATGATGTACTTGAATTAAAGGAAATGATAACGGAGCATGTAAAACATACAGACTCTAAAAAAGGAAAAGAAATTCTTGAGCATTTCATGGATTATCTTCCGAAATTTAAGAAGATTATTCCTCATGATTACAGACGTATGCTACTAACCATTGTTCAAATGGAAGAGAAGGGATTAAGCAGCGAACAGGCACAGATTGAAGCATTCTTTGCAAATACAAGAAAATAATCCGATGTCTGCATCTATGAAGGAGGTAAGTATGGGAAAACCAACAGGATTTTTGGAATATGGCAGAACAGAAACATCTGCCGAAGCACCAAAGGAAAGAATCAAACATTTTAACGAATTCCATCAATCGTTGTCCATGGAAGAAAGAAGACGCCAAGGAGCGCGCTGTATGGAGTGTGGCGTACCCTTCTGTCAGTCAGGAATGATAATAGGAGGAATGGCATCCGGATGTCCGTTAAAGAATTTAATTCCGGAATGGAATGATTTATTATATAGAGGTAACATGAAGCAAGCACTTTCACGCCTAATGAAGACAAATAACTTTCCGGAGTTTACCGGAAGAGTGTGTCCGGCACCCTGTGAAAGCGCCTGTACTTGTGGCCTTAATGGCGATCCGGTTACAATTAAGGACAATGAACATGTTATTTCTGAGTATGGGTATGAAGCAGGATATATCGTTCCCTGCCCACCCACAATCCGTACTGGTAAGAAGATAGCTGTTATTGGCTCAGGTCCTTCAGGACTTGCAGCAGCCGACCAGCTTAATAAGAGAGGTCATACTGTAACTGTCTTTGAACGTTCCGATCGCATTGGTGGACTCTTAATGTATGGGATACCAAATATGAAACTGGAGAAACAGGTAATTGAGCGAAGAGTAGATATCATGAAACAGGAGGGAGTTACCTTCCTAACGAATGCAAACGTAGGTGATAATTACCCTGCAGAGAAGATTCTAGAGGAATATGATAAGATTGTTCTAGCGTGCGGTGCCTCTAACCCAAGAGATATTAAGGTACCAGGAAGAGAAGCAAAAGGTATTTATTTTGCAGTAGAGTATTTGACCGCAGCAACAAAGGATTTATTAAATGCGAATACTACCATAGCTTCGAAAATAAAAGAATTCTCCGTAACAGCAAAGGGCAAAAATGTGATGGTAATCGGTGGAGGAGATACAGGCAACGACTGTGTTGGCACCGCTATCCGTCAGGGAGCTAAGTCCGTTATTCAATTAGAAATGATGCCAAAGGCACCGGATCAAAGAGCAGCCAATAATCCTTGGCCGGAGTGGCCAAGAATTTGTAAGACAGATTATGGTCAACAGGAAGCGGCAGCAGTATTTGGCAATGATCCTAGACTCTATCAAACAACCGTAAAGGAATTTATAGCAGATGATCAGGGGAATCTCTGTAAAGCTGTCACCGTTCGTTTAGAAAGCAGATTTGATGAGGAAACCAAACGCTATAGGATGGTGGAAATTACAGGTAGTGAGACTGTGGTGGAAGTCGATCTTGTACTCATTGCGGCCGGCTTTCTTGGGACACAGTCCTATGTAGCTGAGGCCTTTGGAGTAGAGCTCGATGAAAGAATGAATGTTATGACCGAGCCTGGAAACTATAGTACTAATTTAGAGAAGGTATTTGTTGCCGGAGATATGCATAGAGGCCAATCTTTGGTAGTTTGGGCAATCTGGGAAGGCAGAGAAGTAGCAAGAGCTGTGGACATAAGTCTAATGGGCTATAGCAATTTATAAACTTTGAACATTTCTATCAAAACGTGATTTGAATCACAGCAATTCCTGTATAATATGATAATATTAGGGTGTAAATTTTGGAAGGTGTGAAATCTTTTGAAAAATTTACACTCTTTTTATGGATTTTAAAGGGATGTATTGTGCAATTGTAAGATAAATTATTAACATAAATAAATACTAATTGTAGTATTGATTACTATTATCATTAAACCGTTGACAGAAGTTCTATAATGATTTATGATAATACTACGTGTGAAAAACTTAAACAGTCTATTTAAATAATATATTTTAAGTAATATATTTTTTATAATATATTTTAGTAGATAGTAGCGAATAGTTCATATAGATGGCTGCTTAATCAATATGCCGCTGTGAGCGGTGGAATGGAGGACACACATGAGACAAGAATGGTATGATTTTAATCCCGGTAGTTGGATGACAGATGTTAATGTTAGAAGCTTTATTCAACATAACTACACTCCATATGAAGGTGATGATTCCTTCTTGGTAGGACCAACAAAGAGGACCTCTGAGCTTTGGGAAGAGGTAATGAAGCTGATGAAAGAAGAATCTAAGAAGGGCATTATTGATGCTGAGACTTCAAAGCCTTCTACAATTACAGCTTTTGGTCCAGGATATCTAGATAAAGAGAAAGAGGTAATCGTAGGTTTTCAGACCGATAAGCCGTTGAAGCGTGGTATTATGCCAAACGGTGGTATTCGTGTTGTCAAGAATGCGTTACAATCCTATGGATATACTCTTGATGCAAAGACAGAAGAAATTTATTCAGAGAATAGAAAGACACATAACGATGGTGTATTTGATGCATATACCGACGCTATGAAGAAAGCAAGACATACAGGTATTATTACAGGTTTACCGGATGCTTACGGTAGAGGTAGAATTATCGGAGATTATCGTAGAGTTGCTCTCTACGGTGTTGATTTCTTAATTGAAGAGAAGATTCAGGAGAAGAAGCTTCTTGAAATCCCGATTCTTGAATCTCCTGACATCCGTTTAAGAGAAGAAATCTCTGAGCAAATTGTGGCATTAAAGCAGTTAAAGCAAATGGCTGAGGCCTATGGCTTTGACATCAGCAAGCCTGCTTCCAACTCCTTTGAGGCAACTCAATGGACCTATTTTGCTTACCTTGGTGCAATCAAAGAGCAAGATGGTGCAGCAATGAGTCTTGGTAGAGTGACCACTTTCTTAGACATCTACTATGAACGCGACTTAAAGAATGGTAAGATTACAGAGGAAGAGATCCAAGAATTAATGGATCAGTTTGTTATGAAACTTCGTATGGTACGTTTCTTACGTACTCCTTCCTATAATGATTTATTCTCCGGTGACCCGACATGGGTAACAGAATCCATTGGTGGTATGGGCTTAGACGGAAGAACCTTAGTAACAAAGAGTAGTTTCCGTATTCTTCATACTCTTTACAATTTAGGACCTGCACCGGAACCTAACTTAACGGTACTATGGTCCGAATACCTTCCTGAGCCTTTTAAGAAATTCTGTTCTAAGGTTTCTATTGATACAAGCTCTATTCAATATGAGAGCGATGATATCATGAGAGATATCTGGGGTGACGATTATGGTATTGCTTGTTGTGTATCTGCTATGAGAATTGGTAAGCAGATGCAGTTCTTCGGAGCAAGAGCGAACTTAGCAAAGGCTCTACTTTATGCAATTAATGGTGGTAAGGATGAAATCTATGGTGATCAGGTAGCACCGATGTTTGCACCAATCACAAGTGAATATCTTGATTATGATGAAGTGGTTGCTAAGTTTGATCAAACCATGGATTGGTTAGCAGAACTCTATATCAATACCTTGAATGTAATTCATTTTATGCATGATAAATATAACTATGAGAGACTTCAAATGGCTCTTCATGATATTAATATCCTTCGTACTGAGGCATGTGGTATTGCAGGGTTATCTGTTGTTGCAGACTCCTTATCGGCTATTAAACATGCGAAAGTTAAGGTAATTCGTAATGAAGCAGGTCTTGCGGTAGACTATGAAATCGAAGGTGAATATCCTGCTTTTGGTAATAATGATGATCGCGTTGATCAGATGGCCGTTGAAATTGTTGAGCGCTTTATGAATAAGCTTCGTAAAGTTAAGACATACCGTGATTCTAAGCATACCTTATCCGTATTAACCATTACATCCAATGTTGTATATGGTAAGAAGACCGGTAGTACACCGGATGGACGTAAGGCTGGAGAACCTTTTGCACCTGGAGCTAACCCGATGCATGGTAGAGATAAGAAGGGTGCTGTGGCATCTATGTTATCCGTTGCTAAGCTTCCATACAAGCATGCAGAGGATGGTATCTCCTATACTTTCTCCATGGTTCCGAAGGCACTTGGTAAGAATAAAGAAGAGAGAATTGATAACCTTGTAAGCTTACTGGATGGTTATTTCCATAACAAAGGACATCATATCAATGTAAACGTATTTGATCGTGAGACCTTACTTGATGCTATGGATCATCCTGAGAAATATCCTCAGCTTACCATTCGTGTTTCAGGTTATGCTGTAAACTTCATCAGATTAAATAGGGAGCAACAGATGGATGTCATCAATAGAACCTTCCACGAAAGATAAAGCAAGAATCGCTCCTGAAGTTATTCTATTCCTTGAAAGGCTGGTGGTGTTATGAGCGCAATAGGACGAATTCATTCCTTGGAAAGCTTTGGTACCGTTGATGGTCCGGGTATTCGCTTCGTCGTTTTTATGCAGGGTTGTCCCCTTCGGTGTCAATTTTGTCATAATCCGGATACTTGGGAAGTGAACAAGGGAATGTCTTATACTCCAGAGCAGCTATTGGAGGAAATTATAAAATATAAATCCTACATGGATTTTTCCGGTGGAGGTGTTACTTTTACCGGTGGAGAGCCGCTTCTTCAGGCAGAATTTATACTTGAAGTTTGCAAGCTACTCAAGAAACATAAGATATCAATAGCAATTGATACCTCCGGTTTTATATGGAACTCCTTTGTACAGGAAATATTGGAATATACGGATGTTGTTCTATTAGATATTAAAAACTACGATCCAGTCGTATACAAGAAGGTAACAGGAGTATCACTTTCTCCTACTCTAAAGTTATTAGATTACCTGAAAGAGAAAAATATCACAACTTGGCTTCGTTATGTTGTAGTTCCGGGGCTAACGGATAATCTTGATAATATAGAGCAATTATCCTTACATTTGGACCAATATCCCAATGTAGCAAAGATTGAATTACTAGGCTTTCATAAAATGGGTGAGTACAAGTGGAAAGAACTTGGCATGGAGTACCAGCTCACAGATACAAAGGAACCTAGTAAAGAACTGCTTAGTCAGGTAAAAGCAATCTTTGAAAAAAACGGTAAAATCGTTTCAGCGAGTGTATAAGTATACAAAGTTTATTATAAAACTTACAAAAGGCATGAGTGTTAGCTCATGCCTTTTTCATTAAGGCAAGACAGATGCTTATTGATCGCTTATTATTGCAATAACGTTATATTTGTGATACGTTTATTTAATCCTAAGAATAGTAAGGAGGTTAATGAAGTGAAACCATTCATAGCGATTCCTATGGGAGATCCAGCCGGAATAGGACCTGAAATCGTCGTAAAGTCACTTGTTACAAAAAAAGTGCAGGTGGTAGCAAATTGCATTATTATTGGTGATAGAAGAGTACTAGAGGAGGCCATAGAATTTACTAAGGTTAATTTGAAAATAAATCAGATAACACATGCTTTGGAAGGTAAATATGAGGAAGGAATTTTAAATTTAATTGACCTAGATAACGTGGATAGGAAGGAATTTAAAATTGGTCAAGTAAGTGGTATGTGTGGTAAAGCAGCTTATGAATATATAGTAAAAAGTATTGAATTGGCGCTAAACAAAGAAGTAGCAGCTGTTGCCACAACCCCGATTAATAAAGAATCCTTAAAGGCTGCTAAGATTGATTATATTGGGCACACAGAGATCTTTGGTGCCTTAACCGGAACGAAGGATCCTTTGACGATGTTTGAAGTGCGAGGGATGAGAGTCTTCTTCTTAACACGCCATGTATCGCTTAGAAAAGCCTGCGACCTAGTTACAAAGGATAGAATTAAAGATTATGTAAAACGTTGCAAGGATGTACTTACTAAGCTTGGAGTTACTGAGGGAACAATGGCAATTGCCGGACTAAATCCCCATAGTGGAGAACATGGACTTTTCGGGGATGAAGAGGTTCATCATGTGACACCGGCAGTTGAAGAATTACAGGCAGAAGGTTATGATGTGGTTGGACCAATAGGAGCTGACTCTGTTTTTCACCTAGCTTTGCAGGGACGTTATAATAGTGTATTGTCTCTCTATCATGATCAGGGGCATATTGCTACAAAGACCCTTGACTTTGAGAGAACCATAGCAATTACCGGTGGCATGCCAATTCTTAGAACCTCGGTGGATCACGGTACTGCACTAGACATTGCCGGCAAGGGTATCGCTAGCGAGATCAGTATGGTGGAAGCAATTCTTCTGGGAGCAAAATATTCTAAAAACTTTATATAGCAGCTGGAATCAAAAAAGGATTTAGTTATTATTATGAACCTCTAAGCTTAATTTTTCTAATCTTAGGGGTTCTTAAATGTTATTGGATATACTAAATATTTAAGGATATTCTTGATTGCATTATCCAAATATAGGGAAATGTGTAAGTTTATTCATTTTTTCTACGAAATGTGTTGTATATCATAGTTAATTGTTGTAATATTAAAAAAATCAAATTTACAAAGGAGTAAAAGTTTAAAGGAGGTAAATGGATACGAATAAAAAGTATTAAAATAAGATTGCTGATTACATTTTCCATATTAATTGTGGCGGTAACAGTTCTTCTCGCATCTCTATCGATTGGTGCAGGAATGGATCTGCTTTCTGAAAGTGCTGAGGAGACAGTACTATTACTAGCAGAGGAGAGCTCCAAACTGGTAACCAGCAGAATGGAGGCAGAAATAGACGAACTTTCTTCTTTGGCCATTCGTGATGAAATTGTTTCAAAGGATTTGTCGCTTCAGATCCCTGAATTGAAAAAGACACTTTTAGGGTCAGACTTCTTAGATTTGGCAATCGTACAATCGGATGGAACTGCTACCTATTCCGATGGATCAGAAATTCAGCTAGGTGATCGTGATTACATAAAGAAAGCACAAAATGGTATTGCGAATATATCCGATGTTATTATTAGCAAGGTGACAGGTGAACCGGTTATCATGGTTGCGGAACCAATTAAGGAAGGTAGTGCTGTTAGCGGTGTTTTAGTCGGACGTATGGATGGGAACGCCTTAAGTGAGCTTACCAAAGATATAGGTTATGGGAGAAAGGGCTACTGCTACATGATAAACAGCAAAGGTCAGTTCATTGCTCATCCCGATAAAGATTTGGTATACAGCCAATTAAACGTAATGAAAGAAGCAGAAAATAATGCTACTTATGAACCATTAGCCAAAGCTGTTGAATACATGTTATCAGAAGGTACCGGTTTTATTGATTATAAATATAATGGAAGTAGTATTTTTGCCGGCTTTAAAAAAGTTAAAAATACAGATTGGACTATTGTTGTAACAGCGAACAAAGAGGAAGTGTTATCACCCATTAAAGAACTGCAAAAGACCATTTTAGCCATTGGTATAATATGTCTAGTGCTTAGTTTAGTGGTTATATTTATATTAGGAACGATAATTACACGACCGATTATAGCTATATCAAAGCTATCCCAGAAGATTTCTACGCTTGATCTTACACAAGATGTACCGGCTAAGTATCTATCCTGGCAGGATGAAAATGGAACCTTAGCACGGGCAATGCAAAGCATCACAGACAGTTTAAGAAACATTATCGGTGAGATAACCGACTCCTCCTTGCAGGTATCCTCAACTGCACAGGAAATGACTGCGACGGCAGAACAATCCGCTACTGCCTCAGAAGAAGTATCAAATACCGTTGAAGAGATCGCAAAAGGAGCTTCCGATCAGGCTGCTAATACAGAAGACGGGTCCCAAAAAGCAATGAAATTAGGCGATATTATTGAAAAAAATATGGAGTACATGTTACATGTAAATTCAGCTTCGGATAAGATTGCCGGTGTTGTTAATGATGGTTTAAAAGATATAGAACGCTTAGCAGAGATATCGGAAGAAAATAGTCAGGCTACAAAGGAAATTTATGATATTATCCAGAAAACCAATGAAAGCACTGCACAGATTGGTGAAGCCAGCAATGTAATTGCTGCCATTGCCGATCAAACCAATTTACTTGCTTTGAATGCATCCATAGAAGCTGCAAGAGCTGGTGAAGCTGGTAAGGGGTTTGCAGTAGTTGCTGCAGAAATCAAGAAGTTAGCAGGACAATCTGCATCCTCTACCGACTATATTGATGGTATTATAAGGGAGTTACGAGAAATTGTAACCAAAGCGGTTGACAGCATTGAAAAGGTCAATTCCATTTCAAAAGAACAGAACAATAGTGTTGTTAATACGAAGCAAAAATATGAAGCGATTATGGATGCAGTTGGTGCTTCACAGGATGCAATTCATATGGTAAATGCTTCGGAGGATGAGATGATCAAAGCGAAGAATGATATTCTTGATTTGCTTCAGACTTTATCCGCTATTGCAGAAGAGAATGCAGCTAGTACCGAGGAAGCGTCCTCAGCCATGGTAGAACAGAGTTCCTCGATGGATGAAATCGCAAAATCCAGCGAGCGCTTGGCGGCATCTGCTAGCAATTTACAGGAGATTATCCAAAGATTTAAATTATAACTGTAAAAAAGATGCAGAAGGAGTGATAAATATTCTGCATCTTTTTTCTATGCTAAGACGGATAAAATGTAAGTGCATTGAAATATCAAGAGGTTTATTGCTTTGAAGGATTAATACATTTCTCAAAGATATGGTAATTATATTTACAAACTATATTTTTATAGAAAGATTTCTTAGAAAACTGAGGTATTTATTTTTTATGATAGAAATATGATCAGCTTTATTGTAGAATAATTAATAAAAAAAGACCGGAGAATTTACGAATGAAAATTTATTTAATTAGACATGGACAAACGGATTGGAATCTGGAAGGGAGATTTCAAGGTAGAGAAGATATTCCTCTCAATGCTCATGGAATGTTCCAGGCAACAGAATGCGGAAAGGCAATCACGGATACCACCTTTAAAGCAGTTATAACAAGCCCTCTAAGTCGCGCTAAAAAAACCGCTGAGATTATTGCGAAACAAGTAGGGATAGATACTATCATTATTGAAGAGCAAATTACAGAGAGAGATTTCTCCAATGTTTCAGGAATGACTCCAAAGGAAAGAGAAGCGTTCTATGCCTCAGGTGGAGAGGATGATAAAGAGCCTTGGGATGATTTGTGCAAACGTATGATAGCGAGTCTCAAAAAGTATGGGGCAAAGTATCCCAAGGATAATATCGTTATGGTATCCCATGGAGCTTCCATTAATAGTGTATTAGCCTTTTTAAGTGAAAGAAAGACCGGCACCGGTAAGATATTATTGAAAAATGCCTGCATTAATATTATTTCCTATGAGAATGAAAGACTTAGACTGGAGGAAGTCAATCTATCAACTGAGGAGTATCTTAATCGAAATAAATAGAATTAAATAGAGCCAGGAAGAAGTAATTATTAAAATGAACATAAAAAAAGTTGTCAAAAATTTATTTTTGACAACTTTTGATTTTTACGTAAACTTCATTTTCAATCATAACATACCTGAAAGAAAAAGTCTAGTAAAAATTTTTATTGCTAGTATGATAGTTAACAAGGTGATGAAAAACATGTTATTTTAAATCCAGTTAATAAGGAGGCTATCATGCAAAACGTTGAAAAAAATATCTTAGATCAAGGAGAGGGTGAGAAATATCCACCTCAGGTGGCACCACAGGAGTGGAGAGAGGAAGAAGAACATCTTAGAGAGTGTGTTAAAGTAATTGAAGACAATATTGAAGATTATTTAGAAAAGTATCAAGAATTAAATTCAGAAACTAAGGAATTATATGATAATTATCGATCCAATAATCCGGAACTTCATAACGATCTTGTAATTGGTCTGGATATGAAAACATTAATGGAGCGGACCTTAAAACGAAATCAATCGGCTCTAAGAAAACCTTATTTTGGAAGAATTGATTATCGAGAAATGGGTGATGAGCAAAGCTACAGCCTGTATCTTGGGAAAAATGGCATTCGAAGGAATATAGCCGAAAACATGATTATCGACTGGAGAGCTCCCATCGCCAGCGTTTATTATGATAGTGATATCGGAGAAAGCTCCTACCAGACACCTTTTGGTGAGCAAATTGACATTGACCTTCATTTAAAAAGAACCTATGAGATTGAGAATAGTAAGCTTATAGATTTCTATGACTCGGATGTTATCACAAATGATGAATTTTTGACTAAGTGTCTTAGCAAGAACAAAGAGGTCATATTAGGAGAGATTATTGCCACTATTCAGAAGGAGCAAAATCAGATTATTCGTGACAATCCCTGGCATAGTGTTATCGTACAAGGTGTTGCAGGAAGCGGTAAGACTACAGTAGCGATGCACCGCATTTCCTATATTCTATATAATTTCAAGGAAAAATTCAGGCCGGATGAATTCTATATTATCGGTAGTAATAAGATGTTACTTAATTATATTACCGGTGTACTTCCAAACTTAGATGTATACAATGTAAACCAGATGACGATGGAAGACTTTTTTCTAACCCTACTGGATAAAGATTTTAATTTCAAAAAAGGGAAATATACCATAAGTAATAGCTTTCTAAAACGCAGACCAAGGACACAGTCACAGGTAATGTCAAAGCTTCGTCAGTTGAAAGGCTCTATAGATTTTATGAAAGCGATCAAGGATTATATGGAGAGATATGAACTGGAAGCTGTACCTAGCGAGGATGTGTATTATTATGACCAGGTCATTTTCTCAAAAGAGGAAATCTTATACTTTTTAAACTTCTTTAAGGAAAAGCCGCTTCAAGAGAAGATGGAATTACTTAATAAGCGCCTTACGTATAAAGTAACCTCCATGAATGAAGAGGATATGAAGCGCAAGGATCAGATCAAAGCGGAAGCAAATAAGTTTAAAGCACACTTTGGAAATAGCGGGCATAAGAGAAATCTGATGGAGGTCTATCATAGCTTCTTAGAGGATTTGTTGCAGAATCAAAAGAGCTACTTATTGAAAGGAATTCAAATTCCGGAAGCAGAGGTTGTTTTGCTTTTAATTCAGGAATTAGACAAGAAAAACCTTGACCTTTATGATCTTGCAATTCTTACGTTCATTAAGAAGAGATTAAAGCGAACAAAGGACTTTGAATATGTAAGGCATGTGGTGATTGATGAGGCACAGGACTTTGGTGTTATGGTATTTGCATTATTTCAGCAATTATTTACGACCTGTAGTTATACGATTATGGGAGATGTTACGCAAAATATCAATTATGATAGCGGTATGAATGATTGGGAGATATTAAAGGAGGAGGTATTTGATCCTAAGAAGGATAAATTCTATTTACTTGCAAAGAGTTACCGTAACACCGTAGAAATCTCCGAATTTGCCAGTAAAGTTCTTAAAAAGTGTACCTTTCAAACCTACGATATTGAGCCGATTATCAGACATGGGAAAGAAGTGGTGATAAAACCCATAGAGGATGAACAAAGTATGGTCACCTGGGTAGCAGATAGGGTAAAAGAGATACAAAGTGCCGGTTATGAAACCATAGCCATCATTTGTCGCAGCTTAGAAGAGACCCTTAGGGTAAAAGAAGCCTTAAAGGATAAAACTCAGTTGGAACATTTAGAAGAGAATGTGGAGGAAATGACTTTTAAAAGTGGAGTTATGGTGCTTCCTATCTATATGACAAAGGGACTAGAATTTGATGCGGTAATCCTATGGAATCCGGTGGAGGAGAATTATCTGGTAAGTGATGAGGATGCAAAGCTGTTATATGTGGCTATCACTCGAGCGTTGCACGAACTTTATATTGTGTATCAGGGTGAGTTGTCAGGGTTGTTAAAGTAGCCTACAAGGTTGGAATTATGGGGAGTATAACCAGTACTCCCTTATTTTTCTTATCATAATCTACTAAATAATAGGACAGAGCTTAATATAAAACAGTTATTGTATTAATATTATATAAAATTCAAAGAATTTGAGTTTGTCCTATTGACAAATGGGTAAGAACCTAATATAATAAAAAAGTATTCGAAAGGGGATCTTAGCTCAGCTGGGAGAGCATCTGCCTTACAAGCAGAGGGTCATAGGTTCGAGCCCTATAGGTCCCATTTTCATGCCGTAGCAGGATGAAATTAAATATGGCGAAGTAGCTCAGTTGGCGAGAGCATGCGGTTCATACCCGCAGTGTCGGCGGTTCAAATCCGTCCTTCGCTACGATAAGGAGTTGCTGCAAAACTAACAAGTTTTGCAGCAACTCCTTTAATGTATAGAAAAAAATGCGGATTCCGAAGAAACCGCAAAGTGGAATAATCAGTTATGCAACTAAATCGAGGATAATGCCAACAAGTACACATTTGTCTGGAAAAAGTAATTCTTAAAAATGAAGATTTGATTATTTAATCAGGTTAAAAGATACATAACGGTTAAATTAATTATGTGCTAAATTAATTTAAGTCAAGAACTAACGTTCCGTAGTTGGTGAATTTATCCTGATTATTTAATAACTTAAAGGCCTCTTTTTTCGTGAGAGTACCTTCCAGTATATCATAGTAAATGAATAGCCAATTGTCTTGATATTTAATCAAAATATTGTCGTTATTTTCTATCACTTTATAACTAACATGTTCGTTATAAGTGTCAAAGGATTGTATTTCAGCTTCTAATTCTTCAGTTAAAAATCTGTTGTCCTTTTTGGTGATAACAACTTGTTCTCCGTCAGAATTACTTAAAATATACTGTGTATCTGAACCGGCTCCATCTTTTCTTAATATTTTATTAACCTGTACTAGTGAGTAACCCAATACATCTTCAGTAAAAGGCAAATCTGTATATTCCTTAATGTAGGAGTTTATAATCATATTGTAATAAGTATCTAAATCGAAATCAATTATAAAATTGCAGATTACTTTTGATAGTTCTTTTAATTTATCGATATCTAATTCAATCATGGGATCACTAGATCTATCTTTTGTTTCTACTTTTTCGTCTGCAAAATAAATTGCTGGAATTTGCCCCATATAAAAAGACATATGATCGCTTGCTTCACTATTTGAATGTGAAAAATTATAACATTCATCCATAAGCAAGGATAAAACATTAATCTGGTTAGCATAAGTTTTTAGTAATATCTCATTATCTCCCTTTTCACCAACCACATCTATATTAATACATCCTAATATGTTACTTTTTTCTTCTTGGCTCAACTGTGAAACAAAATAGGCTGAACCTTGCATACCAGCTTCCTCTGCACTAAAAAAGATAAACTCAATATTTAAAGGTAGATTAATACCCTGTAATTGTCTGGAAATCTCCATTGCAACTGCAACGCCAGAAGAATTATCTCTAATTCCGTTTGTATCCCCTGTAGTGTCATAATGTGCTGTTATATACAAGGTTTTTTTTCTATCAGGATTAACAGTCGTAGCAATGAGATTAGTTCCTTTCCCTATGCTATTGTTTTCGCCAGAATACTTATCAAAATATTGCCATAGTGTTGTTGAATATATATCCGAGTTAGGTTTGTTATAAACATTAAATTCCTGTGTTTCTATCTCATAGCCATATTCTATCATTTTACTAATAAGAAATATTAAAGCTCTTTTTTCACCATCAGTATCAAAGAGTCTGGGACTTTTGCTTAAATCCATTATATTATTTAATAATTCGTTTTCTTCAATGTTTATTATCTTTTCAGGTAGGGGGGGAATAGCAACTGTTGTAGACGGTACAGTAGTGGGTGATACCATGATGTCTTTTGTCATATTGACTTTATCAGACTGACTTTTTTTAATTAAATCTGTATCATTGTTATGTGAACAGCCAGGAAATAGTAGCAGTACAATTAAAAATATTATTAAAAAGATTTTTTTCATTTTTCCTCCATGGATCAAAGCCACTATTAGCCGGTGGTTTGCTCTGCCTCTATAAGGGACTTCCCCATACTTGCATCCCAACCTTGTATGGGTTAAACTATTCATTTTTGAATACCTCATATGTATTTTTCTGGTTGACACAATTATTAAAACATAGGAATTTTTTAGTAAAGCAAATTGGGAACATACTGGCATGGTTGGTGATTTATTTTTTCGTAATACAAATATATAGCCAATTATCCTTTAATAATAATTGGCTATATATGATCATACTAATTTATAAAGTAGAGATATCTTCAAAATATTTTATGGTATAACTAATAGAATTATACTGGTTTAGTTGTTATATATTGATCGGCAACCCATCCGCCCTGGCCTGTACTAATTACAATTACTGATCTCCATACAATACCATCTGCTACGATTGAACTACCAACTTCTACACTAGTCCCCTTGTATAATAAACCTAAAATTGTACCAGATGAACTGGGGGTTGCTCTTAATCTAACACCATCCGCATTTATTGTTCCGGTGTCGGATGTTTGAGGTGTAACAATTGAATAATCGATAGATGACTGAATAGTAGGATTATCGGATGGTGTAATAGTAACATTTTCTGCGAATGCTGGAACTGCTGATAAAGATAAGCTTAATACCATAGCAAGTAATGATGTAAATATCTTCTTTTTCATATAAAAATCCTCCTAAAATCACGGTTGATTAGTGACAAACAGATATGTAAATTAAACATTAATCATAAGGACCATCTCCTTTCGTAAATAATTAAATATGTCAAAATATGGAAATATTATACCATGGACAAGTAAATTAGTAAATACAATTTAAAAATATTAAAGAAAATTTCTTGCTATATGGAAGGACTATATCCAATGTGGTCAAATCTTTTACTGAACCCTTGTCTTTGTACTTGACAAATCATATCACTATTACCAAAGCATTATGCAAAAACTCCATTTTGTTTTAATAAACATTAATTCTAGTGGCTATTCATCTTACCAAAAGAAGAAATGGGCATACATACAGAATAAGTTCGGATCAAAACTTTGGATAGAAATATGATGGAACATGATTATTTTTCAAGTTTTATGTCTTCTGACATACAATCGAATTGCTGTTAGAATGGCTCCCAAGGCACAAATCATGCCAGCAACGATATATGCTACCTGCATACCATAGACGAATACATCGTCTCGACCTTCAATATAAGTGGAAACTCTATATCCGATCTTGCTACTCATACGGTTGTATAGGAGGAATACGGCAAGGGACGTACCGGTAATCATACCTAGATTACGAATTAGAGCATTTACGCTTCCGGATATTCCAAGCATATTACTGGGTGAGCTGGACATCACCAGAGAGTTATTTGGAGACTGGAATAATCCATTTCCAATGGCCATAATGACAATCGATAATAGAATAACACTTAGGGAGGAATGTTCCTGCAAGGTTGACATAAAAAACAGACCGGAGCTTGTGAAGACCAGACCGATAAAAGTTAGTAGTTCAGAGCCTATCTTATCAGAGAAAAAGCCGCTAACAGGGGCAACCACCGATACCACTAGGGGTGATACAATCATTATGACACCACAGAAGGTGGAGGTATAATTCAAGGTATTCTGAAGATAAAAAGGTTGAATGATGGTCACACTATTAATACCTACATAGGAAGTAAAGGCGCAGAAGAGGCTGAGGGAAAAGATCTTATTTTTAAATAATCCAAGGTGAAGTAGCGGTACTTTGGTTCTTTTTTCTACCCTAAGAAATATAACAAAGGATATGATACAGACTGCAAATCCTATGCCTATAAAAATAGGATGATAACCATATGCTTCCCCTACACTTAGGGTACAAAAGAGCGTAGTAATGGAAATAGCAAATAAAGCGGCTCCTTTTAGATCAAGTTTTACATTCTGTACTTTCTCTGACCGTGGAAGTATTTTCTGACAGAGCAAATAAACAAAGATTCCAATGGGGACATTAATTAAAAAGATATACTTCCAGCTAAGTACCGACACCAGTAAACCACCAATGGGAGGTCCGGCCATGGAACCAAGGGCTACAAAGGTGGCAGAGATGCCCAAAGCCTTTCCCCTTTCCTTACTTGGAAATACCTGTGTGATGATGCCTTGATTGTTGGCAAAAGTAGCAGAAGCACCGATCGCCTGAATAACTCTTGCAACCATCAGAAAAGAGAAGGAATTAGCAACACCGCATAACAGGGAACCTAGGGTAAAGATAAATACCCCATATTGAAAAATCTTTGTTTTACCTACGATGTCACCTAAGTTGCCAAAGACTAAAATCGTACCAACAATAGCAATGAGATAAGAAGATACAACCCATGAGATGGCCTGGGTACTTACCGATAGCTTTTCTGCCATTGTAGGTAAAGCAACATTTACAATACTGCTATCTAGGGTTGCCATAAAAGTCATAAGTACAATATTAAATAAGATCAACATTCGATTTTTATAAATTATTTCATTGTTTTGTTCCATGTTATAGATCCTTCCGTTCTATGATCGATTCGTTTTCTAATCCTATTGTTACCACCTACCGAAATAAAAATCATGCCTTCTTAAGAAATTGTAATAGGTGATTGCGAAACTCGTAAACTTTAGGTACTGGAAGGTGAGATGAGAAAGTTGATTTTTTTATCAATGTGCTAATCTGTAAAATCAGAAGAACGGCTTGACGCAATATCAAATAAAACTTACAATGAAGAGGTAAATTATTGTTTTTTAGATGTTCAAGGAGGACTTAATATAAATGAGAATAGGTTCAGGTTACGATGTTCATAAATTAGTAGAAGGCAGGGATTTAATCCTTGGAGGAGTGACCATTCCTTATGAGAAAGGATTATTGGGACACTCTGATGCAGATGTATTAGTACATGCTATCATGGATGCTTTACTAGGTGCAGCTGCACTTGGTGATATTGGAAGACATTTTCCAGATACAGAGGTAGCTTACAAAGGAGCCTCAAGTATCAAGTTATTACAAAGGGTAAAGGAATTATTAGAGGATAAATTATATATGATTGAGAACATTGATGCGACGATCATTGCCCAAAAACCGAAGTTAGCATCTTACATCCCTCAGATGGTATCAAATATTGCAGAAGCATTAGGAGTTGAAGAAGACCGTATTAACATCAAGGCAACAACGGAAGAAGGGCTTGGCTTTACCGGTGAGGGACTTGGAATATCCTCTAATGCAGTATGTTTAATTGAATCCATGGTTAATTATCAATACGATGCGACACCGGATGTAACTCGTAGTTGTGGTGGTTGTGGTGGATGTCCCAAGAAATAAGAGAAAGCCACCAGTAGCCGTTTTAATTCATGTTTGAGAAGTTAGAACTTTAAGAATGTGTTGACAAAACAGACATCGTTGCATAAAATAAAATTAATAGTAATTGAAAAAGCAAAAAGCTATGAACGGAAAAGTAGCTCGTTAAATTGTATCAGAGATAGAATGTCGTCGGCTGAAAGCATTCTTTACAATAATACGAGGGAAGTGCATCCGGGAGCTGGTACGGTGAGGCAAGAGCTTAGCTGTACACGGTAACAGCCGTTATCTGTTTATGAGGTATACCAAAGTTAAGTATTATGGTATACAAGTAGAGTGGAACCGCGATTTTACCGCCTCTATCCTTAGAGGCGGTTTTTTTATGTTTCAAAAATGGGGATTGCTTACCAATCAATTGGTATGATTGGAAGAAAGAAGCAGAAATCATAGTTAGAAAAATTGCGTTCTGTGTAATACTTTTAGGAGAGAATCTACGGAAGCAATCTAATTGATGGAAAATAATAATTGCAATTTTTTAAAAATGATTGTAAGGGGGAATGAAAATGGGCATCATTAACTATGTAAAAGAAGAAATAAATATCATCAAAGAACGAGATCCAGCCATAAAAACACCCTTTGAAGTATTCTTATATCCAAGCTTTAAAGCAATTATCCGTTATCGAATTGCACATTGGTTGTATGTTAGAAAACATTATTTCTTAGCAAGATGGTATTCACAAAGAACCGTAAGAAAAACCGGTATTGAGATTCATCCCGGAGCAACCATAGGAAAAGGGCTATTTATCGACCATGGTTATGGGGTGGTAATTGGTGAGACAGCCATTATAGGAGATAATGTTACCTTATATCAAGGAGTTACCCTTGGCGGTACCGGTAAAGAACAGGGGAAGCGTCATCCCACCATTGGAAATAATGTTATGATCAGTGCCGGAGCAAAGGTACTAGGTTCCTTTAACATTGGCGAAAACTCAAAAATCGGTGCCGGTTCCGTAGTTCTTCAGGAAATCCCACCTAACTCAACCGTAGTAGGTGTACCTGGAAGAGTAGTAAAACATAATAATGTAAAAGTTCCAAGAGAAGAGCTGGATCAAATCCATTTCCCTGATCCTGTAGTGAAAGAAATGGATTGTCTTAAGAATGAGAATATCTGTCTAAGAAGTGAGCTGAAGAAACTCTACGAACGACTGGATGCAATAGAAAAATTGAAAAAGAGCGAATAGTATAAAGAATTATACCTTTGATAAAGCC
>JAEWEO010000050.1 GCA_023389295.1 Bacillota bacterium
TTTTACCCTATCATTTATATTAGTCATTTACATCAGTAAATTTTATTTCAAGTTTTAAGGAGGATAATTTTATGGATTCTTTAACAATCCAACAGCTAAAGGACATGGTATTTAAATTAGTTGGATGTAACTACAATGGCAACATTCAGGTAATTGATTTCGACGGTGTATCCGTACAATATGATGGTAATCAGGCTATCGTAGGATGTAATTCCAAGTCCACCTTTTTAAGGGGATGCTTTTTACTTGCAAAAGAGCTTTCTAAGGGTTCTACTTCCTTTCAATTGAATCAAAAGCCGCACTTCAAGCGCTGTGGTGTCATGCTGGATGCATCCAGGAATGGCGTTATGCGTGTTGATGCTGTGAAAAAGTACATGGAAAATATGGCTGCACTTGGTCTTAATTGCTTGATGTTATACACAGAGGACACCTATACCATACCGGAATATCCACACTTTGGTTATCTAAGAGGTCGATATACCGAGGAAGAACTTAAGAGTATCGATGATTACGGTGATTATTTAGGAATCGAAGTAATCCCTTGTATTCAGACTCTGGCACATCTAGAGCAATTTATCCAATGGGACGAAGGAAATGCCTTTGCAGATACTCATGAAATTCTTATGATTGATGATCCGAAAACCTATGAGTTTATTGAATGTGCCATTCGTGCATTAAGAAAATGCTTCCGTAGTAACCGTATCCACCTTGGTATGGATGAAGCTCACGATGTTGGTCTTGGAAGATATTTAGACAAGCACGGATATCAGAATCGTTTTGAATTACTAAATCGTCATATAGACAAAGTAGTTGATATCTGTAAAAAATACGATTACGATCCTATGATGTGGAGTGATATGTATTTCCGCTTAGGTTCTAAAATCGGTGAATACAACGATTTAGAGAGTAATATTCCTCAGGAAGTTATCGATAAGATTCCTGATATTAAAATGGTTTATTGGAACTACTATAGTTCAGATCCAAAAATGTACGATGCCATGATTAAAGCTCACCAAAATCTCGGTAGAGAAGTTATATTTGCCGGAGGTATTTGGACCTGGATCGGTATGCTTCCTAGCCCTGATCACACCTTTAACACTATGTTCCCTGCCCTAGATGCTTGCTGCGATTACAATATGAATACTGTATTTGCAACCATGTGGGGTGATGATGGTACTGAAACCAACCACTTCATGACACTTTCTCTTCTTCCGATGTTCTCTGAATATTGTTACTCAGGAAAGGAATGTACAAAGGAACAAATTATTGAAGCTGGTGAATTCCTCACAAAGGTACCTCACGACTTTATAAAAGCAATTTCCTCCTTCCATTACTTAAAGAAGGATGATTTTAAGGGTGAGTTCTACGGAAAATCCTTCTTCTACTCCGATGTTTTCTATAATATTATTTGCCCTGATGCAGATTTTGCTGCAAAAGCCGGTATGATTTACGAGGAATCTAAAAATGAAATCAAGAAGTTATTGAATACCTCAAAAGCAAACGACGAGATGTACTCCTACGCATATCAAATCTATTGTATTTTGACCAACAAAGCAAAGCTTCTGGCTGATTTGAAACCAAAATACCTAGCAAAGGACAAAGAATACTTAACCTATGCTGCTACTACCATCTTACCAGAGTTAAAATCTGATTATGAAACCTTATTCCGGATTCATAAAAAGCAATGGATGGACACATACAAGGTTAACGGTTTTGAAGTGCTCAATGCAAGATACGGTGCAATGATCTATCGTATGGAATATGCAATTGAAACCATTATGAATTATGTAAATGGAGTTACTGATCGTATCGAAGAATTAGATTGCGAAATCCTTTATGGACAGACCAGAGGATATCAATTTAAGAACATCGTAACGGTGACAAAGAACTTCTAATTAACTGATTTTTATGGTCATCCTTAAGAAACAAAAACCAGCATGATTTAATTCGTGCTGGTTTTTATTTTTTCAAGACTTGTTTATTAATTTTACAAACTGATCTTAATCATTACCTTACCTATTTCCTTACCAGAATCTGATACATGCACTTCCACCAGTCCTGGTTCTAGCTCATGTTTCATACTAGTATTCCAGAGAGATAATTTCTCCTCATCTAAGTGTAGCGTACACTTAATCCTTTCCCCTCTTGCAAGCCAAACCTTTTTAAAGTCCTTTAATTCTCTCACTCTTGGTATTACACTAGCTTGTTTATGTTTTACATAGAGCTGAGGAATCGCATAGGAATCATAGCTTCCAGTATTAGAAATCTCAAAGTTAATATCAATCCCTTTTTCTTTCACATCTGCAATAGAAATGGTATGAAATTCATCATTTCCAGACTTAATCTTCTCACCCATTGCTATTTCAAGATCTGAATACTCAAAGGAAGTATAACTAAGTCCATAACCAAAGGAGAACAATGGTGCTTTATCAATATCGTAATAATTCATTGCCTGATAAGAAGACTTGTAATTATAATAGACAGGTACTTGCCCGGCATGTCTTGGGATTGACACCGGAAGTCTTCCGGAAGGACTGATATCACCAAATAATATCTCAGCAATAGCCTGACCACCTTTTATTCCCGGATAAAATCCACAAAGCACTCCCTTAGAGCATTCAGTTATCAACGAAATCTCGTAGGGTCTTCCCTGTATGAGGATAGATACCACCTTTGTTGCTGTTTTGCTTAAGGCTTTTGCTAATTCTTCTTGCCATCCCGGTAGCTTTAGGTCTGCACAGTCAACCCCTTCACCACAATCCATATGGACTTCAGTATCCGTGATTGCAGCTCCGTTGGCATCAAATTTTGCCCCTTGAAAGCGGCTGGAAGATCCGCCAAGAACTAAAATTGTAACATCGCATTCCTTTGCCAAACCAACTGCTTCCTCAAGCATCTCTTTACTTCCCGTAAATAGATTACAGCCTCTTGCAAATTTAACTTCGATATCACTACTATGTTCCTTACAATAATTTTTTATCCCTTTCAGAACAGTAACGGCATCTTCTTCCTCAACCGGAGGAGTATAGTCCCCCAATTGATGATAGATTTCATCAGCATTGGGACCAATCACCGCGATCTTTTTAATGTGTTTTATATCAAGAGGAAGCATCTGATCATTCTTTAATAATACTATTGACTCTCGTGCTAAGTTTAAAGCTTGCGGATACTCCTCATAGGTATAAGAAGTCCAAGCATCATTCTCTTCAAGATAGGGATGATCAAAAAGACCTCGTTCATATTTTAATGTTAATACCCTTAGAACAGCCTCATCG
Source organism: Bacillota bacterium (assembly GCA_023389295.1). Classification (GTDB taxonomy): domain Bacteria; phylum Bacillota; class Clostridia; order Lachnospirales; family Lachnospiraceae; genus Mobilitalea. Next base: position 3,276 of record JAEWEO010000050.1, read on the forward strand.
ATTTGCTCCATTGTTATAAGACCACATTCCAACGCTTCATCAAGCCTTGCAAATCCCGTATCCCATAAGCTGATGTCAATACCGGATTTTAAAGCCAATGCACCAGATACAACCCGGTCACCGGTCATAACATCCAATTGGTCAATGGCAACTCCATCAGACATTACCACACCATGAAAGCCAAGTTCTTCCCTCAATATATCATTTAGTAAATGTTTATTCGCATGACAAGGGATGCCGTCAATTTCATTATAAGCTGCCATAATACCCGTAACGTTCGCCTCACAGCATGCCTTAGCAGCCGGTAGGTGGATTTCTCGTAGTTCTCGCTCACCAATTCTTGCTGCACTTGCATTAATACCACCAGTACCTTCTCCCTGTGCACAAAAATGCTTGGCTACAACTCCAACTCCTTCTTCTTGAATTCCCTCTACTGCCGCTTTTGCAAATATTGAGGCAAGATAAGGATCTTCTCCATAACACTCTTCACTTCTACCCCATCTTGGGTCACGTAAAATATCCAACATAGAAACCAGAGCAAGATCGACACCCATCTCCCTTAATTGCTTTGCACAAACCTTGGATGCTTCTTTATAAAGATTGGGGTTGAAGGTTGCTCCAACGCTTAAATTAACCGGCAATAGATATCCACCGAGTGCTTGATGTCCATGCGGACATTCCGTACTAAGTAGCATTGGAATTCCAAGCCTTGAATGCTCTATCACATATTCTTGCACCATATTATAAGCCTTAATGGCAAGTTCACCAGTCAGTCCGTTAGAAGTATCTTTACCGGACCAAGGGTCCGCACGGTATAAACCATACAAGACCCCTAATCCGCTAAATCTTTCCACTTCTTCTTTGAATTCCTCTGACAGCGATATTTCGTTACCGCGTCTTTCATAGATGGAAAAACCATATAATCTCTGATTCAGCTGTCCAATCTTCTCTCGTAAGGTCATCTTTGACAGCGATTCTTTGGCTCGTTCTTGTGGTGACGCCTTCTGATTGATAGGAAAATATTCTTTCCTACGTTCTCTATCACATCTCATGTTTACCCTCATTTCTGCTCTAGCAAATGAAATAACACCTTTCATCTTTCACAATTACCTAATATTTTCAATATTCCTGCAAGTGGCTGCTTCAAACCATGAGTCCAGGAGTTATTTCCTTTCACATTGGTTTGAAACAGCCACTTGCATTCTAAAGATATTCAATAAGATTAGGATATTTTTAAGATTAGTATCTAATCCTAAAAAGATATTTATTAAGATTAGTATCTAATACTTTATCATCTTATAAGATATTAGAATCTAATTCTATAAGATTTAATTTCATAAGGTTTGATTGTCATATCAAAACCATAATCTGTCTTAACAACATCTTCAACCTTCTCTTCGATTAAGTTACACTCTTCAATGGATGTAACCTTAGAGATAAGTCCAAGATTAACAGATGCCTTAGTAAGAGCATTTTCACATTCGTAGAGACGAATAATGATGCCATCCCCATCTTCTGCTTGTTTAATCGTTTCTAGTACAACGTTCGGTTTATTTACAGATGCATAAGAGGTTGTGGTTCCGACAACTCCACCCTTAACTGCATAAGCAGGTTGATTTAACTTCGCTGCTTCATTAACAGTACCGGCACTTCTCCAAGTCTCAGCGTGAGGATAGATTGCATAGGTGAAGAAATGTTCTTCCTGATCTGTAGTAGGGTTAGGCTCGATACCGGATTTAATAAGAGTAATTGCCATGTTGCCATCTTTTACAGAGTGGCCATACTTACAATCATTTAATAAGCTCACGCCATAGTGACCTTCGGATAAATCAATCCATTTCTGACCGCAACTCTCAAATCTTGCCTTATCCCAGCTTGTGTTGGTATGAACTTTTCTAGTTAAATTACCAAACTGAATATCGAACGTAGCCTCATCGGAATGAATATCTACAGGGAAATGAACCTTTAACAGATGCTGATGCTCTTTCCAGTCAACATAAGTATCAAATTCAATTCTTCTACTATTTGCATAGAAGTAAATCTTTTGCTTAATGATTGAATTACTGATGCTTCTATCAATTTCTAAGGTTGCTCTAACAGGACCAAGTTCTGTCCACTCCATACGGGTTACTTGCTCTGCATCCCAGTATTTTTCTGTATAGAAGATATCAATATCCCAGTTATCATAGTAAATAGGCTTATCTTCATACATACGAAGTAAGTTACCACGTTGACCTGCTTTGATTACCTCACGATCATTGTCTTTATCAAAGATAGAGGTAAACATACCCTGCTCATCTAATTGAATTGTGTAGTAAGGTGTTTCTAAGCAGTTACCTTCTAACTTAAACGGAGTCTTAGCATTGCCACCCTCTGTTACTAACTCATAAGTCTTGCTACCCTTGGAAGGAACACCAGCTACGTATGCTACTGCTCCATCTTTGGTCTGCTGTACCGGATAGGTGTTGCCTGCCTCATCCTTAAGAGCTACTGCATTACATTCACCAAGATTTACAATATCTTCACGCTCAAAGCCAAGTGTGTTGTATACGGTTATTCCTTCACCATCTGTAGTAAGTTCTTTTAGACGATCAGAAATTATCTTCGTTGCTTTTTCTTCGATTTCTGCGTATTCCTTCTTTGTTACTTCGTATACTTCTTTGATGGAAGAACCAGGAAGAATATCATGGAATTGATTGATTAGAACCGTTTTCCATAATGCATCAAGTTCTTCTGCAGGATAAGGAATGTTTTTACTTAAAGCCATAACAGCTAATAATTCCAAATCCATTAACATTAGCTCACTCTTACGGTTAGAGCGCTTATTTCTAGCCATGGAAGTATAGGTTCCTCTGTGATATTCAAAATAGAATTCACCTTCCCATTCAGGAAGTCTAGGATTATCCTTCACACGATCATATAACTCATCAAAGTAGGTTCTGGAGAATTCCTGACGTACCTTCGGTATACCGCGCACGCCTTTTTCCATACGGATGGAGGTCTCTAGCATTTCTCTGGTAGGGCCGCCACCACCGTCTCCGTAACCATAGGAGATTAAGATGTCATTATTGATTTCTTTGTTCTGGTAACGGGTCCATCCACCCATGATAGCATCTGGATGAAGCATACCGTTATAAGTAGTAAAGAAATCATCGGTGCTTTGACCAACACCAAGGGTTGTAATCAAGTGGGTAAAGATCTTGCTTCCGTCAATACCTTTCCAGTACAAGGTATCATGAGGCATCTTATTAAATTGGTTCCATGCTAACTTCGTTGTCATGAAATAATCAATTCCTGATTTTTTCATAATCTGAGGAAGTGCTCCGGAATAACCGAATACGTCTGGTAACCAAAGAATCTTATTATCTACACCAAATTCTTCTTTAAAGAATTTCTTACCATGCATAAACTGACGAACCAGGGATTCACCGGAGGTTAAGTTACAGTCTGCTTCAACCCACATTCCGCCTTCTGGTTCCCATCTTCCTTCCTTTACACGTTCCTTTAATCTTGCATAAAGTTCCGGGTATCTTTCTTTGAGGAAGTAGTAAAGTTGTGGCTGACTTGACATGAATTTGTAATTTGGATATTCTTCCATCAACTTTAATACGGTTGCAAAGCTACGTCCAACCTTTTCACGGGTTTGCTCTACCGTCCACCACCAAGCCACGTCAATATGAGTATGTCCGATACAGGTTGCAATAACATCGTCGTAACCGGCCATATCCTCATAAAGTGCTTTCTCAAGGTATGCACTAGCTGCATCTAGAGACTCATAGAAATCCTTGGAGTAAGCAGTTCTAAGATCTAATTTATTAATGCAATTATTTAATACGTTCTCAATGTCTCTACGAACCTTATCATCCTTCTCCATACGGCTAAAAGCACTCAAAGGCACATGAAGATCGTAATAGAGTTTCTCAATCTTAGGATCAATCTCCAGCATTTCCACAATTAAATTGAATTCCGTATGAAGAGTTCCGGTATAAGACTGTAAATCCAAATGATAGGTTTGTCCGGCTACAGCCTCTCTTGTTAATAGAACTCTACGGTGATTCATATCGATACCTTGTGTAGCTACTCCATCAACAAATAATAAAAACTGTGGATTCTTTCCGTCATCCCATTCATCAATTTGTGTTCTTACATTCATCCAAACAGCTTTTCCATTCATACTTTGAGGTACTGTAAATTCACCGCGGAACCAATAATGCTCATCAGGCCCATACCAATGCATGGTTTTACAATCAAATGTATTCCATTCTACCTCAGAAGCATCAACATCTTGTGGAAATATGTAATTCCCTTTTTTATATTTCCAATCATCAACTGAAACTTTTTGTACCACAGATAATTTTTTTAATTCATCACAAATAACACGAATTCTCTTATCTAAAAATTCCATCGATACCTCTTTCTGCATATTTTACTATGCTAAATAATTTTTATTTTTTTACCTTATTAAAATTTACTCTTTTCGATATTTCTAAACTTCTTCCATTGCTGCCATTAAATCATCAACGGTTGTAAAGGCAAGACCTGTTACGGTATCAGCACATCCATAATAAATGGCAATTCTACCGGTATCAGCATCTGTTAACGCTGCACAGGGGAATACAACATTTGGAACATCACCGGTTGTTTCGTAAATTTCCTGTGGTCCAAGAATATAGCTTCTTGTTCTTTTCTTAACCTTCCAAGGTTGATTAAGATCAAGTAATGCACAACCCATACGATAAACAAACCCATTGCAGGTCGCTATTACGCCGTGATAGATCATTAACCAGCCATCCTCTGTTTCAATGGGGGTGGCACCGGCACCAATCTTAGTTGACTGCCATCCGGATTTTTCAAATTCAGTTTTACCAATTACATAACGATGGTGTCCCCAGTATTCCAGGTCATTACTTTGGCTATAGAAGATATCACCAAAGGCTGTATGACCTGTATCGCTAGGGCGGCTAAGCATAGCATATTTTCCATTAATTTTTCTAGGGAAAAGTACACCGTTACGGTTGTAAGGTAAAAATGCATTTTCTAATTGTACAAAGTTCTTAAAATCAAAGGTGTATGCGACACCGATGGTAGGCCCATGATAGCCATTGCACCAGGTAATATAGTAACGATCTTCGATAAAGCAAACTCTTGGATCATAACGGTATACCTTTTCAGTGATTTCCTCATCTTCGCCGGTAAAAACAATGGGCTCGGGCTCGATATCCCAGTTAATACCATCCTTACTAAAACCAGCATATATATCCATTGTTACTGCTTTACTATCGCATCGGAATACTCCTGCATAACCATCTTGAAATGGAACTACAGCACTATTAAATACACTATTTGAGGTTGGTATTGCATCCCTTCCGATAATCGGATTAGCATGATATCTCCAAACCGGTTCCTTACATCCTTCCGGCTTGTCCTGCCATGGAAGACGATCTAGTGATCTTCCAATAATTTTACTCATAGTATATTCCTCCATCATAATTTTAATCATTGAATTACTGTTTCTTTTTCTTCATAACTACTGGAAATCTATATTAAAACACTATCGAACATCTTTGTACTGATCGCAATGTCTTTGATAGTTTAGTTTTCAAAGTTATTTACACTACTATTTTTCTCTATTTATAAAGCAGTTAGCAACTGCCGATAAGATATATCCATAAAAACGAGCTATTGCAAAATTTCAAACTAAAATTCCTATTTGTATTTTGTAATAGCTCGTTTCATAGGTTTATATAATCATTTTAATACTTTTTGTATTAGTAACTTCATTGATTAAATCTTACTGTTGATAGAAAGCATCAACCTGAGCCTGAGCTTCTGTCATAATTCTTTCAAATCCAGCAGCATTAAGTTCTTTTGTGATTTGAGGTACTAATACGGTAGGATCTGCTGATCCGGTTAATAGCTCACTACGATATTTTTCAAAGATTTCTCTACAGTTTGCTAATTCATTTTGAATGCTAGAGATATCCATACTGAAACCTAATAATACAGAAGGTGTTGCACTTTCATTTAATGCTTTAACTTCATCCCATTGATTTAACTCATCAGTTGCAAGCTGGGAGATTGTAAAGAAAGTAGCCTGTGTATATCCAGCCATAGGCCATTCAGCGTTTATTCTCTCAACCTTACCATCCTCTGTATAATTAAAGTTTTCACCTTCTACACCATAGTAGAATGCATCTCTAACCTTGGAGTCAAGATTGATTAACTGTAAAAGCTCTACACATTTTTCAGGATATTTTGTACCAGAGTAAACTGCATTTAAGGAACCACGTACGGTTTCATTGGAAACGATAGTTTCAGTAAACTGAACCGCTTCTGCTTCAGCACCCATGTTAGGACCCCAGGTTGTCTTTGCTGCAGAAGGCCATCCCTGCGCAATATTTACTGCACTGTAAGTAGGTGCTGTATCTAGGGTAGGGGCATCCGGATTGATTATTCCTGCTTTAAACCACTCATGCAATGTGGCTAAGGAAGACATAACATCATCCTGCTCTAAAACATTTACTACTGTACGAGTTTCATCATCATACCTTACACCAATAGCAGGTAAAGAAGCTCCCATACCATCATATAAACTTAAGATACTACCAAGACCATTTTTAGATAAATTGAAGGCAGCAGTTCCTTCTCCTTCAGTAATAGCCTTTAAAGGTTCTGTTAAACCTTCTAAAGTATGGATGTTTTTGTAATCGATATTGTATTTTTCGGCCATTGCGATATCCCATACAATGTAATTCGTTAAAGAAGAATCCTTGTATGTAGGGACTGCATAAACACCATCTTTAATTGTTACTGTTTCCCAGTAGTCTGCAGGGATATATTCATACAAATCAGGAGCGTTAGTCTTTAATAAATCCTTGATATCATAGTAAGCGCCTAAAGCAACATCACTTGGAAGACTACCACCATCGGTAAATAGAATATCAAAATATTCACCAGAGTTGATAAGTACATTACGACGATTTGCCCAATCGCCCCAAGATACAACTTCCATATCGACATTAACGCCGATCTTTTCCTCTAAATAAGGATTAATCTGCGCTAACCATGCCTCGTAGTTGGTCGGCATACCATTACCAAGGGTAACCCATTTTAAGGTAACAACTTCATTAGAAGTGGTGCCTTTATCAGCGTTGCCAGCGTCCTCATTCTTTGAACCACTAGAGCAACCCATTAAGATTGTACTGAGTACCAGTACGAAAGAAAGCAATAAAGCAATTCTCTTTTTCATAAAATACCTCCTAAGTAATTTAATATATATTTATTAAAGTATTAAATATACTTTTAATAAATCAAAGTAAAGCTCATTGATACTTAACCCTTTACTGATCCAATCGTTAAACCGGATACAAAATATCTTTGGAAGTAAGGATAAGCACAAGCAATTGGTACTACAATCAGAACCGCAATAGCCATTCTCGCAGATTCTGTAGGCATCATGTTCTTATACTCCTGAATGGATAAGCCTGCGGAAGGATTATTAGCAAGATATTCTACATTTCTTTGAATGTTATTCAGGAGAGCCTGTAATGATATCAGCTTGTTATTCGTAATATAAAGTGATGATTGGAACCAGTCATTCCAATATCCAAAGCTTAAGAACAATCCGATCGTAGCTAATAAGGGTTTTGAAATTGGTAATATAATTTTGGTATAAATCCCGAGCTGAGTAGCTCCATCAATCTTTGCGGCTTCTACGATAGAATCCGGTATACTTGTTTTAAAGAAGGTCTTACATATTACAACGTTATAGGACGATACCGCCAGCGGCAATATCAAAATCCAGATGGTGTCCTTCAAATGTAGAAGATTAACATTTACTACGTAGGAGGCCACCATACCACCACTAAAGATCATTGGTACGAATACAACCCAGGTCAAAAAGCCCTTTAATTTGTACTCAGATCTTGACAAAGCATATCCCATAGCTGAGGTTAGTATTAGTCCGATCAGAGTTCCCACGATTGTAACCAGTAATGATATGATAAATGCATTTAGGATCACATCTTTTTCATTCCATAAGAACATATACGCATCCAAGGAGAAATCCTTCGGTATGAATTGATATCCAAATTTTGTGATCGACTCTTTTGAAGATATGGATATCATGAATACAAATATAAAAGGAACGATTGATACTAAAGCACACAATGTAAAAATAATATTAAACAGAACGTTCATTGGCTTCGAAATACGATTCAATTTATAAAAATTATCAGAATCAATTTCTTTTTTTAATTTCTTCATTTTACATCCTCCAATTTGTAAAAATTAAATAATTGCATAATCGTCATCGACTTTCTTCACAACCCAATTCGCAAATAATATCGTTAAACAACATGCCGCAGATTGTAAGAATGAGGTTGCAGATGTCATTCCGATTGGAGTAGAAGATCTGAGCGCGTTATAGATATAGGTGTCAATAGTAGATGCCACATTATATAAGGATGCCGGAATTCCTCTTGTTACTTGATAGAATAATCCAAAGTCAGAACTAAAGATACTTCCTACACTTAAGATGAACATCATGATAATAATCGGTTTTAAGCAAGGAATAGTAATATATTTTACCTGCTTCCATTTTGTAGCTCCATCAATAACTGCAGCTTCGTAATACGTGGAGTCAATACCCGTAATGCTTGCCAAGTATACAACAGTACCATAGCCGGTAGTCTTCCATAATCTCATAAATATTAATATGAAAGGCCAATATTTCGATTCCATATACCATTGAACTGAGTCATATCCAAAATGTGCTAAAATACTATTTAAAATACCTTTGTCGGGACTTAAAAACGCAAATACGAAATAACTTACAACTACCCACGATAAGAAATGTGGAAAGAACATACAAGTTTGATAAAACTTTGATTTAAATTTACTGTAAACCAAACTTAGCATAATAGCTAAGGAGACCGGTATTAATATACCCAAAACAACAAAGACAAAATTGTATAGAATTGTATTACGTAGCAATATAGCAAAACTGTTTGATTCGAACATATACTTAAAGTTATCAAACCCCGCCCAGTCACTATGTATCAAGTTATATAGAAAACTTTTACCGGGAAAAATTTTATATTGCTTAAAAGCGATGATTACACCAAACATAGGCAAATAACTAAACAGTACATACCATACAAATGTTGGTAACGCAAGCAAGGATAGTTGAGTATCATCTTTGGTCCAGCGCTTTTTCTTAATGCCTTTCTTTTTTTCTTCTTTTCTCATATGATTCACCTTCCTATTTTTTTGTTACAATACCCTTGTCACTCTAATCGTTCCATATTGGAACTCATTCCGACTACTGATACTGACATTCTGCATATTTCTCTTCTGTATTTCTTCTTATCGTCAGTAAAACAACGCATTTGCTTACAAGATATAATATTAACTCAATATTGTTTAGCAACATTTTTAACTACATTCAAAAATAAAGCTGTAAATATTGCTGTGATCCTTGTTAACATTCTCCTAAAACATTAACATTATTTTAACATGCCTTAATTATTTCGTCAATAGATTTGTAAAAATAATAAACAAATTGCGTTAAGTAAATTTTTCGATTGTATGTCATTTTAACAAATAACGCATATTCAAAAGAAATTCCTTTCAGTTATTGATAACAATCCCCATATATCCGACTAAAACTTGTATAACTTTATTGCTTTGAAGTTTTTAACTATGTTAATATCACTATTACTAAATTAGTTATATTATTAACATTTTAATTAACAACAATAAAATAAGATATATTTTCCGTTTCCATCCTTAAGAAAGTTCAATCGACTAAAACTTCTTGCTATTTATAAAAACAATGTTTTAATCTTAAAAGGTTAAAGTTAGTATCTCTCAACATTTATTTTTTTACTCATTCATAAAAACCGAATTGTTTATAAAAATATTATTTGAGTTTCTCCGGTTCGCGTTTGCCTAATCACAACCAAACTTACAGAAGTCAACGGTTTTTATGTTCACTTTAATTACTTTAATTTTGCGCAATAGAAAAACCCGGCTTTTACACCAGGTTTTTCTATTGTTATTATTTAATTGTAATTAGCCATCATGAATCAGTTCCTTATCCAATGGGATGAACATCAAAGGAGAACTTGAATGACTTTTCACTTAGTCTATATTTTTCGATCAACTCCGGACCACAGCTATTGGAACCAATTCCACTCACCTTATAGTCCACTCTTACTACAGTATAATCACTTTGCTCTAATTCATGACTATGCATTGCTGTCGTCAGCTGATCAGAGGTGTAATGGGAAACATTACATTCGAAGCCATGTTCCGAATTAAATTCTAATCCTAACCCCTTATCATTAAAGACTGCAAGACGTTTTACATTTGTATGGTTACCATGCTCCTGCGGCATTATATATGGAACGTATTCTTTTGTGACTGTTGATTTATAATGTCCCATTTTAACATGATGGCACATATCAATGTAATTTTCATAAGGTCCATTTCCGTAGTATTCTATTTGTTCCATAGTCTTCGGCATCATAAATTCAAAACCAAATCGTGGCAGCCAGATGCATTCATCATGAATCTTAACATCTAATGCTACCGTCATATGCCCATCAGTATGTATGGTATATTCAGCTTCATATCTTGCAAAGGGTTCTCTAGCCACACCAGCCAGACTTCCATTCACACTAATTGTTACCTCTCCACCGTCACATTCCTTCCATCCAAAGTCATAGCACTTATGGAAAAGATGGTTCATATTCCATGCAATTGAATTATCATTAAAGAGCCCCCAGGTATTCTTGATACGTCTGTCATTATCAGTAGGTGCTCTCCAAGCTGTAAGCTCAACACATTCTTCTAAAAGATTGGAACCACTTTTTAAAATTCCCTTCAATTTACCTGTATGCTTATGAAAACAATAACTAACATCTTCATTTAAAGAAATGCTTAAGGTATTTTCATCTTCCTCAATTTTTCGCGATAAAAC
>JAEWEO010000080.1 GCA_023389295.1 Bacillota bacterium
CGACCGGCATTTTGGGGAGGCTTCTTTTATTTTATAACATAATAACAATGTTGGGAATATGTTTTCACACACCCCAACATTCATTATAGAACCGTTTTTTTATATCACAATTCCGGTCGTTTCAAGAGCTCACATTTTGGCATAATAGCACCATTGGGACCATAGGGAATGACAAAGGTAGGAATCCCTGAGGAATACGGTGCTATATCATATTGTTGGAAATAGATAACAACACCTTCTTTTGTTAGATAAAAACTATTTGCTTTAAAATTCTCTCGAACTAATTGCTCATAGTTTTCAAAGTAAATATTATTACCCTGCGCTATTTGAGCAGCAATTTGTTCGCCTATGGACTCTATTACAAACTCCTTATAGTTGGCGCGATTTAAGAAAAAGTCGCCTAGTTCCATACGCTTACTCTTTGGCAAATTCCATGTATCAGAATAACGGACTGTTAATCCGTGTGCTCCTCCGGCGTATTCATACTGGTCAAAATAAAGACTTATGACACAATTCTGGTTATAGGTTACCGTATAGTCTACTACTGCTTCAAACTCATGAATCGGATAATTATTTGCTACGGAATACTCATATTCAACCATTGCCATCTGATAGAGATTCATAATGTTTGATCTTTCATACATCACCGCTTTTGTTCGATATAGAGAATTTAATTTATTTGCAAGTGTCTGATAGGTCTCGGATATGAAATGCGGATATTTTATCGTATAACGCATTATCAAGTGATTTTTATAATACATATCCTGCTTCATTACCTTTTCTCTTACAAGAACCCAATACCCGTCCAAACCAGATTCCCTCCTTTCATAGCTTATCCCTTTAGCACATCATATGCTTACTTTTCCTCTGATATTCTCGTCTTTGCCCGGTATATAGAAATAGCTGCAGCATCTTAAGGATGTCTGCAGCCATTTCTAATTTATTAACATAGACGATCGTATAGGCAATGATGTAATACAAGCGTCGTTGATTTTACTATATAAGAAATTACCGAATGGGACAGGCACCGGATTCACATTCACTATCCAGAATTTCTCTTTCCTCTGCGTCATCAAGCTTTGCCAAAAGCTCATAATCAAAAGGCTTAATGGTCTGAATTCTCCTTTCATATTCTTCTTTTGTGGTCGCTTCAAAAGGCAATAAGGGATAAGTTTCCTCCATGAGCGGAAGAAGTGTAATACCAACTACTGAATCAAAATTATCATAAATCCATTGTGTAACAGCTTCCCATTCATGTTCTCTTACATGTACGGTAATGGAAGAATTATGATCCGTCCAATGTTCCATACTTAATTTATATAGTTCCAGTTGTTCAATCGCACCCACCTCGTATTTTGTTCTTCCCTCCGGTGCTTTAATCGGAAATTCGATTACTTTAATAGTACAGTTCTCATCGGTCTGTCCGACTTCATTGTGTATCTCATATCCTCCCTGCTGCTGTATCATCTGGTATAACGGATCACTGGTAGAGATACGGATGCGTCTAATGTAATAATTAGAGTGCGCAAAATGAATTCCGGAACTTACGCAAGGTAAATTTGATAAACTCCCCTCCGGCTTTATGGTAGTCATAAGCTTTGGTGCTACTATACCAAGTTCCTTTGAATAACGATGCCCCTCCTTATGGACAATAGCTCGCATCCAAGATAAGAGTTCGCTCAGTTCTTCATAGCTCATATGAGTCTGATTCATCATATCCATCATACCCGTTAAAGAAACGCCTATGATTCGGTCCTCTTGCATGACCTTATTCCACTTCGGAAGCTCAACATCTACTAAAGTCATACGGATAGCCACTCTAGTTGATAGCTTTAGTACCTCCATTAGACGTTCCCTATTAAGCTTATCACCCTCCACAAAGGACATCAAATTGTTCGTAGTAAGGTTACAACATTGCTTGGACTGAAGTAAAATCTCACCGCAAGGATTACAACCACGGAAGGTGGGCTTTCTTCGAAGTGATTCTGATCCATTAATAAATCCAGGTTCACCATTGATTCGAATGGAGTGAATAATCTCCTTAATCTCTTCTAAAGATGGTCGCTTGAAATATAGAATGGAGTTGTTACTCATCTTACGATGAGATATTTGCTCATCCTCCAGCCATACTCCATTCTCGACCTTATATAAATTCTGCTTTGCACGAATTACTTCTTCATCATCTTCATCACAGATAACCATCATCGCGCTTCTTCTTACACCACCGGATACAACATTTTCACTAATAATCGTGGCTATATCAAGGGCGTCCAAGGTTTTTAAGTGACCTCCCTCTCTATTACAAATAACACGATTAATTTTCTCAAACATACGCTGAAGAGATTTATGTCCGGAAGCTCTTCCCCCAAAGCGTTTTAGGCGTTCACCCTCCGGTCTTACATAACTATAATCAATTACTACTTTCTTAATTTTCTCATATTCCTTATGTGTAATCAGTTGAAAATATAGTTCAAGCGCCTCGCACCAGCCTTCTTTGCTGTCACCTACTTTAAGTATGGCCATATCCTTAGCCGTCTCTTCAAAGAATAGCTTAGTATGCTCCATTTCCTCTTTTGAAGTTCGAAGGCGCACATCAGATTTATAATTGCTTTCTAACAAGATGTTACGCACCTGTGGAAGGACATTGATGTGATCTTTTTGGATACGGATTCCGACTCCGCTGCCAACCATCAAAAGATAAAACACATCAACAAAATCCTCCATACATTCGATATCCGTAAAGGCACAATTATAGTTTGATAAAGGATATTGATTTACTACTTCCGTTCCTCCCATGTACAAGGTTCTTCCCGAAGTAAAGGTTCTAAGATGGAATAGATTATCATAGAGAAATTCTGCCTCCATTCTTTCCTTCTTGGGGTCAACGGGCAATCCCATCTTTTTCTTATAATTTATACCAAGGCTGATATTATACTCTGTAGCTCTAAGTACAGTTTCAGGCCATATTTCTCGTCGCTTTTTATCGTCAAGATATCTGGAGTAAGTTCTCAGATATACAAATTCTCCGATGTGGCTTAATGGATTTTTTAAATTATCATATTTATTTAAAAAATTATCTGATAGTAAATGTTCCATAATACGCTCCATTCTACATATACACGACAGCAAACACCAAGCTGCTATCCTTCTATTCTTAGCATTTCATGCTATTTTTAAACATCAGTTACTTTTTTATATGTACAATATATTGTAGTTCAATTATATTAAACCACAACATCTATGTCAACTACAGTTTTATTTTCCCATTTGTAACAATACCTTATCCCACCGCATATATAGATATTGAAATACATTGTAAAGGAGTGTCTTATTTTGTCATTTAATCCTTCGCTGTTATGCGGTATTATTAATTCCACTAATTTCTTTGTTGTAATTATAGCCTTAATTATTGCCTTTTTCTTGCTGGGAATTATTTTTGGTATCTTAATTAATAGATCAAGACGAAGCTCAAAAGATGATATAACAACTGTTATTAACAATGATACTAATAAAAATCAAAGTCAGTCTGTTACTTTGGGACAAGATAATCAATTTGAAACTAATACAAGAAACACTAATCGAAACAGTAACCAAAATACGAACCAAAGTACGAACCATAATACCAATCAAAATACAAACCACAATGCGAACCAAGATACGAACCATAATACGAACCATAACCAATATAATAATAATCATGATAAACCTTATGGTAATTACTGGTACTAACCCATAAGAAGAAATGAAATGGTGTACGAAAACACACCAATGACATCTACAATGTGAGGCATAGAAATTATATTGTCTAAACCATAAAGCTGCCTTAAAGGTCTCTATTTCTTACCTCTAAGGCAGCTTACTTTGTTAAATCTTTGGGCTTCTATTGTTCTTTTACAATTCTTATTATAAGTTCCTTTCCTTTGTAATCAGAAGATCGATGCCTTTATCAAACTTACTTATTTTCTGCTCTTCCTGTAAATTCATGATTAATTTTGTTTTGCTCCTTACCACTTTCACCTGCTGAAGCTGAATTACCTATTCCTTCTTTCTTAAGATGATCTTTTTCTTTTTCCTTACGATATCTTTGATTCGATTGTTTGCTCAGAACATCACATCCTTTTCAAATTTATAAGAATAGTGTTTCTCTGAGAACTACCAATATGCATAGTGACTTACCTTTTATAATATTTAAATTTTACCTATCGGTGTATAGGCATCTCATTAATACATACAATAAGACCATTACAAGCCAATTTCATGTATAGTGCCTTCTAACACAATATCCATTAAAACGAATTGGTTTAAAATTAATAATAAACAGCTGTAATAGCTTGTACATATCTGCATAATATGTAAGTAAGGGAATAAACAACTTTTACATGATATTCACACAAAAGAATATAGACCCGAAATTGATATTTAGACTTGCTTTTTTATACTAAGTGATATAAAATATCAATAACAGTAATGATTATTAATTTAATTTCAAGGAGGACACAAAAATGTCTAATGTAACTTTTTATCGTTGTGAAGTATGCGGAAATATGGTGGCTCAAATTAAGAATGGCGGTGGCACTTTAACTTGCTGTGGAAAACCTATGACAAAGCTTGATGCTAATACTACCGATGCTGTTCAAGAAAAGCACGTTCCTGACGTAGTAAAGGAAGACGGAAAGATTAAAGTTGCTATTGGCTCTGTACTTCATCCTTCATTACCCGAACACTATATTGAGTGGGTTGCTCTTGTAACAGAAGATAAGGTTCAATTAACATATTTACAGCCAGGTCAAGA
Source organism: Bacillota bacterium (assembly GCA_023389295.1). Lineage (GTDB taxonomy): Bacteria > Bacillota > Clostridia > Lachnospirales > Lachnospiraceae > Mobilitalea. The sequence continues at coordinate 4,793 of JAEWEO010000080.1, forward strand.
GCCTAAGGCAGAGTTTGAAGAGGTTGAGCACGGTGCTGTATATGAATATTGCAATCTTCATGGCTTATGGAAAGCAGAATTCTAAGATTTAGCATTATTGTAGTACAAATCAACCAGCGACGCTCTCCCGAAGCGATCGTCTTATGTTAATATAAAAGAGAAAGTGTTAAGTAAAATGTCCTATAACCTAGGTTCCTCATTTTACTACACTTTCTCTTTTTCTATACTCTTCTCTTTTTCTATACTCTTCTCTTTTTAATCCCCTGCTCCATTAAAATATCGATCCATCAGATATAATAAATAGGTTCTTTTCGATATTTTTCAAGAAACTGCTTTGTTCTCTCCTTCTGAGGATTTTGAAAAAATTCTCTCGCTGTATTCTCTTCCACAACAATTCCATCGGACATAAATACGATTCGATCCGCAACCTCTCTAGCAAAATCCAGCTCATGGGTTACAATCATCATGGTAACTTTCTCCTGTGAAACATTCTTGATTACCTGTAATACTTCCTCTACTAGCTCCGGATCAAGTGCTGAAGTAGGTTCATCAAAGAGAATCACTTTTGGATTAATAGCTAAGGCTCTTGCAATTGCAACTCTTTGCTGCTGTCCTCCGGATAGACCGGAGGGGTAGTGATTTGCACGGTCCAAAAGATCCACTTTTTCAAGTAACTGCTGGCTTTTCTCATAGGCTTCCTTCTTAGACATTTTAAAGACTACAAGGAGTGCCTCCGCGATATTTTCAAGAGCAGTTTTATTTGCAAAGAGATTATAATTTTGAAACACCATAGCTGTGTTTTGATGTACCCTATGAATGCACTTTTTGGTTAATGCATGAGCCTCCACATGAATATCATCTAGAATTATTTCACCGCTTGTTGGTTTTTCTAAAAGATTGATGCAGCGAAGTAAGGTCGACTTACCGGATCCACTAGGACCAATGAGCGCTACCGTCTCGCCTTTTTCTACTTTTAAATTAATATCCTTTAAGACATGATTCTTCTTAAAATACTTATTAATATTTCTAATCTCTATCATGACACACCTCTTTCATACCGACGGAATCTATGCTCCAGTAGCTTCAAAATTCGTTCAATCAAAATGCATATTACCCAGTATAAAAATGCTGCCACTATGTAAACTTCAAAAAACATAGAAGTTCTTCCTGCAATAATCTTTGCCTTTCCAATGATCTCCGGTACGGAGGCTGCAAAAGCTAAGGATGTATCTTTTAATAAAGCTACAAAATGATTCCCAATGTTAGGTAAAGCAACAGTTGCTGCCTGAGGGAGAATAATCCGTCGTAATCCCTGTGTCGTGGACATTCCCACCGAATAGCATGCTTCCATCTGTCCCTTGTTAACTGATTGAATGGCTGCTCTTATGGTTTCCGAAAGATAAGCTCCTGAATTCAGAGAAAACGCTACATAAATAAAGTAAATCGCCGGTATAAATGATACGTCATAATCAAGGTTATATCTAGAATTAAGATAGCGAATTACCAAAGGAATACCATAATAAGATAAGAATATCTGTACCAATAAAGGTGTGCCTCTGATAAATGAAACATATACCGCTGCAATCTGCGATAATATGGGTACCTGATAAATCTTAATTAAGGCAACAAAAAGCCCAATTAGTAAACCAATTACAAAAGCAATGAGGGCGATGGCCAGGGAAGTTGGAATTCCCTTTGCAATTGCCGGTATCGATTGTATCAAATAAGAGAAGTCCAATAACTGTTCCATCTAAATCACTCTCTTTCTACTTGGTATAATCTACGCCGAACCACTCCAGAGATAATGCTTCTAGAGATCCATCATCAATTGCCTGCTTAAGGGCGGCATCCACCTTATCTCTTAAAGCTTCTCCGTCCTCATCCTGCTTGAAGATAAAATAAGTAGGATCAGCGGATAATCTTTCACCAACTACCTCCACATCAAGTCCCTGAACTGTGGCCTTATCCTTCGCTACAATCGGATCATTTACCGTTGCATCAATTCTTCCACTTACAAGATCCTGAAGAATTGTTTCAATACCCTGCTCATAATAAGTAATTTCTAATATGTTTCCATTCTCAGCATTCCAATCCTCCACCAGTCTTGTAAAGGAATCACCAACGGTTAAACCAATTTTTTTACCCTGAAGATCCTCTAAAGAACTAATTCCTGTGGTTCCTTTTTTCACTATAATCTGTGAAACACAGGTAAAATAGCGATTTTCGGTAAGGTTATATTTTGCAACTCGGTCCGGGTTAGAAGTGATTTGATTTGCTAACATCTGAAACTTATCGGAATCAAGACCCACAAATAAGCTATCCCAAGGAGCACCTATAAACTCAAACTTTAAGCTCTCATCCTTTTCCTCCAGTAATCTTAGTACTTCAAGATCATAGCCGGTTAAAATTCCGTTCTCATCTTCATAGCTAAAGGGATTGTATGTACCCATGGTACCAACCTGTATGGTATCCACGTCTGTATTATCAGGTGAATCACTAGTTTCTGAATTTGTTGTATTATTCTGCCCAGTAGGTGTATCTGTTTCAGTATTATCTTTTACAGAAGCACATGCGGTCAAACTCAAGGCTATAACAAGTAATAGAGCTACGCTTAAAATTTTCTTTTTCATATTATTCTCCTTCAATAGGGTTTTCTTTTATTTGTTATTAATCTTTCGTCTCTTATCTTCCTCTTAAAAATGAGTTACATCAGCTAGATTTCAATTTACAGGCTCATTTAGATCTTTCCGACTGCTTATTTTTATTTTCTTTATTTCTTATCTGGTTAACAATCCCGCATCCAATATGTACTGGCTTCCGGTAATGTATTTAGCCTTATCACTTGCCAAAAACAGCACTAAATTAGCTACATCCTCAACCTCCACCCACGGTACTGGTAGAAGATTTCCTGCGGAGCGTTCTGCAATTTCCTTTGGCGTTGCACCTTCCATCTCTGCTAATCCATCATTCATCGGTGTGTTAACTCCCGTAGGATGTATGGTTAATACACGAATTCCATAGGGTGCCAATTCGATTGCCTGAGATTTCGCCAATCCAATTAGCGCATGCTTTGAAGCGGCATAATGGGAAATGCGGTTCATTCCTCTTAGTCCTGCGATAGAGGAGTTATATAAAATGATACCACTTTTTTGCTCTATCATATGGGGAATCACATACTTAGATACTAGCCACCCTCCCTTTAGGTTAATGTCAATCATTGCATCCCACTCTACTTCAGATAATTCATGAGAAAGTCCATAGGCGCAAATTCCGGCATTACTAAACAACACATCAATGCCACCAAAGGCTTTTGCTCCACTTTCAACTGCGTGCTCTACATCTGCTGCATTTCTAACGTCTCCCACAAAGATCTCTATCCTTCCACCAAGTGCCTGAACCTCTTCCTTAAGTTCTTCTAAATCCTTATTACTGGAACGATGATAAGAAGGATATTCCATTCTTTCACCAAGGTCAAATGCTATGATATTTGCTCCTTCCTTTGCAAAAGATAATGCAATTCCTCTTCCCTGACCTTTAGCTGCACCTGTAATAAATACGGTTTTGTTTTCAAATTCTCTAGACATCTTTTTACCCCCTCTTAGTATACGATGTTAATACTTCATCTAAATCAATCTGTAGCGCCGTGTTGATCAAATTAGTAGCAATCATCATACTTCCGAACGCTGTTAACAAAACAATCTGTTCTTCGCTATATCGATTCTTTAGCTTATCAAATAGCTCTGCCGGTATATGAGTCGGATCTTGTACTAAATATCTGCCATACTCTATAATCTCATTTTCTTCTTCTGTAAATTCGAAAGTCTCAAAGTCTATCTTTAAATCAACGAGAATCTTACGAAAGAAGGTGGAACAGATTAAACATTGATTCTGTGTTGATATTGCATAACAATAAAAATTGGTTGCTCTTTCTCCTAAAAACTTCTCTACTTCTTTCTCTAAAGGATACCATTCCATAAGAGTATGGAATGCCGGCAATGAATGAAGAAGTGTTTTCTTCATATTAGTAATTCTACCGTGCTTTCTTATTTGATCCTCGAATTGAGCTTTTACCTCCTCTGAAGCATTCTCATATTCAACCTGTGAAATATATGCCACTTTTAAAACTCCTTCCCCATTTTTATTCATACTATTCATAGTAACATTGTATGATTTATATAAATTATAATGTCCATATTTTCATTTGTCAACTAATAATTATTAAAATTTGGTAATATCCTGATGTAGAATATATCGCAAGACCTGCAAATACCTATACTGCAAGGAATTATATTTTGCATAAAAATTCGATTACAGTAAAAATGTAAATCGACTTGTTATATTAACAAAGAGTCTGCTTTCAAATACTTTCATACATTATAATACGAGGTCTTATCATACGAAAAAGCTGCTGTAAGACTTACTTTAACAGTCTTACAACAGCTTCTTACTAACAGTAGACGTTCGCTAAGGGCGAGCGTCGTTGTTCGATTATATTAAATTATATATATTTCTTAGAATGATTCTCGTTCTTATCGGATGCCTACATTAATTTTTCATAAGCGCTGTCATTTCTGCCAACATCTCTTTATCTGATTCTGTAACTTTGATATTGGTACTAATAGTTTTACCTTGTGCTGTGGTGATTGTAATCTCAATTATGGAACCTTCATCAATTGCGTTACTTCGAACAGCATTCATAAATAACGGAAACTTCGGATGGTTCTCCACAAATTTATCCCATGCAGCTTTCATCTTAAATAATTTCGCTGGATTCATCATAATAATACTCCTCTGCTTCATCTAGTATTTCTATTAAAATTTATCCGTAGATAAACTTAATGTACCCTTTTGCTTTACATAATATATCATATTATCTTATGTAATTCAATCATCCTTATAGATGGGTTTATTTTGTATGTTATTTATTCATTTACAAAGTTCATTAACACTTTATTAAACTCATCCTTTTGATCATAAAATGATCCATGGCCACTCTCAAGAAAAGGAACTAATTTGGCATGAGGAATTAATTGCTCTTGAACTGTTCCAAGGTCAAAAGGTACTACCTTATCATGGATTCCATGTATGATTAATGTTGGAACACGAATGAGCTCTAAGTCGGCAAAAAGGACTTCCTTTAGCCAGGTATTTGCAATAGCTGCCGTTGCCCAGCCTGCTGCCTGAAGTCCTAACTGAAAGAACCAATCCGAAAATGCCCCTGTAATATGCTGATAGAAGAACATATCTCCAAATCCTCGAAGCATATTAGGCCGATCCGTATAGGTCCCGTCGATAAGCTGTAGAACGGTCTCCTTGTCAAGCCCATAAGGGAAGTTTGGTCTTTTAATGAGGCTAGGAGCAGCTGCAGCTGCCAGTACTAATTTGGATACCCCAAATCCTTTGTGTCTTGCCATATAGCGAATAGCAATAGCCCCTCCTGTCGAATGTCCCAGCAAAGTTACATCTCTTAAGTTTAGAGCTTCCATAACGCAATGGACATCATCAGCTAGTGTATCATAGTCATATCCATGGAAGGGCTTATCCGATTGACCAAAACCTCTGGTATCAATTCCGATACAACGATACCCCATCTTTCCTAAAACATCAAATTGATACTCAAATAGATTATAATTTCCCGGCCAGCCATGCAAAAACACAAGCGTCTTATCACACTCAGGATTTATATCCTGCACATAGATATTAACATAAGGTTCGACAGTTACATAATACCCCATGATAAACCTCCATATCGAAATCTTCTTCAATTAATTTATTCAAACCCTCCAAAAATGGACCATTGGTTTCATTCTCAGATAGTCTTATAAATGTTATAATATGGTTAAATACTAAGGAAGAGACGGTAAAGGAAATGGAGCATAATGATTTTTTGTATTATCTTGGTAATCTCATATGTAAGATAGCCGATGCACAGTTGAATAAATTCTTCACTTTTTTCTTAAAATTTATTGTAACCTTATTTGGTACTTTCACAATTCTAATGATATTCTTTAAAGCAATAGATCAATCTTTGACTGAAAGAGCGTTTCAAGGGTTTTTCAATTCTACCTACCTAGGGGAAGTAATGATAAAATACTCTTCAACCGATGCTTATCAGCTGTTACTTCGTCTGACCATCCCATTTCTTTTGTTATTTGGCTTAATTATTGGTCCCTTTTTTCTCACCTTATTCAAATGTTTAGAACCCTGTGAGGATTATCGTTTTCATAAGACGAATGAGGAGTATAACCAAGACAAAACTCTGAAGCGTTTAACGGACAACCTGATTTTTGAAAAATATACCTTAAGCTATGGTACTAACCGCGTAGACCATGAGGATATGAAAGACACCTATTATATTGAAGCCTTTCGAGCTAATCAGAAACTATTTTCAAAGGATAATATCTTTATTCGTGTTTATGTTTATCCCTATGTATCCTTTCATAGAAAGAAACCTCAGATAGAAAGACAATTGGAGGATAGCTATGCTACTGCCAACAAGCTATTTACCAGACACGGTAAGGGTAAGCGTAATTTCATACTACCGATTTTTATTGTGGAAGATACTGATTTACAAACAAAAAGATTTATTGTAGAACAATACCGTAAAGAAGGAAGTCTCAGAATATTGCCCGTCCTCTATAGTGGCTCTGAAAACTGGTGGTTTCATAAACGCGCAAAAAGACCCTTTATCCTAAGTATTCTAAAAATATTAGAACGTAATGAAAAGCGTGTAACGAATGAGGAGTTTGAGAGAAATTATCAAGAAGCAAATTATTTCTTAAAAGGGAACGGTTACTCCTATTATCAATATGGTTTGGAGTACATGGAGAAAGGAAAATACAAGCAGGCACTAAAGCAGTTTAAATATGCAACAAAATACGCCAAGACGGATCGTGATAAGAGCCATGGTTATTTCCTAATCGGCGCCTGCCATAATCATCTTCATTCAAAGGATGAGAGTATAGAGGCATTGCAGACAGCAATTAACATCCAACCTAAAAACTATAATGCTTTGGGATTACTAGCCCTTGTCTATTCAAAGCATGGAGATTATGAAAAAGCTCTCCCTTATTTTGAACAGTACCTGACTGCTTTTCCTATTAATACCGCTTTTATCTGCGATTATGCTTATGCATATATTCACTTGGGACAATATGCCAATGCCATTCCACTTCTTACACGTGCACTAGAAATAGCTCCAACCAATATTGAAATCTTATCCCAGCTTTCCCTATCCTATGCCGGTATTGGTGATAGAGCAATGGCCGAAAGACATGTGGAAAAGGTTTTTGAATCTGGTCTCATTGATATTGACTACCTATTATCAGAGGTTGAGGAGATGTTAGAGGAATACGATAGCGTTGCTAATCCGGCTTAAGTATTATTAATAATTAATGTATCTATCATGCATTCAAAAATGTCACTTTACAGACTTTTTATGAAGGATGCATTCTAAAAAAGCTGGCTCCATGTCCACAAAGAGCCAGTTTTTCTATACTTAACTATCTTGATATAGATAAATTCATATCATTCTTGATTACTTCTTTCATTACTTCTTATGAGCTTCTGAAACTTTCAGCTGTTTCCCACAGATTGTCATGTTCTTCATAGCTGATAGAACCAATGGTCCTTTCCCATTCAAAATATCAACATGGGTATGGGTATCCATAACTGTAATAATCCCGATATCCTCTGCATTTATTCCCTCTAAATTTGAAATAACTCCGACAAAATTTGTTGCTCGCAATTTTTTCTTCTTTCCACCATTAAAATAAAGTGTCATGATTTCCTTATTCAATTGTTCATTTCTTGGAATCTTTCGAACCGGTTTGTTCTTTAATTTTGCTTGAAAGGCTGCTTTACTCTTTGATATCTCCTCCTCGGAGGGATTACTCATAAGTGAAATATCAAAACCAATATACTCCATAATATCCTTTATATATCGTTCTTCTCTTGCTGTTACAAAGGTGAGCGCTTTTCCCTCTTGGCCAGCTCGCCCGGTTCTACCGGTTCGATGAACATAATTTTCTTTCTTTAAGGGAATGTCATAATTAATAATAAGCGATATATTATCGATATCAATTCCTCTAGCGGCAACGTCCGTAGCAATGAGGTATCGGAAGGCACCACGTTTAAAATCCCTCATGGTTCGAAGCCTGTCCTCCTGCTCCATTCCTCCATGAATTTTATTACATGGATACCCTGAAGCCGTTAACTGGCTCTCTATTAAATCCACTCGTTCTTTCGTTTGGCAAAAAATAATGCAGCTATCCGGATTCTCTACAGTAGTTACATCCATCAGTAGAGATAATTTATCCTCCTCACAAGTGCTATACTGAAAATGCTTTATTCTATCTACCGTAATATTCTCAGCTTGAACCTCAACATTAAGTGGATTTATCATAAACTTAAGCGCTAAATTCTTTATAACATCAGGTAAAGTGGCTGAAAATAGCATTGTTATTCGATCTGTAGGTAAAGCTTCTAGGATAGTTTCAACTTGTTCAATAAAACCCATACTTAACATTTCATCCGCTTCGTCAATTACAAGGTATTTTACCTGACTTAGGTTGATGGTCCCACGCTCTATATGATCAAGAACTCGACCAGGAGTTCCTACCACCACATGATTTTTCTGCTTTAATTCTGTCTTTTGTACTGCGAAAGACTGTCTACCAAAAATTGCAACAGCTTTCAGTCGTTTCAGCCTACTAATGTTTGTGAAGTCTTCTTTCACTTGTACCGCAAGTTCCCTGGTAGGAGTTAAAACTAATGCCTGAGGCTTATTTTCAAGCCAATCCATCCTTTCACTAATTGGAATAGCATAGGCAGCTGTCTTTCCACTACCCGTTTGTGACCTAACGACAAGGTCCTTTTTCTGCAATGCAAGGGGGATTACCTTTTGCTGTACCTCTGTGGGATTAATATATCCTAAACTCTCTAAGGCTTTCAAGATATCCTCGCTAAGTTCAAACGCCTTAAATCCTTGTTTCTCCATGTTAAACCTTTCTTAAGCACTATTCTTTTTAATCATTAAATATCAACCAAGTTAAATTGTAAAGCTCTTAGCTCTCGATTTAACCTTACATTCACCCTCTCCTTTTACGAACAGCTTCTGCCAGTAGATATTCTATTTGTCCATTGATCGAACGAAAATCCTCTTCTGCCCAGGCCGCAACCTCATTCCAAAGACTAGGAGAAAGCCTAAGTAGTATTTGTTTCTTTGACTTTTCTTTATTCTTTAACTCATTTTCTCTCTTTATAACTTCTTGTTCCAATTCCTTAATACGTTCCAGTCTGGCCTTTAGCTTTTCTTCTTTCATTTCAATACTTTCTTCCATTTTACACAACCTTTTCTATACGATAACACTAGTAGATCGACCCGGAGTTAATGATCGGCTGAGCATCCTTACTACCACAAAGGACCACCAAAAGGTTACTTACCATGGCAGCTTTTCTTTCTTCATCCAGTACTACTATCTCATTTTCACCCAATTGATCGATTGCCATTTTAACCATGCTGACAGCACCCTCTACAATCTTCTGGCGAGCTGCAATAATAGCAACCGCCTGCTGTCTTTGCAGCATTGCTGCTGCAATTTCTTCTGCATAGGATAAATGTGTAATTCTAACCTCTTTTATCTCTAATCCAGCCTCCAGTACTCTTTGCTGCAACTCTTCCCTCATGCTGTTTGCTATTTCTTGACTGCTGCCACGAAGTGTCTTTTCATCTGCATCATCTTCCATTGTATCATAGGGATATAGTCTTGCGATATTACGAATGGTGGAGTCACATTGAATGGATAAGAAGGTCTTATAATTATCCACATTAAATACCGCCTTGGTTGGATCGGATACTCTCCAAATAACTACTGCACCGATTATAATGGGATTACCAAGTACATCATTTACTTTCTGCTTCTCATTGTTTAAGGTTAAGGTCTTGGTTGATATTTTCTTACTTCCGGTTGCCGGTACGCTTGCCTGCGCATTCGTGCCTGTTGTACCTGTAGCAATGGTCACATTAGAAGCTACTCTGTGTGCCGGATTAATAGCACTTGCAAATGGATTAGTGTAATAAAAGCCTTCCTTTTTGATTGTTCCGTAATACTTACCAAATAACGTCATAACCAAAGCTTCGTTTGGATTTAAAATATGAAAACCTCCAAGTAAGATAAAAAGAACAACAATAAAGATAATTCCAGCGGTTAATAAAAATCCACCTATGGCATAACTACCAGCTTCCAAATTAAAACCACCTGCTATGATCATGAATATGGAAAGCACAAAGCCTGCCAGTATTAGTAAAAGCATGATACCTCCACTAAATGGCTTTATTTCCTTCTCTTCAATAACTTTAACTGTACTCCTGTTTTCATCTTGATTCATAATATTCCTCCGCTTCTATTATATATTGATTTGATATCATTATGATATCACCTTACCCAAAATATACTCTTATTTCCTGTTATTGTCAATCAATATTTTTTTGTTTTGGAATATTAGAGGGTTTCTTATGTACACTAAATCCGAACTATAATCAACTATACAAAGTACTCTTCACATTTCTGGCTTTGTTATCGTAAATAACAGGAAAAGAGCTCCCTCAATTTAAAGGAAGCTCCTTCTCATTTCATATATTAATCATTTGAGAATCTGGATAATGATCTTATTGATAAATAGCCAAGGGCAAAGGCAACCGCCGAAACTAATGCAGATACAATCCACCAGGTAAAGTCTGCCTGAACCGGTACTGCCGGTAATATCTTGTCTCGGAATATTTCGGAAGTGGAGCCAAGGACAAAGCCTATAATCATCCAATAGGTCTGATGAGGAAATTTATTCATCGTCCATTCAATCGGCTTCGTGATTAGAAAAACTCCGATCAATGTGGAAACTCCTAACACACCAATATAAAAGATATTAAATTCCGTAATCGCTAACAGCATGGAATCATACATTCCAAGAACAAGTAGCATATGAGAGGTGCTAATACCGGGTAACACAAGTGCCAAGGCGATAATAATGCCGGTCACCAGTACCATCAGATAATGTGTCAGTCCGGTACCTGTGCCAATATCAAAATTTCCTGTCGGAAGAAAACCAATCGAGATAACGCCAACCAAACCGATTAGGAAATAGAAAGCTGATGAAATCTTAAACTTTGATACCTTTGTCTTTTTATACAGCGCAGGGATACCTCCGATAACTGCTCCCAGGAAAAAGAACGAAACGGGTAGTGGAAACTTCTCCAGCAACCATTTGATTACAAAGGCTAATGAGCCGATTCCTAGTGCTGCACCGACACAGAATTTAATAAGGAAAATCAGGTTATTCTTGAAATCCTTCAAGAAGTTACTGATGGAACTAATCAGCTTATCATAGATGCCGAGCAGAATAGCCATTGTACCGCCGCTTACGCCGGGAACGCTCATGGAGGAGCCGATGATGAAGCCCTTCAATATAAGTAAAAAATCTTTTTTCATGTTCATGTTTTAAAATACAAGCTCCAGGTTGTATTATTGCTCCTTTCAATATTTAAGTGATTACGAAACAATATATATTTTATACTTGAATACACAATCGATACATATTCCTCCGCTTCAACGCTACCTTCAGGCTTAACCTCCGCTCCGGAACAGTATCTCTTGTGTATTCACTACCTAAAGTTTACTAGTTTCGCAATCACCCATTTATTTTAATTATAACAATAGCCATTTTAGATGTATAGTATAAAATAAAAATTTAGTAATCATATTCATATCGTCTTGAATCTATATCAACCAACGGGAATACGGTCATGCTTGGGTTGCCTGTGACAGTTTCCTTTGATTCTAGTGCTCCATCTACAATTCGAGTAATGGAGGAAAGCTTTGGATTGTTGCTTAATATGATTTCATAGGATGGATCCTTAGAGGGTTTACCATACTGATAGCAAACTGCCAAATTCTCGGCCAGATGTATTCCGTCACGTACTACCAGATCGGTAGTCGATGACGTATCATCGACAATAGCAGCATCCTCATACACGTAGCAGTCAGCCAATCTGTATCGCCCATTCTTAAAACGGAACGTTGCAAAGCCCATGTCTGATTTTTCGGCGCTGCCATCCAAAAGAAAACCAACAATCATATAGGATGGAGCGGTATCCGTCTCATACACAGAAAAGCTTTCTACATCCCTGTCATTGCCTAAATGACTTTCAATGGACATATCGATATAGGTAATGTCATAAGTGCCGGAAATCTGCTCCATTTTAAAAAGCCAGCGAACGAGGCTGCTTCCAGCCCCATCATACCCTATGGCAATCAAAATTTCATCTGAGTCGGTCTGCATCACCAAATAAAACTGTTGATTTTCATTCCCTGTATCAGCCCTGTATATCTTGCTAACCTCATCAAGCTGTTTCGGCGGATCAAATAGCTTCTGGTCATATAACTGAGGATAAAATAGCGCATATAACTCCTGTCGACTATACTCGACTGAATACAAACTCCCTTTGTATACCCACTCAGCTTCGCTGGTATTTTCCTTTTCATAAATGGCATAGTCAGCAGTAATTGTGTAAGACGGCGCTGTTTCCTTGTTATATGTAAAGGAGTATTGGGGAGCGTCAAACAAGATATTCTCTACCTGATAAGTCGCACCAAGTAGATTGTTACTATTCTGTTTTGGATTTAGCATAAATACAATGCTAAGTGTTATTACCGTCACAAGACAAAGAAGCAACACCCCAAAAGTAGGTTTTTTATATTTCATCACATTTTTGATACGACTCTGTGTATCTCCTTCCCCAAAAGCCAGTGGTGCCGAAGCGATTATTCTCCTCCCAGTAGCAAGACTTAACAACGACATAGAATATTCCGTGCGTATGTCATCATCCATTTTCTTCATCACCGCTTCATCACAAGACATCTCCATATCTTTTACGGACAGTACAAATGCCAGCCATACAAGGGGATTGAACCAATGGATACAGAGTGCAAGAAAAGTCAGAATTTTCACTACATGGTCCCCTCTGTGTATGTGATACTGCTCATGCTGAATAATATATGTCTGCTCCTCTTGAGAAAGTGCAGACGGTAGATAGATTTTTGGTCGAAAAAACCCCATTACAAAAGGCGACGCAATGTGATCTGCAAGATAGATGTTATCTTGCAGGCGTCCGGCCCCTATCAATTTGCGTTTAAGTTTTATAAGTGAAATGGCGCTGTAAGTGAGTATTGCAAACATTCCAATAAGCCATAAATATATACCAATGTTCTCTATAATGTACCACAGAACGCTGCTTGCGTTGACTGATTGGGAACTTCTAGTCGCTGTAATAGTCTCATTACTTACGTCGCCTGTATTATCTTTATTATCTGTATTGTTTGTATTAACTGCATTAACAACACCACTTGGACTTTGATTATCCTGATATGTTTTAATTTCATTCCTATTGATATATTCAGAAAAATCCTTGTTAGGTACAATGCCGATTGGACTTTCAAAAGAAAGGGGGCAGAGAAGTCGAAATAGTACCACAGCCCACAAAGCATAGGAAAATACTTTAGGCGCTTTTTTCAGAAGCAACCTTGCAATAAGTACAGCTATAATAACAAAACATGCTGTGTAACTCATATTAAGAAGTTGCAAAAACATGCTATTTAACATATCTACCTCCTTCTCTCATCAATGAACCTTTGGAGTTCTTCAATTTCCTTCTCAGATAACTTTTTACGTGTGGTAAATGCAGTTAAAAACTGTGGTAATGACCCATCAAAGGTTTCCTCTACAAACTTCTCGCTTTGTAAAGCATTAAAATCCTGTTTGGAGATTAGGGACGTAACGATCCCATCCTGGTTTTGAAAAATACCGCGCTCGCAAAGTCGTCTTAGTATCGTGTAGGTGGTCGATTTTTTCCAACTAAGTTCTTTCTCGCTAAGCTTCACCAGATCACCGGAAGATAACGGTTCGTTATTCCAAATCAAATCAGCAAATCGCGTTTCCATCATTCCTAATTTATAATCAGCCATCTCAATCCCTCCTTGTTATTTAGTTTACTGATTGTAAACCTATTGTCAGTTTACATCAAGTAAACCAAGAAGTCAATAGACAAAAAAAGAGCTATGACTTTCGTCATAACTCTCATTTAAGTGCAGTCGAGGGGACTTGAACCCCTACCCAGAAACCCGGACTAGATCCTTAGTCTAGCCGCTTGCAAGCTATAGAAAGGCTTATTTTAAAGGAAAGCCTTGATTTTCCTATCTTTTTAATAGTTCTTTATTTTAAACTAATTTATTATTATCGTTCTTTATTTACTAATAATGTATCGTTTTGGCTACATTTTTTGGCTACAATTAAGTATTTTTATAGCATCATTAAACCCTTGTTTATAGCAAATAATTTGTGCCATGTCCTGCACTTCTTCTGGTTCGCAATCCCTGCTCTCTATGTAATTTTGATTATTTAAAAGAGCCTTCTCACATCTAGCAACAATAAAATCCTCGAAATCCTTCTCCATAGTATCCCCCTTTCGGTAATCAATAGTATCGTAGCAGTGAAATTATTGTTATTATACCAGAACATATGTTTGTTTTCAATATCATTATTAATATTTTAATCCTATAATAAATGTTTGGTTTGAACTCCATTTATTGTATATTTTTACAAATATGTAGCTATTTTTTTGTCGTTTTGCCAAGTATGCAAAAATGTCAAAATATGTTATATTGTATATGGATGAAATTAGAAATGATATAGAGACCCTGCGTACACCTGCTCGTACGTGGGGTTTTCTGTATTATAATAGTAAATAATGGTTGATTAATTCATCCAGTTATGTAATAATATAGGAAATATTGCTTACTTATAGTGGAGGGGTTATTTATGGTATGTAAGAAGTGTGGCAGTAATAATGTTAATGTACAAGCTGTTAATGAAGTGAAGAGACGTGGGTGTCTAACTGTGCTAATATATTTGATTTTGCTTTGCATTCCAGTCTTGGGGTGGTTTGTTCTATTTTCGCTATTAAGAGGGCGAAAATCTAAAACTAAATCTTGGATGGTTTGTCAGGATTGTGGATATCGTCAACAAGTATAAGCATTACCCCGGCCAGTAATGACCGGGGTTTTATTTTGTCCTCACTCTTACAATTTGGCTAATGCCTTAATTGTTCCTTCCCCTACCTGCCATCCAGAAGCTTTATCCCAGTTCCATCCTCGTGAATCAGCATACATCAGAACGGCAATTCTGGTCTTAGGATCATACTTACCGGTAGCAGGTATAGTGTATGTAGTGTTAGCCTTATTAAGCTTCTCCTGCAGCCATTTAATAGCCTTAGTATCTGAGTTTTTTGTAATCGGAGCTACTGGTGTATAATTCATAGCTGCTTGTACATCTGCCCGGAAGGTGTCCATAGACTTACCATGCTTGGGAAACCAATGCATAACATCGGCATGGTTAGATCCATATCCTAGCTTATACACCTCAGAGTGACACAAAATATCTTTGAGTGGATTCAAGTTGTAATCCTTGCATAGCTTCGCAAAAAGCTCCACCGCATTGTTATAGACCTTACCGAAATAGACTTCGTTTTTATCCACATTATAGCCTACCATCGTACCACCGTTATACTTATGTCCGGAAGGCTCACATATCTCCACACCAATTGCACAATTGTTGTATGACCCGTTATTACCGGACCCTACGTGCCAAGCTTTATAATCCCAGGGTAGTGTTTGCACCACCCGATCATCCTCGATAAAAG
>JAEWEO010000148.1 GCA_023389295.1 Bacillota bacterium
TCTCCGGATGGTACTTCCTATACTCTGATAAGTAGTCCTTCCGAATCACGAAAGTGCCTAGTTTTAAGGGCTTTTCAGCTGTTTCAGTCTTAACCCCTAGGATTGTTGAGCGCTGCCTGTGCTGCTGCAAGTCTTGCGATCGGCACACGGAAAGGAGAACAGGATACATAGTTTAATCCTACCTTATGGCAGAACTCAACTGTGGAAGGATCTCCACCGTGCTCACCACAGATACCAAGCTTGATGTCAGGTCTTGTAGCGCGGCCCTTATCGGAAGCCATCTTCACTAACTGGCCAACACCTTCCTGATCAAGTCTTGCGAAAGGATCAGACTCATAAATCTTGGTCTTGTAGTATGCATCTAAGAACTTACCAGCATCGTCACGGGAGAAACCGAAAGTCATCTGTGTTAAGTCGTTAGTACCGAAGGAGAAGAATTCTGCTTCTTCTGCGATCTCATCAGCAAGTAATGCTGCACGAGGAATTTCGATCATGGTACCTACATGATACACAATATCGGAACCCATTTCCTTCTTAACTGCTTCAGCTGTCTCAACAACGATTTCTTTAACGAATTTTAACTCTCTCTTCTCACCAACGAGAGGGATCATGATTTCAGGAACTACATCAAAGCCTTTTTCTTTCTTAACTTCGATTGCTGCTTCCATAACCGCTCTGGTCTGCATTCTTGCGATTTCAGGGTAAGTTACTGCAAGACGGCAACCTCTGTGACCCATCATCGGGTTGAACTCGTGTAAGGAGTCGATGGTAGCTTTAACTTCTTCTACGGAAAGTCCCATATCCTTCGCTAAATCAGCGATATCTTCGGGATCGGTAGGTACGAACTCATGTAACGGAGGATCTAAGAAACGGATAGTAACCGGTCTTCCTTCCATTACTTCGTAGATACCCTTAAAGTCTGCCTTCTGGAAAGGAATTAACTCATTAAGAGCAGCTTCTCTTGCTTCAACAGTCTTTGATAAGATCATCTTTCTGATCTTAGGAATTCTGTCTGGCTCAAAGAACATATGCTCTGTACGAGTAAGACCGATACCTTCAGCACCAAACTTAATTGCGTTAGCAGCATCTGCAGGAGTATCTGCATTTGTTCTAACCTTTAATGTTCTGATCTCGTCAGCCCATGTCATAATTCTATCAAAGTTACCACTAATGGAAGCTTCTACAGTAGCGATGTCGCCAATATAGATGTTACCTGTGGAACCGTCAAGGGAGATATAATCTCCTTCTTTTACTGTATTACCAGCGATTGTGAAGTATTTCTCTTCTTCGTGGATATTGATATCACCACAACCGGATACACAAGCAGTACCCATACCACGAGCAACAACAGCTGCGTGAGAGGTCATACCACCACGTACGGTTAAGATACCTTGTGCTACGTGCATACCTTCGATATCTTCCGGAGATGTCTCAAGACGAACAAGAATAACTCTCTCGCCTCTTTCATGAGCAGCAACGGAATCTTCAGCAGTAAAGTATACTTTACCTGCTGCTGCACCAGGAGATGCAGGAAGTGCATTACCAACAGGCTTTGCTGCATTTAATGCATTTAAATCAAAAGTAGGATGTAATAACTGATCTAAGGATTTTGCATCAATTCTCTTGATTGCTTCTTCCTTTGTAATCTTTCCTTCATCTACTAAATCACAAGCGATTTGAAGAGCTGCAGGTGCAGTTCTCTTACCGCTACGTGTCTGTAAGAAGTAAAGTTTCTTATCTTCAATTGTGAATTCCATGTCCTGCATATCTCTGTAATGATTCTCAAGTAAAGTTGCAATTCTCATGAATTCAGCATATGCTTCAGGCATATCCTCTTCCAATCTGCTAATCGGAAGTGGAGTTCTAATACCAGCAACAACGTCTTCACCCTGAGCATTGATTAAGTACTCACCATAGATCTTAGCTTCACCAGTAGAAGGGTTACGTGTAAATGCAACACCAGTACCGGAGGTATCACCCATATTACCAAATACCATGGATTGAACGTTAACTGCAGTACCCCAATCACCAGGGATATCATTCATTCTTCTGTAGTAAATAGCACGAGGGTTATCCCAAGAACGGAATACAGCGGTAACAGCTTCGATTAACTGATCTGCAGGATTCTGAGGGAAATCTTCGCCTTTTTCAGCTTTATATAGAGCCTTAAAGCCAGCGATAACTTCTTTTAAATCATCTGCTGTAAGATCAGTATCAAAATGAATACCTTTCTTTTCTTTAATCTCATCCAATACTCTTTCGAATTTGGATTTGCTGATCTCCATAACAACGTCAGAGAACATCTGGATAAATCTTCTATAAGAGTCATATGCAAATCTAGCATTACCGGTTTTCTTTGCAAAGCCTTCAACAGCTGCATCAGTTAAACCTAAGTTAAGAATTGTGTCCATCATACCAGGCATGGAAGCTCTAGCACCAGAACGTACAGATACAAGTAAAGGATTCTCGTTATCTCCGAATTTCTTTCCTTGTTCTTCTTCAAGAATTCTTAAAGAAGCAAAAATTTGATCTTTGATTTCATCTCTGATCTTTTTTCCACTATTGTAATAATCTGTACATGCTTCTGTGGTTACTGTAAAACCTTGAGGAATTGGAAGACCTAAGTTAGTCATTTCTGCTAAGTTAGCGCCTTTACCACCAAGAAGGTTCTTCATGTCTGCCTTACCTTCTTTAAACAAATATACCCATTTTGTCATTTTGTAAGTGCCCTCCTAAATTTATTTATATTTTACAACTCAATACTGCTTTATCATTGAATAGGATACTAAAAGCATTCTGTGAATGCTTTCACAAGATACCTTTAGTATCCTATTCATCATTGAGCGCCAAAAGTACTAAGCAAGCATAACGATACCTGCTCATTATGTTTGCGTAATACTTTTATCACTCAACGGATAAAGGCTTATATATCGAATTATAACTCGTATTTGGCATTTCTAGTCGCCGAATGCATTATAACATAGTTCCTTGTGAATAGGGAAGCCTTTTTTTAAAATTTTAATTTATTCTCAAAATATGACTTCAAATCTTCAATCTTAATTCTTTCCTGTTGCATTGAGTCTCTATCGCGTACGGTTACTGCTCCATCGGTTTCAGATTCAAAGTCGTAAGTAATACAGAATGGTGTTCCAATCTCATCCTGTCTACGGTAACGTTTGCCGATATTGCCTCTATCATCAAATTCACAGTTATAAGTTTTACATAACTCCATGTAAATCTTCTCTGCTGGCTCTGATAACTTCTTAGATAACGGAAGTACACCAATTTTTACCGGTGCAAGTGCCGGATGGAAACGAAGTACGGTACGAACATCGCCTTCTGCGATCTCCTCTTCGTCATAAGCAGCACACAGGAATGCTAATGTAACACGGTCTGCACCTAAGGAAGGTTCAACAACGTATGGAATGTATCTTTCCTTTTTCTCATCATCAAAGTAACTCATATCTTCTTTTGATACGTTCTGATGTTGTGTTAAGTCATAATCGGTACGGTCTGCAATACCCCATAACTCACCCCATCCGAAGGGGAATAAGAATTCAATATCAGTTGTTGCTTTACTGTAGAAGGAAAGCTCAGCAGCATCATGATCTCTTACTCTCATCTCTTCTTCCTTCATGCCAAGGCTCTTTAACCAATCAATACAGAATTGTCTCCAGTAGGTAAACCACTCAAGGTCTGTACCTGGCTCACAGAAGAACTCTAATTCCATTTGCTCAAACTCTCTGGTACGGAAGGTGAAATTACCGGGAGTAATCTCATTACGGAAGGATTTACCGATCTGACCAATACCAAAAGGAATCTTCTTACGAGATGTTCTTTGTACGTTTTTGAAGTTAACAAAGATACCCTGAGCAGTCTCAGGTCTTAAGTAAACAACATTTTTCGCATCCTCAGTAACACCCTGGAAGGTCTTAAACATAAGGTTGAACTGGCGAATATCAGTAAAGTTATGCTTGCCACAGGTAGGACAAACAATCGTATGTTCATCAATGTATTTCTTCATTTCTTCTTGAGACCAGGAGTCAATTGATCCTTCTACTGTAATCCCTTTTTCCATATTATAATCTTCAATCAATTTGTCAGCGCGAAAACGTTCATGACATTCTTTACAATCCATCAAAGGATCGGAGAAACCGCCAAGATGACCGGAAGCCACCCAAGTCTGAGGGTTCATTAAAATGGCACAATCCACACCAACATTATAAGGATTTTCCTGAATAAATTTAGACCACCATGCTTTTTTCACGTTATTCTTTAGCTCTACACCAAGATTACCGTAATCCCAAGTATTAGCTAGTCCACCATAAATCTCAGAACCTGGATATACAAAACCTCTTGCTTTTGCTAACGCTACAATTTTCTCCATCGTCTTTTCCATACTTACATCCTCACATTTATCATAAATTTTATAATTTTTCTTATTTGAAGACAACTACTGTCATTCCTTCTGCTGCACCTCTTACTTTATTATCATCAAGAAGCTCGGAATTTTCGGAATAATATTTAACTTTTCCCTGAACTACAATGTCATAGGGTTCAAACATTACAAGTACCCTGTATTTTTCATTTTGAATGATTTCCTTAGTACTAGCAAGAGAATTATTTTTTGCATCAATTAAAGTTGTGGGTAAATCAAGTGCCACTTCTCCAATTCCACCGTTAAAATATGCAGCTGAAACTTCATTAAAGCTTGCATATTGATCCATTCCTGAGTAGGTAAGAAGCATGATCGCTTTCCCTTCCTTCTGCTCGATTGCATCTACGGTTACTTTCTCTTCTCCTATTTTTTTATTATATAGATCTACCTGCTGTTTTACAAAATTCTGTAATTCAGATAGATCATAATAAGACTTATTAAACTCTTCTACGGTTGCAACCCGCAGCTCTCCATTTTTTTTTGCAAGTATTGTATCAACCGTAATATCTTTAGAATCAATCTTTAAGTCAGCCCTTGAACATCCAACCGCTCCAAGTAGCAAAAACACTAAAACTGCACTAAGAACTAGTTTTTTCATTGATTTTCCTCCCTATCCCATTGGGTTATATCATTGTAACCTTAAAATCTGATAATTTCAATATGAATTTATAATTTTTAAATCGAGGGACTAATTTTTAATCTAATTTCCTTTGTTGTTTTGTGCCAAATAAATGTAATAATTTCCTTGTTGCAGAATAAATAATCGTAATATTTATCATTTATGAAGGAAGCTTCTCAAGTTTTCATCAGCCAAAGATACAACCATTTCCTATAAAACCTGGAGCATCTCGAGGGATTTAAATTCATGATCAATGTATCGATTTAAATAGTGTTTGATACACCTTTTCAATTCCTCCAATACCTCATCGGTAACCTTGAATGTGTATAGTTTTTCAATTTCCATTGATATTATGTATTGCATCGTATAGAGAGTTGATGTACGAATGCTAATCGCATTCCTATCTACTCTTACGCATTGCTCACACAATATGCCACCGCTTTCAGCACTAAAATAATATCTGCCCACCGGCAACTCTTGTGTTTCCTCCTTAGCTTCTTTGGTGTTTCTTTCACACTTTATACATTCAAATACCTGAGGAGTCTCACCGTTTAAAGACATTATTTTAAATTCAAAAATTGCACGTATTAGTTTCGGATCAATTGATTTTTTAGTCAATACACGAAGGGTTTGATATAGTAACTTAAGAATATTAATTTCATCATTATTTTCTTTCGTTAAGTAGTCAGCAAATTCACAGAAGTAAAAACCGTACATTAGTCCTTCATAATCATCTCTTAGTTCTCCAAAATAATTTGAGATTTGGGCTGATACTATATTATAAGAAGATTTACCCGCATAAAGAGAAAATTCTCCGAAAGAAAAAGGTTGACTACACGCCAATAAGGCGCTGTTGGGTCTTCTAGCGCCTTTGGCAAATGCTGATATTTTTCCTATCTCTTTTGTTAAAATGACCAGACGTTTGTCATAATCACCAACCGGCATGGCCGACAGAACCATTCCCGTCACGGTAGTTGATACTGGCAACAACTCCACCCTCTTTATCTTTATCTACGCTCTGCAGTAGCTCTTCGCTATACTCTTCTTTCGTACAAGCAATGTAATTTAAGTAATCGTCAATCTTACCTGTGTTAAAAAATGTTTTCCAATAATCATAATTCTTCATAAATGAGCCCCCTAACCATGATGTTCAAGATAATCAGACTCGTAGGTAAATAAAGTAGCCTTCACTTCTAATCTGTTTCTTGTTAATATGTCCTACTATCTTTAAAGTACTTTCATATCTGTTACATCTTTAGGTTTCCCATTTTTCTATCACATTAAACTGGTTAGAATATCCCAGTCATAATTTATGATTCTCACCTTGACAGTTATAAATACCATTAAATATATCAAATACAACTAATATCAAGTATTCTTATGATGATCCAGGTATCAATCATTTGTTTTCATTCATTATGTTATTTTTTATCTATCAATTAATCTAATTAGCCTCATCCTAGGATTACTATTTCTTCGTTATTTTAAGAATCCATCCTATTTATTCATCCCTACCATAACCAAAATTCTTCATTAAGAAATCACTATCTCTCCAATCTTTTTTTACTTTTACCCAAAGTTGGAGATTTACTCTGCAGTCCAATAAATTCTCAATTTCTTTTCTGGCCTGTGTACCAATTTGTTTTAATTTACTTCCACCCTTCCCAATAATAATACCTTTATGGGAATCACGCTCGCATACAATCGTAGCATCAATATCGATCATCGGATTTCCTTCCTTTATCTGAGGACGTTCTTTCATTCGTTCAATGCTAACAGCAATTCCGTGGGGAATTTCATCCTCCAGAAGACGGAGTGCCTTTTCACGAACAAGTTCTGCTACGATTTGACGCTCCGGTTGATCCGTAACGGTATCCTCATCGTAGTACATAGGTCCTTCCGGCATATACTTAAATATTTCATCAAGTAACACCTTGGTATTTTCACCTTTTAGTGCCGATACCGGTATTATTTCTGCAAAATCACAGATGTCTTTATAAGTAGCTATGAAGGTTAAGATTTCCTCCTTTTTAATCGTATCAATTTTATTGATAATTAAGAATACCGGAGTTTTGATCTTGCGAAGCTGTTCTGCAATGTGCTGTTCTCCTGCACCGATGAAAGTCGTTGGCTCAACAAGCCATAGAACTAAATCCACCTCATTCATCGTGCGTTCTGCAACATTAACCATATATTCACCAAGCTTGTTTTTTGCTTTGTGAATTCCGGGTGTATCTAAGAAGATAAGCTGTCCTCTCTCATCCGTATATACGGTTTGAATTCTATTACGAGTTGTCTGTGGTTTATCTGAGGTGATGGCAATCTTCTGCCCGATTAGTTGATTCATCAGAGTGGATTTACCTACGTTTGGTCTTCCTATTAAAGTTGCGAACCCTGATTTAAACTTTGTATCCTTCATCTTATCCCTATACCTTTCAAACGATAGTTTTTTACTAGGATTAGAGTGTCAAAAGCCTCATTTATAAATATCATACGTCAATTTGCACAATTATTATATAAATTTCGTGATATGAAACATAGTTTACTCGCAACACGCTTTCGCTTGAATGAAGTACGTAATGGTACATAAGGCCACAAAATACGTGGCCTAAGTACCAACGACTTCATAACAGTTGCTCGTCAAACCATGTTTCATATCACTTGATTGCTGAGATTGATTGTGCAAATTGACGAAGCCAAATTTACCGAGTGGCTTTTGACACTCAAATCCTAAATATTTTACTCAGGAAAGGAGAGTTACCCAAGCCTTCGGGTAAGTCTCCTTTCTTTAAAATGTTAATTTGCCTTCATCAGACTTTTTACTTCTTTAAACATATCTTTATTCTCATTGATTTTTTCTTCATTACCAATGACGCAGATATTATCTGCATCAATGAGAGCTTTTATTACCTTATACAACTCCCTTATATCCTGAACCGTTACATTGAGCACTTGATCTCTTTCCTTTTGTAGATCCTCCTCCGTAACTTTTCCCAGATACATACTTAAGGAACGTTTTCCCTGTGATTGAGGTGTTAACGGGGTATCAAGCGTACTAAAGGTTCCGATGATATACTTTGTAATATCTCTTTCGTCAGCCGTAAAGTTCTTCACATAATCAATTGCTCTTTCGTAAACCTGATTGGTTTCACGCAAATTCGGATCACGATAGGAAGTAAAATATGCATCTCCATCCACACCGGAGAAACCGCACATACATCCATATGCTCCACCCTTTACTCTAACATTAATCCATAAATAGTCATAGCTAAGGATTGTCTTAAGCACCTTTAGGGCACCGGTATATTCAATACCTGCTTTTAAGAAATTGCCTGCTCTTGCTACATATTGAACCTGCATAGCTGTCTTGAAGCCTTCATTTAAGCGCTCTGGTTTAAGCGCTGAAGTATCATAATTCATAAAGAGCTTACTATCTGCCTTCGCAGGTAATTTGCCATTAAAGTCTGCTAGCTTCTCAGTAAACCTCTGAAATCCCTCTTCATCGGAAGTGATACTAACAAGGAGATTTTCCTTCGTAAATATCATTTGCATTAGCTCTCTAAATTTAGCAATCACAGTCTCTGCCTTCTCCAAAAAGTTATCGGACAGGTCTTCCACAAATTTATAGAGAGAAATACCGGTTGTAATTTCTTTAAATAAGCCATGGGCTGAGTAGTAGGACATCGCACGGTCAACCGCAACGGAATGTCCGGACCTGTTGAAATTCATCTGCAGCTTAGACTTAATTTCATCAATGATTTCTTTTAGTCTCTTTACGTCATCAAATTTGGTGTGGTAAAGCATCTCTTCGATTAAACGGAAGGACTCTTCTAATTTATCATACAATACCTTTGTCGTAAATTCAAATACAGGATAATAAAGATCCAAGCTTCCTTTTACGGAAAAGCTTCTTACATTCGTTAAGATACCACCGGTATGAATATTGATTTCATTGGACAAATCCAGGTAGGTGTAATGTTCCGTATCAATATACCCTATTACAAAAGAAAGTAAAGATGCATAAGGTAACAAATCCTTCGGGACGTCTTTTATATGAAAGAGTAATCTTAAATATGCGATTTTATTAGTATATACATCATGATGTATTACCTTAACGCCATCCACTATCTTTTCTTTATTATACAAAGGCTCTATCTCTTTTTTGATATCCTCGCGGGTAAGGAGAGGAATCATTTCCAGTTCTTCCTTCGTTGAAGGAGTTTCCTGAAAGCGTTTGAGCTCTGCCGTCTCTAAAATAATTTTTTGAATTTCCTCTTTTGAAAGAGCAGCCTTATACTCCGCTAACTTCTTCTTAAGCGCTTCCTCTTTTACTGCTCCGAGACCTATCTGTGGTCCCAGAATAACGACCGACTTATGGGTATTATCTAATAGATATTCTTTGATGATTTTCTCATAATATCCTGTTCCGATTTTATCCTTTAAAAATGAATAACCGTTTGAATCCTTCAGATGTAGAAATGGTTTGTTATCATCATAAAGCCAGCTACTCATAGCGCGAAGTCCATATAATAATCCCTTTGGAAATTGTCCAAAATCAGCTTCACGGTACTTAAATTCATAGAAGTTAATGGCTGCACGTAAGGATTTCTCGTCTATTTTATTTGTGACCAGATCTGTAAGAACCTCATTTACAATTGTAACCAGCTGTTCTTTTTTATCTTCTTCTGAGTTCTTTGCTATAATCGTAAAGGTTGGCTGAAGAATCTCATCCTCATAACCGCCCAGGATATCTCTACCAATTCCTGCATCCAAAAGGGCTTGTTTAATTGGTGCGCCTGGTGCCTGCAATAAAACATAATCCAGTATCTGGAAGGTCAAGCCCAATTCTTTATCAAGAGAATTACCTACCACAGTATTATAACCCAAGTACGTATTATTCGCTGCGCTCTCTTCTTCACTCAATGAATAAAAAGCCTTAATTTCTCTCGTCTCTTGGAAGCCCTTTTGCATTTTCACACAAGAATCAACCTCCAAAGGGTCATATTGATTTAAGTATTCCTTATCCAACCAGTTAAGGCGTTCTGTAAAATCCATGTCCCCATATAAATAGATATAACTGTTGGAGGGATGGTAATAAGTTTTATGGAAATTGATGAACTCCTCATAGGTTAACTCCGGAATAAAGTCCGGATCGCCACCTGATTCTACACCATAGGTCGTGTCAGGGAAGAGAGAATTTTGAATCAATCGATATAATTGCGATTCCGGTGAAGAGAAAGCACCCTTCATCTCATTGTATACTACACCGTTATAAGTAAGATCTGCCTCTTCATTTTCCAGCTCGTAATGCCATCCCTCCTGGAGGAATATCTCTTTTCTTTGATATATATTAGGATATAATACAGCATCCATATAGACATGCATTAAGTTTTTAAAATCCTGGTCATTCATGCTGGCGATTGGGTATACTGTCTTATCGGGATAAGTCATAGCATTTAAAAAGGTATTTAAAGAACCTTTTGCCAATTCTACAAAGGGGTCCTTCGCCGGAAAGTTCTTTGATCCGCATAATACGGAATGTTCAATAATATGTGCTACACCCGTACTATTTGTGGGTGGAGTTCGAAACCCAATTGAGAACACTTTGTTATTATCATCATTTGCAATAATTGCAACTCTTGCCCCTGTCTTCTTGTGCTTTATCACTTTTCCAATTCCATTTAAATCTTCTAGTTTCTCCTCAAATAGGAATTCATATGAGGAAGGAATTTCACATTTCATGTAGTTAACCTCCATCCGTTTTTAATATCATAAACTATCATTCGCTAATGTATCCTTGCTTATCATAGTAATAAGTATGGTAATTTATAGTATGTGCTTATTCATAATATCATAAAAATATCTATTTGTCATTTCCTTCATTTTTATTATTTTCTTCAAAATCAAGGATTTGTATCTCAAGTATTCGGTCATTTTGTCATATCGCATATATAAAAATCATTCCTTGTTGTAGATACTTATTATTTTAATATGTTTCTACTGATAATTCGGTAATATTACAAATTATAACAAAAGCCGTTTGACATTTTTTATAAAATATGTTAAATTTATACTATCATTACTAATAGTAGTAATGCAATTCTAATATGCTTTTAGGAGGCTTTTATGA
>JAEWEO010000181.1 GCA_023389295.1 Bacillota bacterium
GCGTAAATCTAGCAGTAACTTCTGCAACTCTCTCAGACCCCTTATTGATAACCATAAACTGAACTAAAATTAATATTATGAATACAATTGCACCAATTACTAGGTCACCGCCACCTACGAATTCACCAAAAGTTCTAACTACATTACCTGGATCCCCAGTAGAAAGAATTAATTTAGTAGATGATACATTCAATGATATACGGAATATTGTTGTAAATAGCAATACCGTTGGGAAACTCGACATATCTAAAGCTTCCTTAGAGAATAGCGCATTAAATAATATAATCATCGCTATTGCAATATTAAGTGCTAATAACACATCCAATAAAAAAGAAGGTATTGGTACAATCAAAAATACAATAGCTGCCAGGATATATAACCCAAGTACCAAGTCTGACTTTTTCATTCACCTTACCTCCTAATCTAAATTTTATTTTTTATTCTATATACATAAGCTAATATCTCAGCTACCATTTGATAAAGCTCCTGAGGTATTTCTTGATCGATTTCAACATTAAAATACAACATTCTAGCAAGAGGTTTGTTCTCAACAATTTCAACTTTGTTTTCTCTTGCTATATCTTTGATTTTTTGAGCCATAAAATCGGCACCTTTTGCAACCACAATTGGAGCAGAGCCAGACTCTCTATCATACTGCAATGCAACAGCAAAATGTGTTGGGTTAGTGATAACTACATCTGCATTTGGAATTGCACTCATCATTCTACGTCTTGATGCTTCTAACATCTTCGACTTAATTTTCCCTTTGATTTGAGGATCGCCTTCTGCATTCTTCCATTCATCTTTAACTTCTTGCTTAGACATCTTCATGTCATTTTTGAATTTTCTTCGCTGATAGTACAAATCAACAAAGCCTATGACTAAGAACAATGCACTAATCTTCAAACCCAATGTTATAACCAAATTTCCAATAACACCAATAGCTTGAAATAAAGAATAATCATATAAATTAAGAACTAATTTCCACTGGTCTTTTAAAGTATCATATACAAGAAAACCAATCAATATTATCTTGAGTAGTGAAAATAATAATTGAACTAACTTTTCTTTAGAAAACATCTTTTTAAATCCTTTAAGAGGATCTAATTTACTTAACTTCGGTTTCAAAGGCTTGGTAGTAACTTCCCATTTTATCTGTACTTTGTCAACTAAAAAACCAATGATCACACCAGTTAAAAATATTGGTAATGCAATTAAAATTATAGATTTTAAACCATATCCAAGTAATGACATTATTATATTCATTGACATGTCACTTTTAAAAATAAGCAAAATACTTCCATATATATTCTTAAATACATCTAAGAACTGATCACCAATAGTACCTATATAAATCTTCACTACAAGAAACAAACTAAAAAGCATTACTGCAGTGTTTAACTCTGTACTTTTAGCAACTTGCCCCTCTTCTCTTGCATTCTTCAGTTTCTTCGGAGTAGCATCTTCTGTCTTTTCTCCACCCTCATCATTCGCAAACAGCTGCAAATTATAACGTAAGAGCGGAGTATGCTTATATATTAAGTTCTGATTGAAATCATCTTTTTGTAATCTCAACTTCGCGTTACCTCAAATCATTCTATAAGATTCTTAACAACCATTTGTATCATAGTTTTCATCTCTGAAAAGATAAAATCCGTAACTTGTGGCATTAGACTTATAACAAAGAACAAAACAAAAAGCCCAATAAACACTTTAAGTTGCATACCAATAACAAACATATTCATCTGAGGTGCTACCCTTGCTAGAATACCTAGGACAATATTCACTATTAATAAAGAAGCAAATACTGGTAGTACAATTCTAAAACCGATTATAAAGTAATCTGTTATGAATTTAACTGCACCTTCGTATAATCCTGAAGTAAATACTGTATGTCCTATCGGTATTAACTTGAAAGTATCCATGATTGCTTTAACAAGATGCAAATGCATATCACTTAAAAGCATAATCAACATAACAAGATACGTATAAAAATTTGATGTTATGGTTGTCTGCATCCTAGAGGAAGGATCAAATTGCGTGACCATTGAGAAACCAATCTCCATATCAATCATTTGACCTGCAAAACCCAAAATAAAGACACACATATTGGCACTAAAACCAATCAAAACACCTGCTATTAATTCTTTTGTTACTAATATGGCATAATCGATTATACCAGCATATTCAAGCTGTATACCTTTTACAGAACTAAAAATTACAAGCGCCATGAAAACACTAAGCCCGATTTTAACGTTCCTAGGTACGCTGTTCTGACTTAGGAAAGGCGCAGTATATACGAAACCTGAAATACGAACTAATATCAATAAAAATACTTCTATATCTTCTACTGCTAAATCAATATTCATATTATCCTACCTAGTTATACAGCATCATATTTCATAATCATTTTATATAGGTTCCAAAATTCGAAAACAACTCATATGTAAAATCTACAATGGTTTTAAATATCCAAGAACCTGTTAACATCATTACTAAAAAAATAGCCAATAATTTAGGAACAAATGTTAATGTCTGCTCCTGAATCGAAGTAATAGTCTGAAAAATACTTATAATCAAACCAACGATCAATGATACCAATAACATTGGAGCAGAAGTTTTTATAATAACTAAAAGACTTTCTTTAGCTATATCAATTACTACATCTACATTCATATAAACCTCCAAATGAAAAACTTAACTATCCATAGAAAGTCTTTACCACGTTTCCAATTATTAAGTTCCAACCATCGGCTAAGATAAATAATAAAATCTTAAACGGCATTGAAATTGTTGTTGGAGGTAACATCATCATACCCATAGACATTAGCGTAGAAGCAACTACCATGTCGATAACAATAAATGGTATATATAATAGGAATCCTATGATAAAAGCGGCTCTTAACTCACTAATCATAAAAGCAGGTATTAATACAGAATTCGGAACATCATCAAGCTGATATACTGTTATGTTGGCATCACCTAAATTAGCAATATCCATGAACAATTTAATATCTTGTGGTCGATTCTTTACTTGATTAAACATAAACTCACGAATCGGTTCCATACCTCTTTTAAACGCTTCCTCTTGAGTAATTTCACCTTTTGATAAAGGTTTAATTGCTTCGTTGTTAACCTGTGTAAAAACTGGTCCCATTATAAATACAGTTAAAAATAACGCTAATCCAATAAGTACTTGGTTTGGCGGTGTCGTTTGTGTCGCCAATGCTGATCTAACGAAATGTAGTACTACAATAATTCTTGTAAACGAAGTTACCATCAATAACAAAGAGGGAGCTATTGATATTACTGTAAGTAGGATTACTATTTGTAATGTTGATGCTACGCCTGAACCCTCTCCATCTGTAGAGAGATTAAAATTAAATCCAAAGGGTTCATCATCAGATGTTATAGTAACGTCTGATGAATCCGTTTGACTGCTAGCTTTCACTGGTACAGAAAAAACTAGAATGATGATAGACATTACAAACACAGCAATAAGCGAATTTTTAATTACTTTACTAATTTTATGTTTTATCTTAGCGTTCATATTTTCAACCTCTACACATCATTCTTATCTTTTTCATTATCATTGCTATCTTTGGATTTTGTATTAACTCCAAGCTTAATCTTAGACAGGATTTCTTTAAAAGAAGGTACTTCCGTAACATCTTCAATACAATTCAACTGATCTCCATCAATTTCTGTTAAATAATCAACATGATCCTTTGACACTGCAATCACAAGATATTTGTTTGCTACTTTAATTATCTGAAGATATTTCGTTTGACTTAATCTTAACGTTTCAATAATTGTAATATTATGGTTTTTGGTACTCATTCCCAAACCCGTTTTGCCTATCCACTTTGAAGTGTAATATGCTAACACTAGAATCAAAACAAAGACAAGCAATAATGTAAACAGTTCTACAAAATTACCAATTGTAGAACCGCCTTGGAATAAATAAATCCTTGCTTCCATACTATTAGCCTATCGCTTTTTTAACAGCTTCTAAGACTCTATCTGCTTGGAAAGGTTTAACGATAAAATCTTTTGCTCCTGTTTGGATAGATTCGATTACCATTGCTTGTTGTCCCATTGCCGAGCACATGATTACATTTGAAGATGGATCCAGTGCTTTGATTTTCTTAAGTGCTTGAATTCCGTCCATTTCTGGCATAGTAATATCCATCATTACTAAATCTGGTTTTGTCTCATTATATTTCTCAACAGCTTTTGCACCGTTTTCAG
>JAEWEO010000212.1 GCA_023389295.1 Bacillota bacterium
CCCTTAGACGTAGAAGCGGTGGAGGAAGGAGATTATCTTCGCTATCGATATACGGAGGATGGCATTTCACCCCGTCTCGTGCCGGGTAAGACTAGGAACTTTGTAGCAGCAGATAGTGATGAACATGATGAACACGGATATATTACAGAGGAGTCAGAGGTACGTATCCGTATGATGGATAAACGTATGAATAAACTAGAACTGTTAAAAGAGGATCTTCAGGAACCGGAATTTATGGGATCGGAGTCTTTTGATTACCTGATTGTTGGTTGGGGCTCAACTTATGGACCCATTGCAGAAGCGGTTACGCTACTAAACAAAGAGGGTGAAGAGAAATTTGCAGCGCTTGTTTTTGGAGATGTGTATCCACTGCCTCAGAAGTTATTGAAGGAAATGGCGCCTAAGGCTAAGAAAATAATCAATGTAGAACAAAATGCCACCGGACAATTGGCTGATTTAATCAGAGAACAGTCTACTATCCAATGTAATGCAAGCATTTTAAAATACGATGGCCGTCAGTTATCAGGAGAAGAGATTGTAAAACGCATGAAAAAGGAGGTTTTGCAATGAGTACGGAATTTAAGACTTATGAAACGGCATGGTGCCCCGGATGTGGCAATTTTAATATACTAGATTGCCTGAAAACAGCACTTGAGGAACTTGGAAAGGACCCTTACGAGGTGTTAATGGTAGGCGGTATTGGCCAGGCAGCCAAAATGCCACAGTATATAAGTGCAAACTCCTTCTGTGGATTGCATGGAAGATCTTTGCCAGCGGCAGTTGCTGCGAAAATGGCGAATGAAAAACTAACCGTTATTGTAGATACAGGTGATGGGGATTCTTACGGCGAAGGTGGTAACCACTTCCTGCATAATATCAGACGTAATGTTGATATTACACACTTTGTTCATGATAATCAGATCTATGGATTAACAAAGGGTCAGGCATCTCCTACCTCCATGATTGGAATGGTAACGGATGTTCAAGTGGATGGAAATATTAATACACCTATGAATCCCATGTTAGTCGCTATTGCAGGTGGTGCGGGTTTTGTAGCACGTGCATTTAGCGGACGAAAGGACCATTTAATTAAGATAATGAAGCAGGCAATTGAGTACAATGGCTATGCCATCGTTGATATTTTACAACCTTGTGTCAGCTTTAATAAGCTTAACACTTTCGCCTTTTATAATCAGCGTGTTTATGAATTAGGTGAGGATTACGATTATACGGATAAAGCAAGTGCTTTAATGAAGTCTATGGAATTTGACGAGAAAATTCCTATTGGAATTCTCTACAAAGAAGAAAAGGAAAGCTTCCATCAAAAGAATACCGTATTAAAACAAGGAATCCCCATGGTGGATCGAAGCAGGAGCAGGGCTACGGTAAGTAATATAATGAAGCAATTTTTGTAGGATATATTATAAAGAATAACACATTTCACGAACAATATTGTGTTGTAAAAAAGAACACCCTAAGATTTGTCAATATCTAAGGGTGTTCTTTTTTATTTATTTGATATCGGACTTTATAAAAATATAAATTCCTAAGGCTGTTGTAACGATTAAGTAAACGATAGCTACGATAGCAGATCTTAAGTAATCTAAGCCTGTAGCTGAATTTTGTATATAAAAGGATATGTTGTTAAATAGACTGTATTTTGTAAAGGTTATTTTGCCATCGAATATATATTCCAATAAAGTAAAAATTAAGGGACCGAAGGACAGGATACCAAGAATATTAATGGCAATTACTCCGCCTAAATTTTTAATTGCCATGGCAACAAATACAAATATTGAAGTTACAGCCATATTCAGCAGTAACTCTATTCCAAGAGTCTTTAAGCTGTTCCAGCTAAAATCACCTAGAGTGCCACTAATCATTGTCGCATTGATAGTGCTTAGTAGAAAACAAGCGAACAATAAGATAAGAACGGCCACAATCATAGTGATTAGTTTAGATAGATAAATCTGTATTCTTGAAAAGCCTTTCGAAATTACATTCTTCATAGTTCCATGGCTAAACTCAGCTACTACGAATATTGCAGTAATAATCCCTATAATGATTTGCGTGTTTCCGTCAGCAAAAGCTTTTAAACCGTAAGTAATGCCGTCTTTGGGAAGAAAAGAAGCATACACCTGGCCCATATCACCAGACATATTAGCTGCCCACTTGATGGTGTATAGATTGATGGCGCTCAGGGCTAAGGCCGCTAATGTACATATATATAAGGATTTGCTTCTAATTAACCGATAAAAATCTGAACGTAATAAATATGACATAATAATCCTCCAATTTAATAGAATGAGTTAACTATTTTGCGACATTCATTAGCTGCACAAAGTAAGCCTCTAAATCCTGTCTGAGGATGGTGCTAGAAGAAACAACAACCCCCATTTTAGCCAGTTCCATGTTAATTGTTCCTGCCTTCTCCAGTTCATTCGATACACGGAGGGTAGAGTCATCTAGGATACGAACTACAGAAGGATCCACAATAGCGGAGATAACTTCTTTTGCCTTAGTGACATTATCCACTTTAATTTCTAATTCACTTATGCAGCTTGCCTCTAATTCCTCATTTGTAAATTCTTCTATCATAACACCGTTATTAATTACACCATAACGGTTCGCTATTTTAGAGAGCTCTCCTAGAATATGACTGGAAATTAAGATAGTAATATTTCTTTCTCTATTTAGTTTGAGAATTAATTCTCTAATCTCGATAATTCCCGTAGGGTCAAGTCCGTTAATCGGTTCATCTAACATAAGAAATTCCGGATTATCAAGTAATGAAATCGCGATAGCCAGACGCTGCTTCATGCCCAGAGAAAAGTTTTTGGCTTTCTTTCTACCGGTATCCGAAAGACCTACCAAGTTAAGAAGTTCGGGGATGGTTTCTTTTGGCTCAAGACCAAATAAACAGCAATAATAATGTAAGTTTTCATTGGCGGTCATATGAGGAAATACCGCAGGATTCTCTATCATCGTACCTGTTTTCCGTCTTTGGACATCCAAATTGGCACTCTCAAAGAGATGGAGAGAGCCGCTAGTAGGAGCAGCCAAACCGGCTACTAAGCGAATCAGTGTCGTCTTTCCGGCGCCGTTTTTGCCGATAAGACCATAGATGTCACCTTTTATAACACTAAGATTTATTCCGTTGACAGCTGCTTTTTTTCCAAACTTTTTGATTAAATCATTGGTTTGCAGAACATATTCCATTTATAAACCTCCCATAATTTGTATTTCTTAAAATAAATTATACATATATTACCATAGTGAAGTGGAATGTGCATTAAAAATAAATTAAAAATAAAAACCCTCCGCAAAGGAGAGTTCAACTTAGGGATTTACGAAAACAAGTAAATTTTTGACCGACTCTCTTCAAGCGTCAGAATGCGATACCGCATCGAAACAATTCATTTACTGCGCGCTGTATTTCTTTATTATCAATATCATAATGTTTAAGTTGCATTGCATAAATGATATATTCCATGAATATCAAATCTAAGAGCGAAAGACTAATAAACTCTTTGTCCAGGTCCTGAGGACTTGACCGTCATCACTCAATCCGGCAAGCCTCTCTGCACTAATCCACATTATGGATACATCAAAGACCCTAAGGATAAAACCCATTGGATTGTAAATGAAGAAGCAGCTAACATAGTTCGTGAAGCATTCCACTTATGTATGCAAGGATATGGTCCTTCACAAATAGCCAAGAACTCGCTAAGCGTGGAATTATGAATCCTACTGCTCATGCTAAGAGTAATGGAATTAATGTTCCAGACAACAGAGGTCATGATGATGATTATATTTGGCGAGATAGCACCATCGTTCATATGCTTTCCCGTAAGGAGTATTTAGGATATACGGCTAATTTCAAAACCTATCGAAAGTCCTATAAGCAGAAAAAGCAAATGAAGAATGATCCGTCAGAATGGGTGATTTTCAAAAATACCCACGAAGCTATTATTGAGGAATCTGTATTTGAAGTAGTACAGAGTATCAGGGATGGTAGACGAAGGCTTATTCCGATGGGCGAAATGCCAATTCTCTCCGGAATGATGTTCTGCGCGGATTGCGGAAACAAACTCTATCAAGTGCGTGGGCGTGGTTGGGAGCATGAAAAAGAATATTTTGTATGTGCTACTTATCGTAAGATAAAAGGTTTTTTACATCCACCACAAAGAATGAAAAATCGGCATAGCTGGTAAATACATACCAGACTATGCCGATATTTTCCGGGATTAAAATTCCTTAAGCTGAACCCTCAAAGAAAGACAGATGTTAAGGATGCAGAATGGATTACTGATCTAGTTCGTCATGGTTTAGTGAAACCCAGATATATACCAAATCGAGAACAATGCGAATTAAGAGAGATTACAAGGTATCGTCAGGAATTAATCGAAGAAAGAGCACGAGTATTGAATAGGATACAGTCAGTTTTGGAAGGAGCCAATATAAAGTTAACTAGTGTTATTTCAGATATCAGCGGAAAGACAGATATGGTGGAAAAAGAGCGTTGATTGCAATTGCACATAGTATGCTGTTAGCCATTTATCATATTTTGAAAGACCTTCAACCATATAGAGATTTAGGAAGTAATTATTCTACTAGTTTGAATGAAGAAAAGATACGAAAAAGAAATGTAAAATCGTTGGAAAGCCTTGGATATCAAGTGATACTACAATAAATGAGTTGAATTATAATAATTAAAATGGAAAGCCCGCCGAAAATTCGGCAGGCTCATTGGTAGCGTAAATTATTTTGTGTCTTGGCAATAAATACATCTTCTTGGTGAGAATTAGATATAAATATTCTCAATGGGAAGGTGGTTTTATATGATTATTGCAAAGGATTAATTACGACAGATAATCAAGGAAAACGAAATTAAAAGTGTAAGTGATATCTATACCTTACTAAAGAACAGCCCCGTACTTTTGAAGGATTATTTATTTAATTGTTATACTTTTTACACTTGTATACTCACTATAATATTTTTTACCAGCAAATTCTTTATAAGCTACCATCTTATATTTATAAGTTTTTCCGTTTGTTAATCCTTTATCTGTATATGATGTTGAAGATGATTTAGTAATTGTTTTTATTTTTTCATATTTTTTAGTTTTAGCATTATATCGATAAATTATATAAGATGCACCATCCACCTCTTTCCATTTTATACTTGCTTTTTTATCTGCTTGTGATACTTTAAAGAAGATTGGTTTACTAACTGTTGATGCAAGACCAATAGGCATAGGATATCCGTTATTTTTATTTTTATCATAGATCCAAGTTGTAGAATTTGAGGTATTAAGCATTTTTGTGAATTTTGAAGATTTCATTGTCTTAGCTAATTCAGGGGATGCACTTCCAGCATCGCCCGACTTAATACCAGTTGATGCTACATCTATATCATAATAACAGTTCTCCACTTTTCCTGACCAATTTTCTCCGATAATACCTGCTTTTGCTGCATAAGCATTATTATAACAATTACTTACTGTTGCTTGGGATCCTGAATCCAATATACCTGAACCATATAAAATATCTGCGGTGTTGAAACAATTCTTAATTTGTGATCTCAAAGCATAAGCTGCTATTCCTCCACTATAAGTATCAAGTTGGTTCCCATTAACAATGCCATAATTACTACAGCTATCTATTGCTCCATACAGATTACCTACAATTCCCCCTATTTGGACTGCCCCATTAATATAACCTTTATTATATGAGTTGGTTATACTTCCAGATAGTTCACCTGCAATTCCCCCTGCTCTATTATAGCCTTGAATTTTCCCTAAATTATGGCAATCTTGAATGAAGCCGGAAGATGCACTACCCACTATTCCGCCTACCATACTACAACGAGTAATTAAATCTGCTGTATTATAACAATACTGAATAATGGTCTTAGACTTATTACTCTCTAATCTTCCTACAATACCTCCAAAGCCCCTTAAATATTCTCCTCCTGTACTCTCAATTGAGCCTGAATTGTAGGAGTATTCAATTGTTCCACCAACCATTTCTCCTGCTATTCCACCACATTTTGCATAATTGGTTCCACCACAATCATCATATATTAATCCCGTATTATAACAATTGCTTATATAGATATTAGTACCTGATCCGATAATCCCTCCGGCATTCAAATCATAATTTTTTATGGTTGATGTGTTATAACATTCTTTAATCGTAGTATCCTCAGCTAGTCCAGCGATCCCTCCTACATATGTTCCATAGATATTATTCAAATTGGATGAGCAGTTTGTAATACTCCCATTCTTAATATAACCGCATATTCCTCCAATGTATTGACTGTCATCATCACCCGTACCTAAATCCGAAAAACTCACGTTTAAGTTAGATATTTTTACATCAGATACATATCCGAAAAGACCTTGATATACCCCTTTAGAATTGTAGTGAAGGCATGATATTGTATGATTATTTCCGTTAAATATACCCATGAATGGATTTTGTTTATTTCCTATTGGTACCCATGATTCATTTTCCATATCCAAATCAGCTGTAAGTATAAAATATGTATCTTTATAATTTTTTCCTGCATTAGTCATTTTGGCAAGTAATTTTAATTGTGAGGGTTTGGCTATCTTATATGGTTTTGATTTTGTTCCGTTTCCTCCAGCATATGATGAAGCAATATTAGTTTTTGCTTCAACTTTTATCTTAGGTGATACAATTGACATTATCAATAATACAAATACAAAGATTAAATTCATACACTTTCTCATATTAGACTTCATTTTCATACCTATATGGCTCCCTCTATCATAGTTTTAACTTAATTATAATTTTTATTATAGTATATTTCCAATATTTGTCAATAAACAATCATTGAAGTGTCACTCACATCAAAGCAAGAAAAATCGGCATAGTCGGTAATCCATACTGAACTATGCCGATATTTTTTCCGGGATTAAAAATCCCTAAGCTGAACCCTCAAAAGGAGAGTTTTCACTTAAACACTATATGGATTATGAAAATGCTCTGCCAATTGATTTGCGGCTATCTTAGCAGAAGATAGAGCACCCTGAATCCAGCCTTGCTTGTTAGAAACATGTTCACCTGCAAAGTAAACGTGGCCATGATATTCGGGGATACCCATCACATACGAAAACAGTCTTTTTTGCTGTGGAAGGTATAGGGCAAGCGCTCCACGGTATCGGGGTTCGTTATTCCAATGAACCATTTTCTGATCATCAATAAAGGAGTTCAAAAATCCGCGAGGTAACCCATGGACCTCCTCTACATTCTGACGTATCACTTCATAACGAGCCGACTCCTCCATACCACCCAGCCTGACGGAATTCTGAGTTAAATTATAAGAGGCTACTAAAATACCCGGTTCCTCTGTGTTACAATTAAAATCCTTTGCACAGTTGCTATGATCGCCCGGATAGATAATGGATTGAATTGGAAGATCTGTAAAGGAAATACCTCCAAAAATATTACCATAGTCCGTATTTCGCTCCCAAAATCGTCGGTTGCATAGGAATAAAGTTTTCATGGCATCTATGTAGTTTAATTCCATGATGGCTTGCATCTTCATATTGCTAAAAAGAGGTTTAATTTCTATCGTTCGAAGAGCACTAAAGGGAATGGTACAAATAACATAATCAAATATATCGGCGGAGTCTCCATTTTCCATATTATTTGTATATTTAACAACAACTTTATTACGGTAGTCGGACTTATAAATCCCGGTCACATTATGCCCCATTTTAAAGTCTACATTTCCTAATAGAGACTGGGGAATTTCACCATAGCCGGGTACATTGGAGGAGGCAAAGGACTGGTAGAATGCAAGTGGAAGATAAACGTTACCATGTTCAATACGATAGGTATTTAAATAATCTAAGGAATATTCCTCGTGAGCAACTGAGTCATAACTGGAAGAAAGTAGTGCTCCGGAAGCTGGGTCAGCTCCTGATATGAGGCTAATAGCACCCTGGCTAAGCCCTAGTGCTTCAAAGTTCTCTCTAAGACTCATCTCAAGCTCGTAGGCCGCTGCCATGCCAGCCAATCCACCTCCTATTATTCCGATCTTTACGCCTCGTAATTCTCCCGGCGATACGATGCTAGTGATATCGGGTGCCGGACTCAGTAGACGGAGAATGTACTCATAATCTTCCGGTCGACCTGCATTTTCTAGAGAGATCCTAAGCATTTCATGTCTCTGTTCGTCCGTGGGATTAGGGATTTGATTTAAAGAAGTATACATTGTACTACCCTTCTAGTTTATTACAGTAGTAATATATTGTTATCTGAAGCAATATATAACAGGATGGACAAGCCAATCATGAATAATCGTATGTCTTTAACAGTATTGATCAATTCGGCAGATGAGTATAAATGCAATAGAAAATAATGAAATAGTAGCCAATTTTTAGATATTTAATATCTGATTATTAATTTTAGTAATGTTACTTATTAAATTTACTAAATTGAAAAAAGTCGAAAGACAATATAAGATTACTAATATCAAACAGAATTTATAGAACAAGTAGGGAATAACAATGCAGCTTTTAAAAGAAAGAATAAGAAAAGATGGTAAGATACGTTCAGGTAACGTACTTAAAGTAGATAGTTTTTTAAATCACCAGATGGATATTGAACTATTTGGAGAGATAGGAAAAGAATTTAGAAGAAGATTCGCAGATTGCGAAGTTACGAAAATATTAACAATTGAAGCTTCGGGTATCGGTATTGCTTGTATTTGTGCTCAGTATTTTCATGTTCCTGTGGTATTTGCGAAGAAGAACCAAACAAAAAATATTGCAGGTGATGTTTATACAAGTCAAGTAGAATCCTTTACTCATGGAAGAGTTTACGACATTATTGTATCAAAAGATTTTC
The DNA here is from genome assembly GCA_023389295.1 of Bacillota bacterium. GTDB lineage: Bacteria > Bacillota > Clostridia > Lachnospirales > Lachnospiraceae > Mobilitalea. The sequence goes on from JAEWEO010000212.1 coordinate 8,884, forward strand.
TAAAGCCTGAGGATAAAGTACTTATCATCGATGATTTCCTTGCAAATGGAAGCGCGTTGATGGGCCTTACGAAATTGGTGAAGGATGCGGGTGCAACGCTTGTTGGTGCAGGTATTGTGATCGAAAAGGGCTTTCAAGAGGGTGGAGAACTCATTCGTAACAGCGGTGTCAGAGTGGAATCCCTTGCAATTATAGATGATATGAGTGAGGAGGAGGGTGTTACCTTCCGTAATGAATTAAAATAATAAATTAGTACCTTCAAAACAGAATTCAAGTCTTGTAAACGTTAGTTACTAAAACAAGCTAGATTGAAAGATCAATTTACTTGTTATGTATAAATTTTGGGGACAAACCCCGCAGCCGGAATCTAAAACCGGCATAAACAAGGAGGAGAAAATATGTTCAAGAAGTTATTGTCAATGATGTTAGTTTCTGCAATGGTATTAACCCTTACCGCATGTGGTACCAAAGAGGATGGCACAAAGGATGCAGGCGCAAATTCTGATGCAACTAATGGCACAAATACGGAAGCCCCTGGTGAATCAGATAATGCAGGTTTATTTGCACCTGTAGCGAAAGAAGATATTGTTGTTGGTGTTATCCATATCGGAGATCCTGCAGATGGTGCTGGTTATTCCTACGCACATGATACAGGTATTGTAGAGATGCAGGAAAGCCTTGGCCTTGCCAATGAACAGATTATTCGTAAAAACAATGTAGATGATACGGATGCAGTTGCGATCAGAACCGCAATGGAAGAGTGTATTGAAGAAGGTGCGAACATTATCTTTGGTACAAGCTGGGGTTATATGGACACCATGGAACAGTTGGCTACAGAATACCCAGAGGTTATCTTCTCTCACTGCTCCGGTTATAAGAGCAACGGAACTAACTTTAACAATTATTTTGGACGTATTTATCAGGCACGCTACCTATCCGGTATTGCAGCAGGTTTAAAGACAGGATCTAATAAGATCGGCTATGTAGCAGCTATGGGAATTGAAAATTCAGAGGTAACCGGAGGAATTAATGCATTTGCAATGGGCGTTGAATCGGTTAATCCGGATGCAAAGATTTATGTAAAGGTTACAAACACTTGGTTTGATCCTACCTTAGAGCAACAGGCAGCAGAAGCTTTACTTGATATGGGCTGTGATATTATTGCACAGCATGCTGATACTACAGCTCCTCAATTAGCTGCAGAAGCAAGAGGTGTATGGAGTGTTGGTTACAATTCTGATATGACAGTTGATGCACCGGCAGCTCACTTAACAGCTCCTATCTGGCAGTGGGGTGCATATTATACTAAGGCAGTACAATCTGTTATTGATGGTACCTGGACTGGTGAAAACTACTTTGGCGGAATGGATGATGGTCTTATAGCTTTATCTCCTCTTTCTGATAACGTAGCAGAAGGAACCAAAGAAGCAATTGATACAGCAAAAGAAAACATTCTTAACGGCTTTAAGGTATTTGAAGGTGAATTGATTGATAATCAGGGTAACCAAGTTTGTGCAGAAGGTGAATCCATCTCAGATGGCGACATTACGGGAGCAATGAACTGGTATTATAGAAACGTTGTTGCACAATAAGTAAAATAAGTGGGAAAGCAAAAAACTTGTTATAAATAGTAATTAACTTGTCTGCGCTCGGTCATATGGCTAATATATAATACCATACTGGCTGGGCGCATAACAAATTTATAAAACAGGCTGGTGACATTGTGGAGAATAAGAAAAAAGAAACCATGGCAATTGAACTAAAGCAGATCACAAAGACCTTTGGTTCGGTCGTTGCAAATAATAAAATAGACTTATCCGTAAGGCAAGGTGAGATACTTGCGCTTCTTGGTGAGAACGGATCAGGAAAAACAACGCTGATGAACATGCTCTCGGGTATCTATAAGCCGGATAGCGGTTCAATTTTTATTAATGGGCAAAATGTTACCATCAATTCGCCGGAGGATTCCATTCGACTTGGGATTGGAATGATTCATCAGCATTTTAAACTGGTAGAGGCACTATCTGCTACGGACAATATCATACTGGGAGCAAAAGATAAGGGTATCTTCTTAAACAAATCCAGATCAGAGAAAATCCGTGAGATTAGCAAGAAATTCGGCTTGGAAATTGATCCGGAGAAAAAGATTTATCAAATGTCCGTAAGCGAGAAGCAGACTGTTGAAATTATAAAAGTCCTTTACCGTAAAGCGGATATTTTAATTTTGGATGAACCGACGGCAGTACTTACACCACAGGAGACAACACGACTCTTTGAAATCCTTCGTCGCATGAAGGAGGAGGGCTGTGCAGTTATCATTATAACCCATAAGTTAAATGAAGTATTGGAGATTAGTGACCGTGTGACCATCCTACGAAAAGGGGAAAGTGTTGCTACGGTAAATACTTTGGAAACTACAGCAGGGGAACTGACGGAACTCATGGTAGGAAGGCCGGTGGAACTATCCATTGATCATCCGAAGACCTCTTTTGATGAGAATCTTTTAGAAATTCATCATCTAACGGTTTGTGATGAGGAAGGTTTTGAGACCATCAAGGACATTAGCTTTGATCTTAATAGAGGCGAAATACTCGGAGTAGCCGGAGTTGCTGGTAGTGGACAGAAGGAGCTTTGCGAAGCAATTGCGGGTTTGCTTCCTGTGAAAAAGGGCGCTGTTCTATATCATAATGAAAATATTGTTGGAAAAACCCCGAATGAGATTATTAAAATGGGAATTAGCATGAGCTTTATCCCGGAGGACCGCTTAGGAATGGGTCTTGCAGCCTCCATGGGTATGGTTGATAATATGCTACTTAAGAAATACAACGAAGGAAAAGGCCCCTTTATCAGTAAGAAAGCAGCAAGAGAATTGTCAAAACGTCTGGTGGAGCAATTAGGTATTGTGACACCAAGCATAGATACTCCGGTAAGAAGACTCTCCGGTGGTAATGTGCAAAAGGTATTGCTCGGAAGAGAGATTGAATCAGAACCCAATGTACTAATTACTGCCTATGCAGTAAGAGGACTTGATATTAATTCGTCCTATACGATCTATGATTCTTTAAACGATCAAAAAACGAAGGGTGTTGGTGTTCTTTTTATCGGTGAAGATCTGGATGTTATGCTGGAGCTTTGTGATAGAATCATGGTTCTTTGCCACGGAAAAATCACCGGCATTATTGATACAAAGGATGCTACAAAAGAACAGCTCGGTCTATTAATGACCGGAGCGGTTACAAAGGGAGGAGATAAACATGACAGAAAGAAACATTAAAATGAAAAAAGAGCCTCTCTTTCGTGTTGCAAAAAAAGCAGAGATTACCTTTGGTAAATCTCTTGCTCTCACTTTTATCGCTGTCCTTACAGCAATTGTTGCCGGTGGCATCTTCATTTTAGCCATCGGTCAAAACCCAATAGATGTTTATATCTCTATCGTTCAAGGTGCATGGCGCAGTAAGATTGCCATTAAAGGTACCTTTAAGATTGCGATTCCTTTGTTGATTGCTTCCCTTGGAATTACGCCGGCTTTTCAGATGAAATTCTGGAATATCGGAGCGGAAGGTCAGATCATTATGGGTGGAATATTTGCAACTTATTTTGCACTATTTTGGAGTGATCTTCCACACGGAGTACTACTGGTATTGATGTTTCTTGCAGGAATGGTAGGCGGTGGTATCTGGGGACTTATACCGGCTTATTTTAAAACGAAGTATGGAACAAATGAGACCTTATTTACTCTGATGTTAAACTATATTGCACTTTATATGATTAAATATTTTACAGAGGGGCCTTGGAGAGACCCGGCTTCTTCGGGATTCCCTAAGATTGCTTCCTTTACTGAAAATGCGAGATTGGATCAAATCTTTGGCGTTCATGCAGGCTGGCTCATTGGTTTAGTCTTAGTAGTACTAGTATTTATTTATCTTAGATATACAAAACAAGGATATGAGATAAGTGTAGTTGGTGAAAGTACGAATACGGCCCGTTACGCAGGAATGGATGTGAAGAAGATCGTCATGCGAACCATGTTTCTTAGTGGTGCAATCTGTGGTATTGCAGGAATGACTCAGGTAACCGGTGCAGCTTATACTTTAAGTGAAGGTGTAGCCGGAGGTGTTGGTTTTACTGCGATTATTGTAGCATGGTTATCAAAGCTTAATCCCATCATTATTCTGGTGGTAACTGTTCTATTTAGTATGTTGGAAAAAGGTTGTAGCGTAATGCAAAGTACCTTTGGACTATCCTCCGCGGTGTCCAGTATTTTGCAGGGAATTATCCTATTCTTTATTCTTGGATTTGATTTCTTTACCCGTTATCAATTTATCTTTCGAAAGGGGAGGAAAGCATCATGTTAATTAATTTTTTATTTGCATCAATTAAAGCCGGTACTCCACTTCTTTTTGGTACTACGGGTGAAATTATGACGCAGAAGTCCGGTAACCTTAACCTTGGTGTGGAAGGTATGATGTTCATGGGAGCATTTATGAGCTTCTCTGTTGCTTATCATACGGACAATCTGTTTTTGGCATTGTTAGCAGCTTTTGGTATTGGCTTATTTGGAGCTTTGATCTATGCGATCCTTACGGTCAGCTTTATGGCAAATCAAAATGTTACCGGTCTTACCTTAACAATCTTTGGTACCGGATTTGCAAAGTTTTTTGGTTCCTTGATGGTTAGTGAAGCAGGTGGCTCACCAAAGCTCTCAGATAGTTTCCTAAAATCAGTATCAGAGAAACCACTACCAATCCTTGGAGATATTCCGGTCATCGGAAAGCTGTTATTTTCACATAATCCATTTGTTTATCTAGCCGTTATAGTTGCAATACTTTGCACGATCTATATGGTAAAGACAAGAGCAGGACTCAATATGGTGGCAACAGGAGAGAATCCTGCGGCTGCCGATGCTGCCGGTATTAATGTAACGATGGTGAAGTATATTCACATATTGTTAGGCGGAGGTATTTGTGGACTGGGTGGCGCGTATCTTTCCTTAATTAACGGTGGAGGTATCTGGAATAACAGTAGCGTGGTAAATGGTCAGGGATGGATATCGGTTGCTCTGGTTATCTTCGCAAGCTGGAAACCTTCAAAAGCAATTATTGGTTCACTCATTTTTGGTGCTTTTAGCGTACTTCAATTCTATGTTCCAAAGAATGTTATTGAGATACCCAATGCTTTCTATGTCATGCTTCCTTTCTTGACTACAACGCTGGTATTAATCGTCACCTCTATGCGTAAATCCAAAGAGGGCGCCCAACCTGCAAGCTGTGGTGTAAATTATTTTAGAGAAGAGCGATAATTGAAGATAGCTATTTATGAAAAAGATTAAGGGGTTGTCTTACTAAAATGTACGACAACCCCTTTCACGTTAATGATGTTTATTACATTTTTATGTTAAAAGAATAGGGTACTAACCTAATTGCTCCAGTTCATTTTCAGTATAAATCTGAATTCCGTTTTCTATTAATAATTCTGCAGTCATACCATTTCCTTCTACTAATTTTCCTGAAAAAGTACCATCATAGATCATATGGCATCCGCAGGAAGGACTTCTTGATTGGAGGATTGCTTTGTTAATACCGAGTGCCTTAGCTATTGCTAGGGTTTTTTCGGCACCTTTCATGAATTCTTTTGTGAAATCGTGACCATCTCTACTAATAACTTTCTTTTGACCGCTATCACTTATAACGATTTCGCAAGAGGAGCGTGGGGTAGGTAAGCCGGCTAATTGTTCCGGACATATGGGTATTGCTTGCCCCTCATTTACCAATTTTGCAACAACACTATTTTCTGTATTACTTCCATTGTATCTACAATTAATTCCTGCTAAACATGAACTGACTAAGTACATAAAATAATCTCCTCTAAATTAAAAAATTAATAGGATTTGAGTGTCAAATCCCCATTTATAAATATAATACGACAATTTGCACAATTTGGATTTCGTGATATGAAACATAAATTTTAAAATCCCTATTGTAATTATAACATGGATTTTAAGTTATTAAAGCGTTAGTTATAAAAGAAGGATATCTATAATAACGTTAAAAACATCTAATGTAAATATATGGAGGATGGCAAAGAAAAAATTAAATCTTAATTATCATGACTTAGTGATAACATCACAGAAGATAAAAACATATCGTGATATAGTAAGACCATAAGATAGAAAATGAATTTAAATAATAGGAGGTATTCATATGGCAACAATTAAAATAACAAAACATAATTTTGAACAGGAAGTTTTAAAATCAAAGGAACCAATATTATTAGATTTCTGGGCAACCTGGTGTGGCCCTTGTAGAATGGTAGCTCCGACTTTGGATGAGATATCCAATGAGGTGGAGGGAGTTGCTAAGGTTGGTAAAATTAATATCGATGAAGAATCAGAACTAGCGCAGCAATTTAAGGTAATGAGTATTCCGACTTTAATGGTAGTTAAGGAAGGTAAAATCTCAGCACAAGCGGTAGGAGTTCGACCAAAGAAAGATATTCTAAGAATGTTAGAGGTCTAAGTAAATAAAAAATACAATGGCGTTAACCTATTAGAATACTTTTAACATAAAATTTAAAAGGAAGATATAACATAGTAATATATAAGTGTTATATCTTCTTTTTTTACATATTCTTTGTTATAGTATATCGAAGATACTAAGACGAATTGCTTGTAGCTTAAGATATTGCAATCCCCCAAGATTATGTTAGACTATATCCTATAGAGATTGTGAGGATAACCTTATGAATGCAGATTAACCAAGGAGATACCACATACTCAGCTACTTAATAAAATTTAGTAATTGGAGGGATCAAATTGATAGAACGCAAAGAGGATACGGCTTTCTTGATGGATACCCTAAGTTTTTGGAGAGAGTTATCTATACCGCAAAGGGAATATCTGCAGCAAAATATGATGAAGAAGCATTTTGTAAACGGAGAATCCATGCATGGAGGTTCAGATAATTGCTCGGGATTATTTTTAATCAGCAAAGGTCAGGTTAGAGCCTATATCATCTCAGAGAGCGGCAAAGAGATAACTTTGTATCGCTTGTTTGAGCGGGATGTGTGCATCTTTTCTGCCTCCTGCATGATGAAAAATATCGCTTTTGATATCTATATTGAAGTGGAGAAAGACACAGAAGCTTTCCTAATTCCGACACCTGTATTTCGTAAACTTTCAACGGAATCTATTCCGGTTCAGGTGTTTACCAACAACTTGATGGCATCAAGATTTACAGAGGTTATGTGGATTATGGAACAAGCCCTTTTTATGAGTTTTGATAAACGACTGGCTAATTTTTTATTGGAACAGAGTGTTATTGAGGATTCCGATCGACTAGCCATAACCCACGAAAAGATCGCCAATCATCTGGGTACCGCCAGAGAGGTGGTAACAAGAATGCTAAAATATTTTCAGAAAGAAGGAATGGTAGCTCTGAACCGAGGTGCCATTGAGATAGTAAGCAGGGATAAGTTAGAGGAAATAGTTAGATAAAGAGAATACGAAGGCACAATTACGAAGGGATTTCATTATGGATTTTGATGTAAGAGAACAGCTTGAGAATTTAGCAGAGGAAAAGTACCGATTGTTTTCTTCCTCCCTAACGCCGGGAAAGAACAATATACTTGGGGTCAGAGTTCCAAAGCTTAGAAAGCTGGCAAAGACCATTCTTAAAGATGACTGGCATGGTTATCTTTTGAGGGCCATGGAGACTTCTAAGGAGGCTTCTGAGGAAGAGACCATGGAAGAGGTTATGCTACAGGGACTGGTAATCGGAGGCTGCAAGGCAGAAATAGAAGAAAAACTAAAGCTAGTAGCTGCATTTATTCCAAAAATTGATTGTTGGCCCGTGTGTGATACTTTTTGTGGAGAATTAAAAATTGCAGCTACCCATCATGAGCGCGTTTGGGAGTTTATCCAACCATATCTAGGTTCTGAAAAAGAATATGAACTACGCTTTGGAGTGGTTATGTTATTGCATTATTTGGAACCGGAGTATGCACCCCTTGCATTTGCTCATTTTGATCAAATAAAACAGGAAGGATATTATGTGAAGATGGCAATAGCCTGGGTATTGTCCATGTATTATGTCAAGCTTCCTGAGATTACAATGGAATATCTAAAGAAGAATCAGCTGGACGATTTTACATTCCATAAGACGTTGCAGAAAATTAGAGAATCACTACGTGTGGATGATGACACGAAGCAGTTAATGAAAAGTATGAGAAGAAAATAGATATAGATTGAAAGAAAGCAGTATCTTAAAGGTAGGTAGAATTACTTTTCGGATAGTGCTTTCCTTGTTTACGTAAGGTTTTCCTACATGATAAAATAAAATTTAGGTGAAGTTTTTGTAAAGTTGTAAAGATTAAATTCCTACTCTTGATCCGTTTGACATAAAAATAGTGAAAGAGTAAAATAATAGGTAATTATAGCAAAAAAATTGACATAAGTTTCAATAGGAGCATATCGTCAGATATAACCTTAGTTTATAATTCGTTAAGGAAAAGAGGAGGATTTACCATGAAGCTTACATTTTTGGGTGCAACTCATGAGGTAACAGGTAGCTGCTATTTTCTTGAGGCATGTGGAAAAAGAATTCTTATTGATTGTGGAATGGAGCAGGGAAGGGATACCTATGAGAATCAGGATATTCCGGTTTCGGTAGCAGAAATTGATGCCATATTACTTACTCATGCACATATGGATCATAGTGGCAAGCTTCCACTATTTTATACCTTAGGATTTCGGGGAAATATCCACGCAACAGGAGCAACTGCATCCCTATGCAATGTTATGCTTCGCGATAGTGCGCATATTCAGATGGCGGAAGCTGAATGGAAGAACCGTAAGAGAAAACGATCTGGCGATGAGCTTTTTGAGCCTATGTATGATATGAAGGCAGCAATGTCTACGATGCGTTTATTTGTTTCTCACAATTATCAGGAAATATTTCAACTCTATGATGGTATAGAGGTTCGTTTTACTGACGGAGGTCACCTACTAGGTTCTGCAAGCATTGAGGTATGGATTAGAGAAGAGGATATTAAGAAGAAGATAGTATTTTCCGGTGATATTGGTAATTTAAATCAGCCTCTGATTAATGATCCTCAGTACATCAAGGAAGCAGATTATGTAGTTATGGAATCCACCTACGGGGATCGTAATCATGAGAAGGCTCCGGATTATATTGGTGAGCTTACGGATATTATTCAATCCACCTTTGATAGGGGAGGTAATGTTGTAATTCCTTCCTTTGCCATAGGCAGAACACAGGTTTTGCTTTATTATATTCGTAAAATCAAAGATGATGGCTTGGTGAAAGGCCATGATAATTTTAAGGTATATATTGATAGCCCCCTTGCTGTAGAAGCTACACAGATCTTTCGGGAATACATGACGGGATATTTTGATACCGAGGCAATGGCTCTGGTGAACAGAGGAATCAATCCTCTATCCTTTCCAGGACTAAAAACTTCCATTACTTCGGAGGAATCAAAGGCCATTAACTTTGATGATGATCCTAAAATAATTATTTCCGCTGCAGGCATGTGTGATGCCGGAAGGATTCGTCATCATTTGAAACATAATTTATGGAGAGAAGATAGTACCATACTGTTTGTGGGTCATCAATCGGAAGGGACGCTTGGTAGAATTATATTGGACGGCGCAAGTGAAGTTAAGCTATTTGGTGAAGTGATACAAGTGGCTGCACAGATTAGGAGATTATCAGGAGTTAGCGGACACGCTGACCGCAATGGTCTTATCAGATGGTTAAATAGCTTTGAGAAGAAGCCGGAACGGGTCTTTGTAGTTCATGGTGATGATAAAGTATGTGAAATGTTTACGGAGTATATCACAGAGGAACTGGGATACCATGCAGTTGCGCCTTATAGTGGAACTGTCTATGATCTGGCTAACAACACTTGCCTTGAAGAAGGTAAGATGATACTGGCAGCCTCTAGAAGAGATAAAGAGAAAGTAGATTCTGTATTTGAACGTCTAGTGCTTGCGGGAAAACGTCTGGCAGCAGTTATTCAACGAAATAAGGGAGTACCCAATAAGGAATTGGCAAAATTTATTGGCCAGATCAATTCACTTTGTGATAAATGGGATAGATAGATGGAACAAAAACCTATGAATGTAATATAGTATCTTTACCTAGAACTAACAGCTTGTGGAGGTAAAAAATGAAAAAATTCAAATTACTTGAATATTATCATATGTTTTCCACAAAAGAATTTGAAGAAGCCTATCATTATAAAGGGGATGATTTGGGGGCGGTTTGGACCAAGGAAGATACTAGATTTCGTGTCTGGGCACCTAGTGCAGAACAAGTTATGCTTAAGCTTTATTTAACAGGACATGAGGAAGAAGAGGGAAAAACCTTACCAATGACAAAAGCGGAACAAGGTACTTGGACCTTGGTTGTGCCAGGGGATCTTAACGGCATCTATTACACCTATATCATTACGGTGGAGGGTGAAACAAAAGAAGCAGTAGATCCCTATGCCAGAGCCGTGGGGGTCAATGGAATGCGTGGCATGGTAATTGATCTTGCTTCTACTAATCCGGAGGGCTTTGCAACGGAGGTAAAACCGGATTTTGTAAATGCTACGGATGCGGTAATTTATGAATTGCATATTCGAGATTTTTCTATTGATAATAGTAGTGGAATGAAGAATAAGGGCAAGTATTTAGCCTTTACGGAGACGGGAACTACAAATTCTTATGGTGAATCAACAGGTATTGATTATCTTAAAGAACTTGGGGTGACCCATGTTCAGCTTTTACCGACCTTTGACTATAAGACAGTAGATGAAACTAGGCTAGAGGAACCCCAATTTAATTGGGGCTATGATCCGCAAAATTTCAATGTGCCTGAAGGGTCCTACTCGGTAGACCCTTACCACGGAGAGGTACGAGTAAAAGAATTTAAGCAATTGGTACAGTCCCTACATCAGATAGGCATTCGTGTTATAATGGATGTAGTATATAATCATACAATGGAGAGTGAGGAATCAAATTTTAATCGAATAGTACCAGGATACTATTATAGATTAACAGAGGAAGGCAACTTCTCGAATGCTTCGGGGTGTGGTAATGAGACTGCTTCCGAACGTGTTATGATGAGAAAATTTATGATAGATTCCCTACTGTACTGGGCAAAAGAGTATCACATTGATGGTTTTCGTTTTGACTTAATGGGAATTCATGATATAACAACGATGAAAGAGATTAGAGCAGCCTTTGATAACTTTGAACCCAATATTCTTCTATATGGGGAGGGATGGAGCGGTGGTCTCTCACCCTTACCGGAATCAGAGCGAATGTTGAAGTCAAATATCAGACGAAGTAACACGAATATTGCTGCCTTTCATGATAATTTACGGGACGCAGTAAAAGGAAGTGTCTTTGAAGGAGCGGAAGGTGGTTTTGTTCAGGGAGTAAATGGGAGAGAAGATACCATAAAGTTTGGAGTAGTTGCGGCAACACAGCATGAATGGATTGACTATTCCAAGGTACTGTACGGGAATGAACCCTGGGCCACAAACCCTACGCAGTGTGTAAATTATGTATCGGCTCATGATAATTTTACCCTTTGGGATAAGATAACGTTATCTACAACGAATGAAACGATAGAAAACAAAATTAGAATGAATTTACTTTGTGCAGCAATTATTCTGACTTCACAAGGAATTCCATTTTTTCAGGCAGGGGAAGAGTTCCTACGAAGCAAACCCATGAACATGGAAGGGAATTTGTTTTGCGAAAATAGCTATCGATCGTCCGACGCAGTAAACAGTTTAAAATGGGATTTAAGAACTCTAAATAAAGAGGTGGTGGAATACTACAAGGGGCTCATTGCCTTTCGAAAGCTTCATCCCGGCCTTCGTATGGCCACCTTAGAAGAGTTGGAGGAACGATTAACTTTCTTTAAGTGGATGGAGCCCAATGTGGTTGCCTATCTCATAAAGGAAACCAAGACAAGAGAGCTCTGTGTTATTTATAATGCAAATAGAACAAGTAAAAACCTGTTGATTCCGTCAGGTATATGGAACGTATATGTAAAAGGTAATAAAGCAGGAACTATTATTTTGGAAGAAATTAATCAAGAGCAGATAACAATAGCTCCAATTTCTGCTATGGTTTTGGTTAGAAATTAGCAAAATCCTATAATTATAATCCTAAATGGCTCGCTTATATCAGCCATTTAGGAAAGTTCCGGCTAAAGATACGAAAATGTTTGACACCAATCTATAGTTCCAATAAACTAATATACGGTATAGAATTATTAACACATGATGAATTAGCTATAGGGGGAAAAGTGTTGCATCACAACAATTCATCCAATTTAGGACCGATAAAGAAGACAACAATTATTATTATATCAGCAATATTTTTGATTTTGCTATGCTTTATATATTTACAGACACGAGCTACTCACCGTGAATTTGAAGATAAATTAATCCTCAATGTTTTTGGTAAACAAAGAATGTATACTCAAATGATGAGCAAGGATGCAAGCAGATTATATGCACTTATGCTATCCATTGAAGGAGATGATACCCATCAATCAAGTGAAACTATTGAAAAGAAAATCTTAGAAGTAAAGGATAGTCTAAAAAACTCTAGGGATAGTTTTGCCAACACCATTGAGTCCATACATAATGATATGATAAAGATAGACTCTAATATAATCGAAATTGACGCTTCCATTATCAATTCTTCAGAGTATCTGAAAAATATTGACCTTATATGGCAGGAGTTTGATGCTGCCATAGTAGTACTCCTTCAGACGAAGAAGATTGATGATAAAGTGATAAAAGCGGAAGTCTATATTAATGAGAATAACATAAAGCTATTAAACCTTTGTGATAGCCTTTTAAATCAAATTCTGGAGAAATCCATTCAAAATGATAGAGTGACACAGTATCTTGCCTTTGGTATGATAGGTTTACTTTTTATTGCGATTTTGACTTCATTAATTCAGCTGCAAAGACATGTACTTTTACCCTATAGTCAATTATACAAAGGAATAGAGGGGATTGGGCTGAATAATTATCCTGGCAAACAGAATTTACTTACAAGGAAAAAGATGATTCCTCTTGTCACGGAGATTAATCAGATGTTCTTAAAGATTAACTATCTGATTTCTTTGATTGAAAATATCAATACAAACGCCTCCTTTATGGAGACACTGAATTTTATCAGTAATACCTTTTCCGCCTTTATCCCTTATAATTACATTGGAATAGCTTTAATTAGTGAGGATAAGAAGTATCTTAAGGCAACCTATGGGGTATCGGATGGTACTATTCTTGGATTACCGGAAGGAATTCGTGGTGCATCCTTTCTTATTAGTGAAACTAGTTTGGAGGATTTAATTCAGTCTGGGGAGGTTCGAATCATTAATGATCTAGAGGAATACTGCGAGGGAAAACCCCTAAAAAGCTATAATAAAGTGTTAATTGATGCAGGAATTAAAGCCTCAATTACGCTTCCTCTTAAGGTCTCTGGTGAACCCGTAGGTGTTATTTTCTTCTCCAGCGGACGTAAGAATGTATATACAGAGGAACATATTAATTTTCTTCGTACCTTAGCGAATAGTATTGCTATTTGCTTAAACCAAAATATTTTTGTGAATGATATTGTCTACAGTAGTATTTTTGCTTTAGCGAAATTAGCAGAGGCGAGGGATGAGGATACTGGTGAGCATCTGGACCGAATGTCTGTCTATGCACGAATTATTTCTGAGCTTCTTTATGAAAATGATATATATACCGATGAGATTACCCTTGAGTTTATTGATAATATTGAACGCTTTAGCCCTTTGCATGATATTGGAAAGGTTGGAGTGCGTGATGGTATTTTATTAAAGCCGGGGAAACTTACACCAGAGGAATTTAAAGAAATGAAGATGCATACGACATTTGGAGCTGAGGTGCTTAAATCGGCGGACGAGAACCTTCAAAAGAAGGGAAGATCTTTATTTAGCATGGGACTTGAGATAGTTGAGGGTCACCATGAAAAGTGGGATGGTTCTGGTTATCCACGAGGGAAGAGGGGATATGAGATCCCCCTTAGCGCTAGGATAGTTGCGCTAGCAGACGTTTTTGATGCGCTTACCAGCAAGCGACCTTATAAGGAGCCCTTTGCTTTTGATGTAGCAGTTGATCTGATAAAACAGGGTAGGGACAAGCATTTTGATCCGACAATCGTTGATGTATTCATGGCTAACTTAGATAAAATCGAACATACCTACAATAAGTTTAAGAATGACTACCCGGAGGCGATCTAGGTCGGAGGTCAGATATTATCTAGATAAGAAATTATCTAGGGCGGAGATGATCTAGGTCGGAGATGATCTAGATAAGAAATTATCTAGGTAGAGATTATCTAGCTTGGAGAAAGTAGATAACAGTAAATTAAGGATTGAAAAGCGGGAACATCCGTTCTATAATTAAGTGCATAGTATCAGGCAAGTGATTTGTTGCCGGTTCCTTTTGTTTTATATGAAATGTCTTTATATGACTATACCTGGAGGCTTTAATGGGAACAATAAAGAAAGATAAGCAATTAAATAGCGATTTACTGGATGATATAACAATGATTCAAACGGATGATTTGATTGTTACAAGCGAGGTTAGTCCATATTATTGGCATGATGAACCTGAAATTAATTTGGTAGATGGCCAGTTACTTAAGGAGAAAATTAAGAATCATTATACCTTAGTAGACTTATTTTGCGGGGCAGGAGGTCTATCAAAGGGGTTTGAAATGACAAACCGCATACTTCCCATATTGGGAGTGGATATTTTCCGCCCTGCAATGGAGACCTACAGCAGAAATAATCCTTATTGTAATACCATCTTAGGAGATATAAGAAAGCTAACTACCAAGACCATAAGTGATATCATTGGAGATAATCACGTAAATATCATAGCAGCTGGAGTTCCTTGTCAGGGATTTTCCTTATCAAATCGGAAAAGAGTTTTTAATGATGCACGTAACTTTCTATTTTTGGAAGTTGTTAGAGCAGTAAATGAACTAAATCCTGACATTGTTGTCATAGAGAATGTATCCGGTATGCGTTCCTTAGAAAAGGGACAATTTATTGAGGCGATTAGTGAAGCACTATCTAAGGCCGGTACCGAGGGTGGCTATCATGTTGAGCATGGTTTTCTGAATGCAGCAGATTTTGGAGTACCACAGATTCGTAAGAGATTATTTTTTGTGGCAGTCAAAAAGCAGATTGGTCATTTTACCTTTCCGGTAGGAGAATATGGACCTACGAAGGCAAAGCGATATAATACGGTGAAAGATGCCATTGGGGATCTTCCACGTCTGCAATCAGGAGAAACTTCAAAAAAATATAGAAATATTAAATTATCTGACTACCAAATTCTTATGAGAGGGAGTCAGAAAGAATTATTTAATCATACGGCACCAAACCATCCTCCGGAGACAATCCTTAGGATTGGAAACACAAAACCGGGAGAACCAATGTATCCGAAATACCGCCAGAGGATCAGGCTTTCCTGGGAGATGCAAAGTCCTACTCAGCTGGCAGGAGGAATTAGGCCACAGTTTCAGTTTGGGCATCCCGGTTCACCAAGAGGGCTTACCGTAAGAGAAAGAGCAAGACTGCAAAGCTTTCCCGATGATTATATCTTTATGGGAGGCACCGTACAGGGAAGAGTACAGACGGGGAATGCAGTTCCTCCACTATTAGCTAAGGGCTTAGCAAACAATATTGTTAAGTTACTTGATAATTATTATACTTAAAGGATGATAGCAATGTATAGAGTATGGTATAGTACGGAAAGCTTCGCTGATTATATAATTGAACATACATTTTTAGCTCACGAATCAGTTGTTAAGAATAAGCTGTATGAGAGTGATGCCAATAATCCTAAGAAATTTCATTCCATGCCGGATCATATCCGTAGGATTCTGTATCTAGATTCTCCGGATATTATTGTTGAAAAAGACATGGAGCCCATATTTTCCATTGAAATATCCACAGAGGCAGGAACTGGGCACAATGCCTTTCAACGCTTTGCCAGAATTGCAGCTTCCGTGGAGAATGATGTTCCTGCTTTTTATATTTATCCACCGGCTGCAATTATTACCCGAAAAAATAGTGAGCCGGTATGGGATCGAATTAATCCCTTAATATTTAAAGCCTTAGAAGCTGTCATGAGTGTTTATAACATTCCGGCATTACTATATTATTTTCCCTCTGACTATTTTGCTTATCCGGTAGCTGCAGAAGCTCCCAATGGACGAAGTAAGGGACTAAAGCTTGAAAGTGATTTTCGCTATGGAGGAGCACCGGACCATAGTGACAATGAAATGCAAAGTATGTTTGCAGCAATCAATGAGATCAATGCCTTAACCCTTCGTTATGGAGTAATTGAAGGAAGAAAGAAATTACTTAGCTCCATGGTGATTAGAGAACGTCGTACCTTTATGCAGCAGGAATTTTATCAAAATGATTCGGGTAAAGTAATGTCTCCGATTACCTCTACGATAACCGTTCCCACCAAATATCTGATGAATTATTTAAGTCAATTCGAAAGCAGAGCTTATCAGGTGGGTGACTTGTTGCGCAGTAGGGAGAATACCGTAATTTATCGAATCAACGCGAATTTTCGTGGAGACCCTTATCCTGGGGCACTTTCAGCCATAGACTATCTGATGTGCAGAGAGGGCAAAACCTATGAGGAAAGAAGAAATAATCTAGTACTTGCCTGGGGAGCCGTAGAGATAGATGACAAAGCAAAAACGCTCATTATTCGGAATGAAAAGAGTACAACAATAAACGATTTCTTTGATAGTGTCAAAGGCTGTACGGATAAGATATTGTTGTCAAAGGATTATAATGAACTGGATAAAGATATGGTATCAAGATATTATATGCAGGTGAGATACGGATCAACCTATTCTAAAGTAAAGCATATCCGGGTATATTCTTATTTTGCTGATGCGATTCTATTTCCGGATGGTTCCTTATGGCGAGATGGCTGATTAAGCCTATAGATAAAGAAGGACACTATGCGGAGGTCGAAGAATGACAGAAGAAAGAGTAACAATAGCGATTCTTAACTGGTTGCAGAAGGAGGGCTGGGAGATCGTAGCTTTCGATTTTCCACAGAGCGGAACCGGAAAGGTGTTACACAAGAACGGAAGCACAAATAAGAATCAAGATACCATTATCCCGGATATTATTGCTGTAAGGAAGGGGATATGTGTTTTCTTTGAAAATAAAAACAAGTTTTTCTATAACGATTTTGAAAAGTTAAACCAGTTAAGAGAGGATAATCAATATACGGAGGATATCAGTGCTCTACTGGAACCCTATCAGATCAGTAGAATTTATTACGGTATCGGATTTCCTGAGAAAATATATAATCAACGGGTGAAAAAGATAGAACACATGGTGGATTTTATTATTGGTGTTACAGAGGACGCAATTATTTCCATTGCTTATGAAGCGGTTGGAGTATTTAAATAATTAGTAAATAGAGAACAAGATATCACAGCCAAGGAGGATTTCCATGGAGTATATTATAAAACATTGTCCCAAATGTAAGGGCGAGCTTCACATTCCTTCCGATTTAGAAACCTGCATCTGTATGTATTGCGGACAGTCCTTTGCAGTATCAGAGAGACAGGATCAAAAGCCGGTAGAACCTCAGCACTTAGAAGCAAACTATCGCAAGGCATTGGAGGAAATACCTCAGTTGATTAAAGATTACGAGGTATTGTTAAAGCAGTTTACCAGAGAAAATTATGCGAATGCTTTTGAAACTTACACCAATCAGTCAAGGTGGGTTCTTCAAGCCTTTGAAGCCTATGCTTCTCTATCTAATGAGAAACGAGTACAAGTGATAACGGAAGTTGCTAATACTTTGGTAGAGGATATTGAAAAGGAAATTGCCGGGAAGAAGATTAGGCTGGCAAATACCGAGAAGATCAAAAACATGGATATGTATCGATTTTTTCTAACGGTATATACCGTCCCGATGGTACGATTTTTACAATGGACGATTAGTGAAGATTTAGCGGATGCTATTGTTTTGGCCTGGGTGAACAAATATCCGAAATATTCGTTTCAAAAAAGTGATTTTGAAAGTTTAGAGGGAGGATTTCGTAGGAAAGGTTTCTGCTTTATTACGACTGCCGTGTGCGATACTCTTAAGAAAGCAGATGATTGTGAGGAATTAACCTCACTTCGCCATTTTCGTGATACCTATATGCAGCAGACCCCACAGCGACAAGCCTTGGTGGAGAAATATTACATAATTGCTCCGGTTATTGTAACAGCCATTAACCTAAGGAAAGAAGCTGGACAAATATATCAAAAGCTTTGGGAAAATTATATCACCCCTTGCTTACAAGAGCTTAAAAAGGGAAATTTATCAGCTTGTGAAGAAGGGTATGTTCGGATGATGACTTTGCTAGAGGAGGAATATTTTATTCTGCCTGCCAAATGAATTCTCCCCTCGTAGGTCAATGAGAATAGGGTAAATCAAAATCTTAGTAAAAATTAAAATGAGATTTTGATTTTAAGAATAGTATGTTTCCTTTATGATAATATTATTATATGACGATATTTTTAATAATATTTCAAACTATTGGAGGTAGCTAGCTATGGAGAAGGTTAGGATTGCGAAAGATAAAGCCGTCGGTAAGGTACTAGAGACCACAGGGAAGATTACCAAGGATCAGGAGCTTGAATTTACCGGTAAAGTACGCTCTCTGACTGCAGAAGTAAAGGATAAAGTGTATGACGTAAAAGAAGATGTTCTTCAAGAAGCAAACGAATTGATTGACAAAATAAATCAGAAAAGAAAATCATAATGGTTGCTTGGGTGGAAAGGAGATATGATTTATGCCAGAAATCAGTAATATAATAGTATGGATTATACTAGGAGCTGTGTCCGGTTGGATTGCCAGCAAACTGACTGGTAATGATGATAAAATGGGCTTCGGTCTTAATCTGGTCGTAGGTATTGTCGGTGCTTTTATTGGCGGATGGTTGGCAGGTTTCTTTGGTTTGGGACCCGTTACAGGACTCAACTTATGGAGCTTTGTTATCTCTATCGTTGGTGCAGTCATATTGTTAGGTATTGTTAGTCTATTCAAACATAAATCATAAGAATAGACATTTCATCTTATTAGATTATTTTATAGGAAAGTATCGGGAGGCAGCATTAAATTAAGATTTAATGCTGCCTCTATGAGGATAATCGTTGCAGAAGTAAGGAGAGTACAAATGAATATACAAATCTTTGGAACAGGAAAATGCTTTGATACTAAAAAAGCAGAACGATATTTTAAAGAGAGGGGTTTTAAGTACCAATCCATTGACGTTGTAAAGTTTGGAATGAGTAAGGGAGAGTTTCAAAGTGTTAAACAAAGTGTCGGAGGAATGGATAAATTAATAAATAAAGATGCAAAGGATAAGGATCTTCTTGCACTAATGAATTATTTATCACAGGAAGACCAAGAAGTAAAACTTTTGGAGAATCCAAAGCTATTTAAAACCCCTATCGTACGAAATGGTAAACAGGCAACCGTCGGTTACCAGCCGGAGGTTTGGAAAACATGGGAATAACAACCATGTAAAAATCTTGCTAGATATACAAAATTAGTCTATAATAGAGATGGAAATATAGAGCCAATGACCAAAGGGGGTATTCTATGGAAAGTCGAGCTATTAAAGTTCATGCACCAATGAATAAGAAAATTGTACTAAATGTAGTACCTGGGCATTATGCAACAAGTAATTCACATATTAATCTGTACATTGATTTATCAACTGTAAAGACAAGGCAGAATGAAGCGGCTGAGGTGGCCAGAGTCATGGCGAAACAATACATCACCAATACAATGTTAGATACCATAGTATGCCTAGAGGGCTGTGAGGTGATCGGTGCATATCTTGCACAGGAACTAACAAGTTCCGGAATCATGTCCATGAATGTAAAACATTCTATTAACATTATTTCACCTATGTTCAATACCAATGCTCAGATGGTTCTTTTAAATAACTATCAAGAGGCAGTATATGGTAAGAATATTTTAGTGCTTTCCGGCTCCTCAACAACGGGAGATACCCTTCGTAAGAGTATTGATTGTATTAAATACTATGGAGGACAAATTCAAGGTATTAGCTCCATTTTTAGTGCGGTTGACACGCTAGAGGGTATTAAGGTGAATACTATTTTTAAACCTAAGGACTTTCCTAATTACATGAGTTATACCATTGAGGAATGTCCGATGTGTAAAGAAAAGCAAAGACTGGATGCTATTGTAAATAGCTATGGATATACCAAATTGTAAAAAATGATGAAACATTAAAAAATCTGGTTTTCAATCACCTTGGATGACTTGGAAACCAGATTTTCTGGATTTTGACAACAAAGTTCATGTAATACTAATACAATGAAATAAATACTTGCTAATGATAACTTCACAGCTTGATTTACATAAACTTTTTCTTTTTGAAGTAAATGAGGCATACAATAGCAACAAGAAGACTGATGCCAATAACATAGAAATATCCATATCTCCAGGTGATTTCAGGCATTGTTGTAAAGTTCATGCCATACCAACCTACGATTAGGGTAAGCGGCAGGAATATGGTAGTAACCACAGTAAACATCTTCATAATACGATTTAAATCATATTCCAGTCTTGCATGATAAGCTTCTCTAACATGAACACAATATTCCTGAAGCATGCGAGTGTTGTTACTCAGCCGCAAAGCACGGTCAGCAAAAATGCGAAAATAGTGTAGCTTATTTTCTGCAAATAGATCTGCGGCATTTTCTTCTAATTCTTCACCAACGGCAGCAAACTGCTGGTAGTAATTATCCAGGAGCAGAAGTTCTTTTCGAATATCCGTTATCTTATTATTAAAATCCTTATCTAAATCTCTATCATCAATTTTATCTTCATGTGTACTAATTTCTTCCTCAAGTTTTGCTAGGATGGAAGGTGACTCATTGATAAATCGTTCCAAAAAGCCAAAGATTAGACGCTCTAGAGTCATATTTGATAAATTCATATGCTGCAATAAATCATATAGCTTATCCTTGGTACTTTCATCTTTATCTTCGATAATAACAATCAAAAAGAGATTTCGTTTAATAAAGATAGCAAGACGATCTTGTACCTCCATAATATGCAGCGGATTAATTCCAATTAAGATTCCAAAAAGATAATCAAAGTAAGAATTCAAAGCCCCGTGAAGGTGCTTCTCGTCACTTTTGCAGGCGGCAACAGTCAAATAACTAAAGCCAAAGACTTCATAACATTGCTCCAATTCCTCCAGCGATATAATACCAACGGTTAAGATATCCGGATTTATTTCTTCAAGGCTGATTTTATCAATTAGATCAGTAATCTGATAGTACATAACGACTCCTTTCGAAGTATGCCTCATTTTGTGAAAGCTAATTTATCATATGTAATAGATGAAGTTGCAATATAAAATTAATTATATCTCTATCACAGGGAAAGTAAAGTTAATAGTTAAAATATTAGTAAGATAGTAATACCATTAAAAAAACAGTAATATGATCTATTATTTCAAGATTGCAACCAAAAATTCTATTAACGTCAAAAAATAGGGGGATGCAATTTATTTTCATTGAATATTCTCTGTACTACCGCTGATTTCCTCTGCATACAATGTAACAACAACGATAATAAGGGGGAATGCGTTCTGTTTAAGGTGACAGGACGCAGACACTATGAAAGGCTATATAGAGGAACGGGCGGTTGAGATCGCTAATTATATTATCGATAATAATGCGACTGTGAGGCAGACCGCGAAACAGTTTGGCATCTCAAAATCAACCGTACATAAAGACGTAACAGAACGTCTTACACAAATTAACCCCTCCCTCGCTGAAAGAGCCAGGGTAGTCTTGGACCTCAACAAGTCGGAGCGCCATATTAGGGGCGGTTTGGCAACGAAAGAAAAATATCTCCATAAGACGAGATATCAAGCTTTCTAATATGATATGGAATGTTAAGAAAAGAGATTATCCCCCCGGCAGTTGTTGCAGAAGGGATAATCTCTTTGTCTATAATAATTTTTTGCGATGTCGAAAATTCTGTATGTATCTCGTAATTTGGGAAAAAGAGATTGTAATAAATGGTAATTATAATATAATAGGAAAGAAGGTATTTCAATTTAATATTAAGACCAATAGGGTTTAATAATAGCAATCAAGCAATAATTTCTAAGTAAATGTCAGATTGATAATTTATGATAGGTAGAAAGAAATATGTAAGGTTTACTAAGGAGGAGAAGGGATGATTCTTTGGAACATCAAACTAGAACTAGTAAGTAAATGGATTATAGAATATACAAAAGCAAAGAACATAAGTCCATGTAAAAAATTTGTTTTACTTATGAAGGAAACCTTTGGTGATAAGGTGACGGTTACCCATGAAAAGCTTGATCACTGTGAGCTATCTCTAGAAACAGAGGCTGATATTCAGCTGATGAATTTGGAGCTTCTGATTCATAATCAAATGAAGGATAAAATGGAAATAACCAATGAAGAGCTAGGAACGTTTGTTTTTGTCAGTATCAATCTAAGCGATACACCGGACAAGCTACCAGGAGACAAGCCAGGAACGATACCGGATAAAATGTTCAAAGAAACTGATGATAATCTACCACAACAGGTAGAAGAAAAAGTGGTTCTTGACGCTTTTGATAGGACTTCTATGCAAAAAAATAATAATATGAGTCCGGTTCAAGTTGAGGAAACAATGGATCGGATTAATAATCTGATAGGAGCAAACGAATTTAAAAATTATGCTAATGAACTTCTAAAGGTAGCACCAAGGCTAAAGGAACACAAATTAGAAGAGATGTTACATAGAAAGTGTATTCTTTTTTCCGTTGATCAGGGCTATGGGTTTTCAACCTATGCAGAGTTACTTGCAGAGTTAATGGTGGGACTTTCCTTATTTGAGTTTAGTAAAAAGGATAAGGTTGTGGAAATCACCGTAACCGCGGAGGATGTTAAAAATCCCGAAGGTGTTACCATGGAACGTATCCTTACTCATTTGGAGAATGATTATTATAAAAATAAATTATTATGCCTGGATTGTAGAAATTGGCTGGATGCAACAGATAGTATAACCTTTAAAAACTTTTTAAAGAAGCTGCTTGATTATAGTAATAACTATATTCTAGTAATAAAGATACCTTTTATTGAGAAAGGAATCGTTAAGAACATACAACGTTCCCTACAGGATGTGTGGAGCGTACAGGTTATCTCTGTAGAACCCTATGACAATGATGAATTAAACGAATATGCAGCCAGATTATTTCACCAATATCAGGCTGAGCTTGATGAAGAGGTATGGGATATATTTACGACCCGTGTAATTGAGGAGAAGAGTGACGGCAGGTTTTACGGGTTTGTTACAATAGAGAAAATTGTAAATGAATTCATCTATAAAGCATTAATCAATGCCTCCGATACGGAGAAAATACGGATTAAAAAATATGACGTTATGGACCTGGTGGATCTGACCTTTCATGTAAATAAATCAGGGTATGACATGCTGGAGGAGCTAATAGGACTTGATCATGTAAAAAGTCAGATAAGACAAATTATTGCTCAAATATTATTCGTTGATAAATTTAATAATGAAAATCAGGACAAAGAAATAAAAAAACCTGTATTGCATATGCAATTTTTGGGAAATCCAGGCACCGGTAAAACAACAGTTGCAAGGATTGTCGGTAAGATTTTGAAAGAAAGTGGTTTGCTACGCAAGGGCAACTTGTATGAATATAAAGGTCGTGATCTTTGTGGTAAATATGTAGGGCATACGGCACCCAAGACCATGGAGATCTGTCGGGATGCCTATGGTTCTGTGTTATTTATTGATGAGGCGTATACCTTAAATGATGGGGACCTGCATCATAGCTATGGTAAGGAAGCGATCGAAACCTTAGCCGTAGAAATGGAGAATCATTCTTCTGATTTACTCGTTATATTTGCAGGTTATAAGGATGAGATGGAGGATCTGATGAAAATAAATCCGGGTCTAGCCAGCAGAATACCTTATTGTATTGAATTTCCAAGTTATAACAGAGAGCAGCTTTATGAGATTTTTATTAAGATAATCTCTAGAAACTTTAATTATACAGAGGATTTTGCAAAAGCAGCCAAAGAATATTTTGGCTCTTTACAAGAGGAAATATTAGAGGCAAAGGATTTTAGTAATGCAAGATTTGTTAGGAATTTTTCAGAGCGAATCTGGGCGAAGGCAGCGCTTCGCATCCAGTTAAATAAGTTAGAGAATTGCCTACTACTTGAGGAAGATCTAAAGTCTGCAATCCTAGATGAGGATTTTACAAAGATAAACCAGAAAAAGAGTAGAATGGGATTTAGTATGTAAAGGAGCAGGACATGAAGGTTTTTATATCCAGTACATTTATTGATATGCAGGAGGAAAGAGATGCCATCAATAAAAAAATAAGCCCTATGGTGAACATGGAGGCAAAGAAAAAAGGTGAATTGGTGACCTTCTATGATCTGCGATGGGGGATACCTAGCTCGGAGGAGGATATTGTATTAAAGACCTGTTTCGAGCAGATTGATCAATGTCATCCGTATTTTGTCGCTTTTCTAGGAGATCGATATGGCTGGATACCGGAACACTCGCAAGTAATGGATGTAATTAAATATAATAATATTCCTTTTCATCCGGAAGAAGGCATCAGCATGACCCAGCTGGAAATAGAGTATGCCATAAGTAGAGCAGATGCTGATAGCAAGAAGAAGATGCTATTTTGCTTTCGTAATTCGATCCGTACTAGGGATAGGGCATATATGGATCATTATGTTGAAAACAATCCACAGAATCACAATAAAATACTGGAATTAAAAGATAAAATCCGTAAGATGTTCGGGGAAGAGCAGATATTTGAATATGATGCCGAATGGGACGAAGAGAATAAAAAAGTTATCATACCCGTAACAGTTGAGAGAAGTATTGCAAATAAGATTATTAATTTTATTGAAGCCTCAAAGCAAACAGAGGATAATCAGTATTATCGTGAACTGCATGAAGATACCTTTATTCTAAGCTGTAAGGGAGTTAATTTTTGGGGTAGGGAACAAGAACTTTTGGATTGCATGAATTTTATTTTGTCCGATCAGCATAAAATTTGTTTTATTAAAGGCGTTGCCGGAAGTGGTAAAAGCTCCTTTGTCAGTAAAATGATTTATGATTGTCATGCGAAGGATATTGACACCATTTATTTCTTTTGTGGCAATAAGGACTATGCTTATTCAGGATTTAATGTACTTAGAAACCTTATTTACCGACTTGAACTATTATGTCAGGTAGAGGAACATTACGATCCTTATAAGGAGAACACAAATCACAAGCTTGATACCAGTAACGAGTTACGTGAATGGAAAAAATATTTTACGGAACTATTAGAAGTGTATGCCAGGCGGGGAAAGCGTCTTGCTGTATTCATTGATGGTATTGACCAGTTGGGTGAAGATATCATCGCTAAAAAGATGGAATGGCTTCCGTATTATATTCCTGATGCAGTCAGTTTTATATTCTCCCATACATTAGACTACAAAGTTGAATACATCTTTGATGAAACGACGGAATTGGAACTGCCCCTATTACAGGAGGCTCAAGTAATGGAAGTGGTTCCATACATTTTACAGCAGTATGGGAAGGTAATGGGGAAAAACGTAATAGAAAGCATTAATAAAAAGGTTGATTCTAAGAACTTTTTATATTTGAGTTTAATTATACAGAAGCTATTGATGTTTGATTCGAAGGATTACCATAGAATAAATACAGATAGTAGCTCTGTTTACTTAGCAAATCAATATTTTTGCAAAGTGGTAGAGGACTTACCTGATCACCTAGAGGAAATCTGTACCTACATCATGAATGATATGGGAGAAAACTACAATAAAAACCTGTCAGAGGAAGTAATGAATTTACTTGCAGTCTCAAGAGGAGGATTGAGAGAAAGCGATTTCAGAAATATTTTTGAGCAAAATCAACTGGAATGGCGTCTGGTCGATTATATTTTCCTAATCAATTCCTTGCCTATGTATATGGTTGAGCGGGAGGATGAGTTTGTGGATTTTATGCATCGCTGTATCCGCGACGGGTATCAGAAAAAGCTATCCCAGACAGATGGAACCCTTAAACTCTATCACAAAAAATTGTTTCATCATATAAAAACGTTGAATTCTTCGGATAAACTTTATCAGGATGAGATTATTTATCACGCCTTTTTTTCTAATGAAATTGATTATTTGAAAAATATTTTAATCAATCTAGATGATAGAAAGGAATACAGAATCATTGAACGAAGTATTCAACAATTAAAATATATTCTTATCTATCAGTACAACCAAGTGAAGGCTGATGATGAAACAAAGAAAAATGAAGAATCAGAAGCATTTTGGTTGTTGAATATAGCAGAAGAGATGTGTAAGGAAGGTCATTATAAGTTATGGGTGTACAAAATAATCGGTGCCTTTGACCAAAAAGTTGATTTGCCATGTATTCATAAGGTTATGGAGACCTGTAGGAAAGTGTTAGTAACAATGGAAAAGTCTGGTGATCATGAAAGGATGAATGCCTTGGCGGAAATTCTCTGCATTCAGGCAAGGATTGAGATTGAGTTTAATCGGAATGAAGAGGGTGTCTCAAAGTTTCTGGAAGCAATTAAAATAAGGGAAACCATTTATAAAAATGTTTTAGGATATCTGGACAAGCAAAATCTGGATTTGTGCAAGGGGTATATTTACACAGTACTGGAATTTGCAAAATATTATCAGAATAACTCAGAGTATTATAAAGCGGTAGATCAATATACTCTGGTTATCTCACTCTGGAATGAGCTGGGGAATAAATGCAACGGGCCATGGAATAGTGTTGGAGAAACGATCATTCAATCTTTTTATGAGAGGGCTTTCTGCAATTATTACCTCGGTGTAAATAGCAAAGTCATTAAGGGAGAGAGTTTTGCCAAAAAGTATTTTTTACAAGCAGATAAAATGATTTGGGAAACGGTAAGATTACGTAAAGATAAAAAATTTACGGATAAAGAAATAGAGCTACGCCATCTTAATGTTCTTGAGTATGCACTAGCTTCCTGTGAGAATATGGACCGGGTGAAATTAAATAATGAAATGAAGAGAGCATTTGAGTGGTTTGAGGAAACTTATAAGCTCAGAAAGAATAGCAAAAAGGCCTTAGACGATTATATTTTTGCCTATAGTAAGATGGCGGAGTTTCATTCCAAATATGATACGGCACAGGCTCTTCGGATCTATCATGAATGTGTTGAGCTATCCATTAGAAGAGAACGCAGATATGGTTTTAATGATGATATCTTTGAAACGGTCAATCTCCTTTTAAAGCTAGGCAAATTATTAATGCAAAAAGCGGAAGATGCTGATAAAGCAAAAGCGTATTTTTCACGAGCAATGCAAAAAGTAAAGTTTACGGATATCAATAGAAAGTATTATGATACAATTGAGGAGTTGGTTCGTTGTATGAAAACACTACATATGGAAGGAACCCAAACTGCCGAAGGTTATCTAAACGATGTAAAATCTAAAATGAAAGACACTACATCCGGAAATTTAAATGTAGACTTTGGGATACTACGTACCATAGACTATTATGATAAAATAGAGAATGTGATAAAAAAATATCAGCTAGAGCAGGAAAAAGACGAGTTAATGGATGATAGTATGGAGTATGGCAATTTGATTCCTCTTTATGATTTTATTAATGATAATGAAGGAGCTAAGAGTAAAACAGAAAATGCTTTCAAAGTATCGCTTGGGGATATTAAAAAACTCAATAATGCTTTTACTATGGAAAGGCAAGAGGTAAGGCCCTCTGACAATCCTTCAAAAGAGAAAAGTAACGATTCTCAGGACAAGGATCCCATGGACATATTAAAGAGTAGGTTGGCATCCATTAATCAAATACTAAAGAAATAGGAGGGGAAGGACCTCGATGAGTGAATTTGTATTATATATCAGCTGGTTAGTGTTACTTATCCTATTGCTAATTACCTTATTCAGTGTAAGAAAAAGTGGTTCAAAGATATATGGGACTTTAACCGTTGGTGTTTTTGCTGCCATATTAGTTTATCGTATTTATAATAATTACAGTTCAGACTTCATATTAACGGTTTTATTCACTTCAGTTTACGAGACTTTCCAAGTTTTCCTTTTTAATATTGGTGTTGAGGAACTGAGGGAACTGCCACAGGAGGTAACAGCCCAAGCGATTGTGATAAGAGCATTGATAAGTGGTTTGTATTTATTTGCTTCTCTTCTTCTAGTAAGTGGAGTTTTTGCCATCGCTTTAAAAAGTTTAAACTACATAAAGTATGGACTTATTGGAAGGAAAGAATTGTATTATTTTTCAGAATTAAATAAAAAGTCCATGCAGCTTGCAATCAGCATCTATGAAAAGAGAAAATCCGTAAATATTATATTTTGCGATGTGGAGAAAGATAGTCCGTTGGTGGAAGAGTATGAAGCCGAATTAAAAAACATGCATTGCCTCCTTCTGGCAAAGAATATCACCACGCTGCCACTTAATAATAAGAAAAGGTGTAAGAAAACATTATTTTTAATTAAAACCTTAGAGGAATTAAATTTAAATGATTCTTTAACGCTTATTAATAAATATCATGATCTTGTATTTTCTAAAAAAATTGATGTGTATGTGTTTTCTAATATGAGAAATTCAGTAGAATTCTTAGATGCAATCGGTCCTCATGATAAGATGAATTTCAATATTAGACTATTTAATGAGGCGACTGAAAATGCGTTACAGTTATTATTGCAGCATCCATTGTATCTGGCGCCCGGAGTAAACGAACATCGAAAGGTTAATGTACTTATCGTGGGGCTTGGAACCGTAGGGGTAGAAATGTTAAAGACAATTCTATGGTGTGGGCAGATGCTTAGCTATCAGTTGGAGATTCACGTGATTGATCAGATTGCAATGAAAATTAAGAAGCAGTTTGAAAGCGAATGCTCCGGCTTTTACTCAAGCGGTAACAAGATTATAAAAGACATAGATGAATTGGTTCATTTTTACTGCGTTGATGTAAGTAGTTCTGAATTTGATCAAAAACTTAAGGAACTGGATAAAGCAAATTATATAGTAGTGTGTCTTGATACGGATGAGAAAACAATTGATACGGCAATAAAAATACGAAGGCAATATATTCGAAACTATATGTTGAATGAAAGTAAAAGCAACAAAGCAATCCTGCAACCTAACATATATCCTCTCGTTAGGGATGAAGAAAAGTATGTCATTGTTAATGAACTAAGTAAAGAATATCAACTGACTCCTTTTGGAAGGATACAAGATACTTATAATTATAATAATATCATGGATGGATTGCTGGATCAGCTGGATGTGTTCGTACAGTTTGCTTATAGTAAGACGCAAAATCAGAAGGTAAATTTAGAGGATTGCTATTATACAAGGGAGATTGACAGAAGATCCAACAGAGCCTTTGTCTTACATGCTTTTTATAAACTGTGGGATTTGGGCTACCTGGCAGAGGTTAATAAAGAGCAAATATCTCGTATGAAAGGCTTACTTGAAGATGAGAATATGCTAAATATCTTAGAGAATAATGTGAAATACCAGAGCTTTTTAGAAGATCTTAAGGAACGAAGCTATTCAAAATGGTTTGAGGATATGGTGTTTATAGAAAAACGTCGTTGGAATATATTTAAAATCTGTGAAGGTTGGATCGGATTACCCTTTGAAAAGGCTAAGCAATATGAAGAGGAACTTTGTTTACTTAATAAAAGACAAAATAATCAAACAGTTTTAAAACAGGAAATGTCAAGATTAAATACAGCGATTATTTCAATGTCAGAATTGGTGAAAATGGAAGAAAGCATGGACTGTAATATCCTAATATATGACAAAAGCTTGACAGAGTTAATAATAAAAACTATTATATTGATATCAGATGTCAAAAAGGGGGTAGATGGAAATTTGTATACACCTAAGCCGGAAAATACGAGTGATATAGTGTTAAGTCAAGAATTAATGGATTTATGTGAAGCACTAGCGAGTAATACACATGATATATGGGCTCAAGGTAGAATAAATGATGGATGGACTTTTGGTCCGGAGAGAAATGATGCTTTAAAAAAACATCCGTGTCTCGTTCCATATGAGGAGCTACCTGAAAGTGAAAGGCTTTATGATAGGCAGACAGCGATGGAAACTTTAAAACTAATTACAAAGTTAGGGTTCAACATTACAAAATAGGGAGGAAATATAATGACAGTACAAAAGCAAATGGAAGTAATGCAATCATTGATGGAGGAGCTTGATAAGAATGAGTTCCGATATACCTTTGATAAAGAACGCATGGTGTTAGAATCAGGATTAACCTCAGATGGAACTAGTGTTAAGATCAAAGTTCTGTTTCAAGGAGGCGGTTCTGTCATCTATTTTCTAATCCCTTTCCCTTTTAATATAAAAGAAGAAAGACGTGCAGAAGCAGCAGTTGCTACCTGTACTCTTAACTATAAAGTTCTACTCGGCAGCTTTTCCTATGACTTTAGAGATGGTGAAATTCATTATGAATATTCACAGCTGGTAGAGAACAGTATTATTTCGGGTGAAGATTTATATACTGTATTAATAACCTGTTTAAAGACTGCTTTAAAAAATTACGATAAATTTTATATGCTATCAAAAGGTATGATAGAGTTAAATGCCTTTTTTGAATAATTGTTTTTTTCTTAATTGTGCGTAATTACTGAGTGGGAATAAGTTGGAGTATCGTAAAAACCCAGTGTTTATGCGGGTTTGCGGCACTTTTAAAAGTCTTTTGATAACAAATTGATAACAGTTGCATAAGAGCCATTATTCTTGTAATCCGGTGGTTTTATGGTTAGAGAATGATTGACAGGCGGTTGTGCAACAAATAAATTCATATTATAAACTAAGCCCTTAGCTGTGGGTATGAAACTCATGGCTAAGGGCTTTTTGTCGTCTTTATTTATCTGGTTTGAGTTGATCTTTGAACATTTCAATTAAGGCGTCACTAAGTTCCTGTGATGGCACTTTCGTCCATCTCTGTGTGGTATCGAACTTCGGATAGTGGTAACGCCAGTTATCGTATTCTTCCTTACTGATTTCTTCGGAAGATAACTTGTCCGCCTGTTCTTTCCAAGCATAGAGCATTTTCAGTAGTTCGTAAGCGTCTTTCCCTTTGTCCTTGTTGACTTTCAGACAGACTTCTCCGTCTGCTTCGCTGACAGTCAGACCATATAAATCTTCAAGGGTAAACAAAGTGTGCATCAGTCCGATATAGCTGTCAATGTCGGGTACATCGAGGGCATGAGGGGAAACATCAAGTGCCTGTGCCAGTGCAGCAGTAAGTTCCGCTTTCGGTTTTCTTGTTCCTGTTTCATATTGTGCTAAACGCACATCGGCGCTTCGTTCAGGAAAGCCGACAATCGTACCAAGATATTTTTGTGTCATTCCACGCAGAATGCGGAAAAAATGTATTCTCTCTCCAATCGCCATAATCATCGCTCCTTGTATATGTAGTGTAATTAGTATAGCAGATATGTTTAGGCGAAGTCAAGATAATACAAAACAAAAAAGTTTAATATTTTTCCAAAAACCACTTGACACAAGCAAATATGCTTAGTATAATAAGTTCAAAATTAAGCAAATAAGTTTAGAATAAAAGGAGAACAATCTATGGAGAACAAATTTATTCGTGCCGAAGAAGTGGCACAGGAACTAAGCGTATCAAAGCCTTATGCCTATAAGTTAATCCGACAGTTGAATGAGGAACTGAAAGAAAAAGGTTTTATTACGATTACAGGGCGTGTGAACCGCCAGTATTTTTATGAAAGGCTCTACGGAGCAGGAAAGGAGGAAAAGTAATGCCGGTATTTAAGAATGAAGCCAATGGAACATGGTATGTGATGGCAAGGTATGTGAACTGGAAAGGAGAGCGTAAGCAGAAATGTAAACGTGGTTTTGCTACCAAGAAAGAAGCACAGGAATGGGAGCGGATGTTTCAATTACAGACATCTTCAGATATGGATATGAGCTTTGAGGCTTTTACTGAGCTGTATATCCGAGATATAAAAAATAGGCTGAAAGAAAACACATGGCTGACAAAGGAGCATATCATCCGCACGAAGATACTTCCGTATTTTGGCAAGTTAAGAATCAGCGAGATTTCCACAAAGGAGATTATCACATGGCAGAATGAACTGCTTGCCTATCGGGATGAGAAGAAAAAGCCATACTCACAGACTTATCTAAAAACGCTGCACAATCAACTGTCAGCCATATTTAATCATGCAGTACGTTATTATGAGTTGCGTTCCAATCCTGCCGCAAAGGTGGGAAATATGGGAAGTGAGGAACACAAGGAAATGCTGTTCTGGACAAAAGAAGAATACAAGAAGTTCTCTTTTGAGATGATGGACAAGCCAGTTTCCTTTTATGCTTTTGAAATGCTTTACTGGTGCGGTATCCGAGAAGGGGAGCTGCTTGCACTGACCGCAGCGGATTTTGATTTTGAGAAAGAAACGGTCAGAATTAACAAATCTTATCAGCGGCTACACGGAGAAGATGTGATTACTACACCGAAAACAAAGAAAAGCAACCGCACTATCAAAATGCCGAAGTTCCTTTGTGAAGAAATGCAGGAGTATTTGAATATGCTCTACGGATTGAAGAAGAAAGATCGCATTTTTACAGTCACAAAAAGTTATCTCCATCACGAGATGGACAGAGGGGCAGAAGCCGCAGGCGTAAAGCGTATCCGCATTCATGATCTCAGGCACAGCCACATCAGTTTGCTCATTGATATGGGATTTTCGGCGGTGGCGATTGCAGACCGTGTGGGACATGAAAGCATTGACATCACTTACCAGTACGCCCATCTGTTCCCGTCAAAACAGACGGAAATGGCAGACAGATTAGATGATTTAGGGAAAGGAGAGATTGCAAATGTCAGCTAAGAACAGGGATAACAAAAACCGATGGAGAAACATCACAGTAGGATTTCGGGTATCCCCCGAAGAAAATGAACGCATCAACAAGGCGGTTGCCCTATCGGGGCTGCCCAAACAGGAATACTGTTACCGCCGCTGCCTGAATCAGGATGTGGTGGTACAGGGCAATCCGAGAGTGTATAAGGCACTCAAACTGGAACTTGCCGCTGTCCTTACAGAGTTAAAGCGGATTGAAGCAGGGAACAGCGTGGATGAGGAACTGTTGAATGTAATTGAACTAATCGCCATTATTCTTGGCGGTCTGAAAGGAGAGGATGAGAATGGAGAATAAAAAAGAAAAGACTGCCTTTAATCCATCTGTTGGCGCAGATGAAAGGCAGCCAATTCAAAAAATCGCTGAAAATAGTATATCCGAGTATGAGGAAAATATCAAGAGTTTTGAGGAAATGCAGAGAGAAATGCAGTTGAGTTTAGACCCCTCCTATCTCAAAGCAGTTTCCATGAATGAGCTGTTTGACACCCAGTATCAGAGCAAGCCGCCGTTGATCGACGGTCTGCTCTACCCCGGCACATATATTTTTGCAGGTTCCCCCAAACTGGGAAAGAGTTTTCTGATGGCACAGCTTGCCTATCATATTAGCACAGGAACACCGCTTTGGAATTATACCACCCGAAAAGGAACGGTACTGTATCTTGCCCTTGAGGATGATTACCGCCGCTTACAGGAACGTCTGTATCGGATGTTTGGAACAGAGAGTGCGGACAATCTTTTCTTTTCTGTTTCTGCCAGTCAGCTAGGGAAAGGGCTGGATGAACAGCTTGCAAGGTTTGTGGCAGAGCATACAGACACGAAACTGATTATCATTGATACACTTCAAAAGGTGCGTGAGGTTGGCGGAGATAATTACAGTTACGCAAACGATTATCAGATTATGGCAAGGCTGAAAAGCTTTGCAGACGCCCACGGTCTTTGTATCCTGCTTGTACACCACACAAGGAAACAGACGGCGGATGATAAGTTTGATATGATTTCGGGAACAAGCGGACTGCTCAGTGCAGCGGATGGAGCATTTCTCCTTCAGAAAGAAAAACGGACAGGCAATGCAGCAACTTTGGAAGTATCGGGCAGAGATCAGCAAGACCAAAAGCTATATCTTATCCGCAGCACAGAAACGTTATTGTGGGAACTGCAAAGGGCAGAAACTGAACTGTGGAAGGAACCACCAGAGCCTTTACTGGATGAGATTGCTGAACTTGTTATGAAGGATATTTCTTCTTGGGAAGGCTCGGCAACGGAACTGGTTTCGCTGATAAAGGTAGAAATTCAGCCCCATGTCATCACACGAAAACTGAATGTTCTTTCAGGGAGGTTGTATGCGGAACATGGCATTTATTATAAGAGTAACCGCACTCACGATGGAAGAAAAATACGGTTTTGGAAAGACGATACGGAAACAGCGTGACAGTTGGTGACGGTTGTAACGGTATTTTTGACAGCGGGGGTGGTATTGAAATAACCGTCACAACTGTCACATACCGTCACGGAAAGGATGGGATACGATGAGAAACGTGCAAATATCACAGGAATTATTTATGCAGCTGCTCCGTTTTCACTTGATGGAAGATGAAAGCTGTGAGAGAGAAATCAAGCAGGAGTTGGAGAAAAAGTTGGACAAGATGGTCATGCGTGACCTGTTTGGAAAATCAAAAACTGCACCGACAGAGGAAGAACGGGAACAGGCAAGAAAAGAATATTTGGACAGGCGGGGAGTTCCAGAGAGTTTCCGTTGGTAATTCTTCCTTGATGATAAGGACAGGGGTGTGCCACACCCCTGTGAATAACAGACAAGGCAGGAAGGGAGTGTTGCGGATGTTAAAGCAGCCGGAAAGAGAAAGCAGAAACATGAATGATTTCTTTTATGAGATGGAGGGCAGGCAGATACAAAAAATGAACAAGGTACTGGCAGACGTGGAGCTGACAAAAGCGGAGGAAAAAACTCTGATATGGCTTGCCGGATGGGAAGAAAGTACCGTAGACCACCTGCTGTCAGTCATAGAAAAAGTAGCCCGGATACGGGCAGATAAAAAGGGCGGATACGCCCATAAATCTAAATGTGAGTCCGAGAAGTAATCGGATTGTGTTAAACAAAAACAAGCCCTCGGCGTTTGAGAGCGAAATACACCCATCGCACAAACTTCGTTTATGCTCTGCGTATTTCGCCCTTGCAGGGGGCAAGCCGCCGACAGGCGGATAAGTTCGTAAACAGGTGCCTATGCACCTACTCACAGCAAAGCCGGCGAGAGCCGAGGAAGGAGGATGCTTATAGGCAGACATTCATTTATCAGACAAAGTAAGCTGTCCGACGTGGCAGGAAGGATTGATTATATCTCCAATCCGAAACGACAGGAATATCTCTATGCGACCTATCAGACAAAAGGGGCAACACCGGAGTTTTGGAAACGTCTTGCAAGAGAAAATCAGTTAGACTTTAAGGCGAGTGGTTCAGCAGGGAAATGTATCGAGGGGCGTGAATTTATCATTGCACTTCCCGAAAGTTTTGTTCAGTACAGGGCAGATGATATGGTAAGGTTTTTTACGGAAACTTTTCATAAAAGATATGGTGTGGAATGCAGCGCAGCTCTTCATCACAACAAGACAAAGACGAATTATCATATTCATCTGGTGTTCAGTGAACGGAAAATATTGGAACAGCCCGAAGTGAAGATTGCCACCCGAAATATGTTTTATGATGAGCAGGGAAAGCATAGACGCACGAAAAAAGAGATTTTAGACGAGCAGGGAAATATCAGAGCCGGATGCAGTATTATCTCGAAAGGGAAAGTATATGAAAGTCATATTTTCTCGAAAAAGGATGAATGGTTTAAGAACAAAGCCTTTACCAAAGAAGTGAAAGAACTATTTACAGATACAATTAACTGTTATGTAAAAGAAGAATCAGAAAAATTATCGGTATTCCAACAGGGTGGCGTTTATCTGGCAACGAAGAAAATCGGAAAGAACAATCCGAAGGCAGAGGAGATAAAGGCAGACAATGCGGCAAGGCAGGAATGGAATCGGACAGTTGATGTGGCATTAGTCGAGGGTGTTCCTGAAGAAGATATTTTGAAGATTAAGCAGGAAAAAATCACAGACAAAACGCTGCAATCTATCAGGACACACGGTTGGCTGCCGGATATGTTCCGTCAGATTATCCGAGGGGCAAAAGACTTTTTGCAGGAAGTGATTTTCAAATTTAAGCTGCCGCCGAAACCTGTACCAAAGATTGATTTGCAAGAGTGGAAAGATATGCAGAAGGTCATGCATGACTTGCAGGGACAGTCAAGGGAGATAA
The DNA here is from genome assembly GCA_023389295.1 of Bacillota bacterium. Classification (GTDB taxonomy): domain Bacteria; phylum Bacillota; class Clostridia; order Lachnospirales; family Lachnospiraceae; genus Mobilitalea. The sequence continues at coordinate 45,324 of JAEWEO010000212.1, forward strand.
AACGCACACAGCAGGATATTTCTTCTTTGAAAAAGCAACTGTCAGAGTTGCGAGGGTTCTTTAAAGGCAAAGAACGAAAATCTCTGGAAGGGAAAATTGAATTGTTAGAGGATTTGGAAAAGCGTCTGCACAAGAGTATGGAACAGATCGTAAAACGGGAAGGCTATCCCAATGTACAAGCCTTTCAGAAGGTTTATAACAAGGCAGAAGAATTGATTATAGAATACAACGAAGAACTAAGGATATGGAAAAAGCAGACGGAACAGAAAAAAGAGAAACCGTTAGAACAGCCGAAAAAAGCGAGTGTACTGGAAAAGCTGCACCGCTATCAGCAGGAAGGCAGACAGCAGCCGAAACGGTTAGTCAAGAGAAAATCTATGGATAGAGAACGATAAGAAAGGTGGAAATGATTATGAAGAAAACAATTTTTGAAGAAATGGGCGGCACTTATATCAGACATGGGGATTATCTTATCCCCTGTCTTACCTTGCCGGAGGAAGAACAGAGATTTATCGGCGTATGGGGACAAAGGCATTTACGCTATCTGAAAGAATATCGCAGGGGTGTATATCTGAATCTGCTTACAAGTGGAAGGTTGAATGATTATTTGGCTGATATAGAAGAACAGGCACAGGAACGCTTTGAAAGGATTGTAGAGCAGATGAAACAGGCACAGGGGAACACGGAACAGTTAAAGGCAGAAAATCAGATGGAATGGGTAGGGAGAATGAACAATATACAAGCGCGTGCGAGGGAGATTGTGGATAAAGAAATGATTTATCAATAAGGAAAGTGATATGGTGGAAAGCAAGTCTGAAAATGGCTTGCTTTTGGCTTTACAATGTAGGCTGCTGATGTATATAATTATGATAAAGAGATAAATTGGAAGTTGTAGATTTTACAGGTTTGTTTTTAGCGAATATAGGAGCTTTATTGAAAATTTCCTCCTTGAAATTAGTATAATCTCTCGGAATCTTTAGCTCAGTAAAATCAAGGCTTGCAGATTCCTTTTTTATTAAAATCCCCCACTTTTTTGCCCAAAAAGTCTTGACAAACCGCTCAAAATTTGCGGCGAAGCCGATTGAATATATTTTATTTTCATCGACTGGAGGGCGATTTTTATGTTACCTGATAATTCCGGCGGTCATACCGCCTATCAAACTTTTGTACTCGAAAACCTTCGTAAATATTATCCGGATCCCACTGTTTTTGCTAAATCAACATGGGACATCATCGAACGTTTCTGGAATCTCGATCTTTCTTATACCGATGAACTGCTCCGCAGCAAATACTCTGTCTTTGGTCTAAAACCAAGGACTCCTTCCTGTATGCAACGTTCTTATCTTCTTTCCATTGATTTTAAAGTCCATTCCCTTACCGATTGGGCTGCTCAATTGAAGATAAATCCACTCTATGCAATCCTCAGCGGATTCCAGTTTGGTGATACTCCCGGTGTCGGCACTTTCTATGACTTCCTTGACAGGCTTTGGGATTCTGATTCTGATAATCTTTCTCCTCATATCCATCCTGTAAAAAAGAAGAAGGTCAAAAAACCAAAACAAAAAGGCGATAAAGCAGAACCCCTTGAAAAAGTCACAGTTGAACAACTTTTCCAATCTATGGAACATTCTTCTTTTTCCATAGATGAACAGCCTTATGCTTCTCTTTTCAAGATTTATGATCATGAATTTTTATCGGTCTCCATATCCAAAGGATTGATTGATATCTCCAATCTTTCCATTGCCGGCGATGGAATGCCTGTTACAACATCTGCACGCGAACGGAAGCACTGTATTTGCGAATGTTCCAAAAATGGAATTACTTCCTGTCATTGTGACCGTTACTTTTCCCAGCCTGACTGTGACATCGGTTATGATTCTTCCAGAGAATGCTTTTACCATGGCTACCACTTATATATATTGGTTGCAGCGAACTCAGAAAGCGACCTGCCTTTATTTCCTTTATTCAATCCTGCATCAAAGCATGATTCTCATGGGTTTTTGGAAGCTTACTTTCGTTTCAAAGCTTTTCTTCCTGATTTTCATGTCAGAAAATGGCTTTTAGATTCCGCTCATGATGCCATGTCTTATTACTTATACTGTCGCAAGAATGATATTCAGCCTTTCATTGATTTAAACGAAAAGCGGGGAATCAGCATGAAATACAAAGATGATTTTACCATTGGAAAAGATGGTGTCCCTATCTGCAAAGCAGGACGAAAAATGAATCATGACGGTTCTGAGCCTTCAAAGGCACGGTTAAAATTCCGTTGTCCGCTTGCCAGCCGTAAATACGGATGTTCTTGTAGCACTCCCTGCTCAGACTCCAAATATGGGCGCACCGTTCATCTTGCAATGAAAGATAATCCAAGGCTGATCAATTTCCCGCCTCGTGACAGTGAACAATGGAAGTTAGAATACAATGCCAGAACTTCAGCAGAACGTTCGAATAAACGTGAGAAAATAGACTTTCAATTAGAAAGCGGCAGACACCGCTCAACTAAGATGTGGTACTGCCGCCTGTATCACATCCTCATGCTTCAGCATTTGGATGCTTGGGATTTGTCCTTTGAATCCACCCTCGCAAAGTTGATTTTAAATGTGGCATAATCCTTTGATCATTATACACTATTTTTCAGGCATAGCGACAGTTATGTCTGTTTTACATGTTCTTTTTTCTGTTCCGAATCATATTTACTTTTCAAAGTACGCATTTCGGCTGTTGCCGATAATAATCACTCAGGATTCCGAGAGATTATAAAATGGATTTTTTGTTATCATTTTTCTATAATTTCCAGGGGTTTTCGAATAATATTTTTTAAACTGAGCGATAAAACTTCCCTCATCCGAAAAGCCCACCTCCTGAGCGATTTCAGAGATCCGTGTGTTTGTGTCCTTAAGCAATTGTTCTGCATGAATAACCCTGCACTGTGTCACATACTGATTAAATGTCATACCTGTATTTTTTTTGAATAAACGGCAAAAATATTCTTTGGAGAAGAAAAAACGTTCTGCTGCTTCACTGGTCTTGAGATTGCTGTTGTAGTTTTCATGAACATAATTAAGAACATGTTCAAAACGCTGAAAACTTTCCGAACTTGTCGCTTCGAACTTTTCCCGTTTCATACAACATTCTGTTGCAAGAATATACACAATTTCACAAATTTGTTTGATTGCATAAATATTCATATATGCTGCATCTTGTGTTTTACATTTCTTATTCATTTCTTCAAGAAGTAACTGTATCTTCCGTTCTGCCATATTGTTAAGAATAAAGTAACAGTTATCATAATCTGGAATCACTTTTTTTAGAAAATCGTAGCTGATTTGTATCGTAACCCCTGTAACGCAGATCTCGCCCTGTGGAAAAAAAGGGATAGACGAATGGACTTCTCTGCTGTTTATCACAACAACATGTGAAGGCGTTACATCTTCAATTCTTCCATTTATAAAGAAGCGGGAAGAGCCTTCAAAAGCCGTATTTATTTCCAACTCTGGATGCCAGTGACTTTTTATGATTGCACTGTCCGCCCGGGTATGGCGAATCAATCGTCCAGGAACGATTCCGTTTAGTTTTACTTTTTCATAAATTCCATAATCTTTCATTCGTTATACCTCCCTGTCTGGATTTCAATCAAATAGGAGAGAGTGATTATTTTCCGTCATCAATAAACGTAGTACGCATTTCTGTATCCCATAGAGATATGTGTAGTATTCTCATTGCGAGAACTCATGTAAAGTATATCAGATTAATTTAAAAATGTCTAATAAGTCGGGTCTTTGACACTTTGATTATCAACAACACATCGAAAAGCCTTAAAACGGCTTTATTTTTTTGTCAAATTTGAAATTTTTACTTCCACGTTACGGATAGTTATGGTATAATAGTTATATATTTCAAGGAGGATTGGTCATGAGATTAGGTTGGGCTAAAAAAGGTAAATACATTTCTTATTATGCACAGAAAACTATTTATGTTAATGGTAAAAACAAATCTATGGTTGTGAAAAGATTTGGTTCCGAAAAACATATCTGCGAAACATATGGCGTATCAGATGCCAAGGCATGGGCAAAGGAACAGGTCGCCCTTATGAATGAAATTGAACTAGAAGGGACTGCTCCTATTTCAATTGACCTTTCTCCTTTAAATGATTTATCCGAAAACCAACAGCGTTGTTTCAATGGTGGTTATCTTTTTTTACAAGATATTTACCATGAACTTGGGTTAGACAAAATCAGTACAGCGATTGCCAATAAGTACAGTTTCAAATATAACCTGAATTCAATTCTCTCCAGACTTATTTTCTCACGGATTCTCTTTCCTTCCTCAAAACTGGGTACATTTGAGGATTCCCACAAATTTATTGAACAGCCAGATTTTGAGCTTCATCAAATTTACCGTGCCCTTACCGTCATTGCACAGGAATCCGATTACATACAGAGCCGACTATTCAAAAACAGCATGAAAATTTCCAAAAGGAAAACAGGTGTAATTTATTACGACTGCACTAACTTCTATTTTGAGATAGAACAGGCAGAGGATGACAAGCAGTTTGGATTAAGCAAGGAAAACCGTCCTCTTCCCATTGTTGAAATGGGACTTTTCATGGATGCTGAGGGCATTCCCCTTGCCTTCTCCATCAATCCTGGAAATCAAAATGAGCAACTCTCCCTCATCCCTCTTGAAGAGAAACTGCTTGCAAAATTTGACCTGTCTAAATTTGTTGTATGTACTGATGCCGGGCTTTCTTCCACTAGCAACCGAAAATTTAATAACGACGAAAAAGGAAACAGGGCTTTTATCACTACACAGTCTGTAAAAAAACTGAAAAAATATCAAAAGAATTGGGCGTTGTCCACAGAGGGTTGGAAACTTTCTGGCGGTGACCCAAAATGCCTTTACGATATTTCCAAACTGAGTGACAAAGAGGATAAGGAAAAAATCTTTTACAAAAGCAGATGGATTAAGGAAGACGGGCTGGAACAGCAACTGATTGTAACCTTTTCCTTGAAATATAAAGAATATCAGGGAACCATCCGTAATAGACAACTGGAACGTGCTTTGAAAGCTGTAAAAGGAGGCAAATCCGCAGTGGAAACAAAGCGTCAGAATGATCCAAAGCGCTTCATAAAAGCAAATCATGCTACGGCAGACGGTGAAGCAGCCGATAAGACGGCATACTACATTGATCTCGATGTAGTAAACGAGGAAGCTCAGTACGACGGATTTTATGCAGTCTGCACCAACTTGGAGGATGAGGCACAGTCCATCGTAAAAATCAATAAGAGACGTTGGGAAATCGAAGAATGTTTCCGTATTATGAAAAGTGATTTTGAAGCTCGCCCAGTTTACCTACATGATAAAGAAAGAATAAAAGCTCATTTCATCACCTGTTTCATTGCACTGATTGTATACAGATATCTAGAAAAGAAACTGGATGAAAAATATACATGCAGTCAGATTTTAGATTGCTTAAGAGAAATGAATTTCCTGAAGTTTGATGGGAAGGGCTATATTCCAACATACACAAGAACGAGTCTGACCGATGCATTACATGATGCATTTGGCTTTCAGACATCGAAAGAGATAATTCCCATCAATATAATGAGAAATATTTGTGCACAGACGAAAAAATAGGTTGCATAACGTGTAACAAAAAAGATTTAAAAAGTCCCACAAGCCGCATTATTACAGCTTCGTGGGACTTTAAACGTCATTTTAGTGTCAAAAACAGGAGTATATCAGATTAATTTAAAAATGTCTAATAAGTATTTTAGATTACGATACCATAATAGTTACTTTTGGGAACGGATGCAGGAGCTGTTTTGTGTATTGAAAGAAAAAGGTTTTATGTTAATAAATGTCAGTTATTTGGTTAAATTGTACAATGGTGCACAGAAAATAGATTTGTTATATTGTATAAAAATAATAATAATGATATGGGTGTCAAAACACTCGTTTTATAGTAACTCATTAACTAACGTACCTTGAAAATTTCATATAAGACAACAAATAATTCATATTAGTAGTGTTTTCCATTAACATACATTCAGATTCTTT
>JAEWEO010000220.1 GCA_023389295.1 Bacillota bacterium
CTCTTGTATACTACTTATTATTTTCTTAATATCATTTACCGACCTCTGGGATTGCTCTGCCAGTTTCCTAATTTCGCTGGCAACAACCGAAAAGCCTTTTCCATAACTTCCTGCCCGCGCAGCCTCAATTGATGCATTTAAGGAAAGTAAATTAGTCTGATCGGCTATTTCGTTGATGACATCCACGATATTATTGATGGAATATGATTTTTCGGCTAGTTTTTCAATTTTATTTATGATATCCGTTGTTATTTCAATGGTAGTTTTCGTCTGGTGGTTTAGTTTTTCTGTAACAATTGCCCCGTCCTTTGTATTATGAATCGTTCGATCTGCAATTTCTGCAATGTCTTTGGTATTTTTACTTACCAGCGCAATCCTTTGTGATAAGTCATCCATCTGTGTCAGACAACTTTCTGCTTCCTTTGCCTGTTGGGAGACTCCCTGTTCAATCTCAAGCATGGCCGACGTATTATCCTCTGTGGATTTTAAAAACATTTCAGAGGTTTTTGACACATTGACGGAGGAATTCGATACCTGGGCGCTTAAGTCCTTTACCTGCAAAATCAAGGATTTCATATTCATAAAAGTATTCTGTATTTCATTAATTAGAAGATGAAACTCATCCCTGCGTTTGGAGTGAAAGCTGACCGTAAGATCCCCTTGTGCAGCTCTTTTTAATCCGATCATAATGTCTTTAATCGTCTTATCAATTCCTATTGATATCCCAAAACAAGTAATAAATGCTACTACGCATGCAAATATAACAATAACGTAGGTAATTGATTTGATGTTATCCGCCTGACTGGTAATGGTTTTCTCCGGTATTAGAGCACAGACAATGATGCCGGTGTCTTCGATCTTGGAAAACATGAACAGATAATCCTGCCCCTTATAATCTACATATTCTGCACCTGATTCAACCTTAGCAGTTACAGCGGTCTGATAGAAGGTTGCATCATAAAACAGCTTCCCTTCACTTTCATTTAAAGTTATTTCTTCCCCAGCTTCGGTAACAATCGCAAGGAAGCCGCTCTCATCTATTTTCAGATTCTCTAAGATCACATCAACGGTATCTTTACTAATATCAATCACCATGAGAGCCTCTGCATTTGTAAAATTACGAACATAGCGCAAAGAATAGTCGGAGTCGGAAGTACCAAGCTTAGTATCAAGGTATTCATTTTCACCAATCCACTTATGCCTCATTCGATACGTCTTTAGGTAAGCTCCGAGATCGGTTTTTGTAAAACCTTCATAAAGATGACTTTCAATATTAGGTACTGTTGCTATAGATGACACTTTATCTGATAGGATATAAATATTCTCGATAAATTCATCCGTATTCTTTTTCGTCCTTAATTGATTTATAATTCTTTCTTTTCTATTTCTATATTCCAATTCATCACTACTATATAGATTTAAAAAATACTTTGTAACGGTATCGTCCCCCATATACTGGATTGCAGTGTCTTCTGCCGCCTCCAAGCCTAAACGCAGATATTCACTAGCCATATCAATGGACTTTACGGTTGCAGTTTTATAATTACTAACGATGCTGTCAGCCGCCACCCGAAAGGAAACAATACCTAATAATATTATGAATGCGATGGGCACCAAAAAAGAAGCTATTAATTTAAAACGTATCGTCAAGAAGTACTTCCCAATTTTACTGATGCTTTTCTCATTTTTTCTATTATCTCCATCACCATCAGATGGATCATTGTATTTAGAATTCTTTAGCACTTTACGCATTCTTTGCCTCCCGTTTCTCCTTGGATTCCATACAAGATGATTTGAAGCCAATTCGTTTGTCATGAACAACGACGCTCGCACATTAAGCAATTTTTTAAAGTTATCATTATCAAGAAAAAACGTGTCGTATATTAATCTTCAAGTTAATATACGACACGTCTAATTCAGTTAATTATATGGTTAATTATTTGCCTTTCTCAGCAAGGAATGCTTCTAATTGTGTATTTGCCTCATTTACTACCTTATCAATACCATTATCCTTTAGTTTCTGTATAAATTCAGGCAATTTTGTAGCCGGATCAATTGATCCAGTATTAAGAGCAAGAGCATATTCTTCCGCTACATTTGCTAATGCACTAATTTCATTCTCAACACTCGTTGGATCTAATGAATATCCGAGGATCGGTATTTCGCTTGTCGATCCATAATAAGCCTTAAATGTATCCCAGAAATCAAGTCCCTGACCTTTTAATGGAGGAAGAATAGTGATATTACCCATACCATTGGTCCAAGGTCTATAAGTTTCACGAGCATCTGTTATAAACTCTACTTCTCCTCCATTAACCAAGTTATAATGAACGCCTTCAATACCAAAATTTAACAATGTCATCAGATATGGATCTGTATTTAATAGATTAAGGAACATAACTGCTCTCTCCGGGTTCTTAGAGGTAGCTGAGACAGCCATCATAGCACCTTGAGAAACTGTGGTATCAACATAAGCAGGTGTGGTAGGAACCATTGCTACTTCAATTCCACGGTCTGCGCTTGCCTGAGCTTCATATCCAAGGGAATAGCTTTGTGTACCTATAAGATATTTTGCAGCATTCTGAGTAGCAACACGAGCATCATTTGCCTGGTCTTTAATACTCATCTGAGGATCAATGTAGCCAGCTAAATAATATTCACGAGTCTTTTCAACAAATTTCTGATACTCAGGAGTCTCAAATTTACTAAGTATCTTATTGCCGTAGATACCCTCTTTAGCGGTATCCGTAGGATTAATATAATAAGAAAGTACGTTATTGGTTGGAGAGTCTCCGGTAACAATGATGGAGTTATTAACCATTCTTTCCAGTACCATACCCTCAATTAAGAGCGGATAGAAGTCTTTGCCTTCTCCTTCTTTTACAGTCTTAAGAATGTCGCCAAGGCCATAATAATCCGTATTCTTAATATCATCAAGAGTGTAGCCATATTTCTCTAACAAGGTAACATTCACATCCCAGCAGTTCTGGGTAGCACTATCCTTATAACCAGGTATTGCATATACACCTATACCATCAGATCCTTGAATGGTAGCACCTGTTTTTAAAACTTCCGGAAGTATCTTCCATACATCCGGTGCATATTGTTCAATCAGATTGTTTTCCTCATTATCAAGGCGAAGCCAAGCACCCTTTCTAGCAAAGGTATTATACTCATTTCTAGACCAGGAACAAGTGAAATAAATATCCACATCATCACCACCGTTGATAGCAAGTACTGAATTCTCATCGAAGTCGCCCCATGTACCCCAGATAGGCTTCAAAGTTACATTCAATTTCTCTTTCAGGTATTCATTTGCTTTTTCTAGTACTGCCTTATCATCGGAAACAGTACTTCCGTGGAGATACCAGGTTAAAGTAACAGGCTCCGAAATATCAACTTTTGATTCATCTGTCGGTGCCGCATTCTCACCATCCGCATCCGGTGTATCAGTTGCATTGTTGCTTGGAGTTTGTGTGTCTGTCTTTTTTGCATCTTTTGAAGCATTGCCACAACCAGCAAGTAATACGGTCAGCATCATGATTGTCAGAATAATTGATAGTACTTTTTTCATTGAATAAACCCTCCCTTAAAAATATTATTTATGTAAGCGGCCTCTCACAACGACGCTCGCCCTTAGCGACCGTCTTATGTCAAACAGCCGTTCTTACCCTTTTACCGAACCCACTGTAAGGCCCGATATGATAAATCGTTGAAAGAAAGGATAGGCAAAGGCAATCGGTATAACGATCAGAACCGCAAGCGCCATTCGTAAGTTCTGCTGAGGCAGCTCATTTACAATACTTGTGATCTCCTTACCCAGCATAGCAGCATTTCTTGTTAAAAAATCAATCTTATTCTGCGTACTCATTAGCACATACTGCAAAGGATATAGATTTTCCTCTCTGATATACAACATTGCCAGATACCATTCATTCCAGTAAGCTAATGCATTCAGCAAAGCTATGGTAGCAATTCCCGGCTTCGCAATCGGAGTAATTATTTTGAACAAAGTGTTATATTCTCCGCTGCCATCAATCGCAGCCGCTTCAATCAGCTCGGTCGGTACCGTACTTTGGAAGAAAGTCCTCATAACAATGATATTAAAAGGATTAAATAACGCAGGAACAATGAGTGCTGCATAATTATCACTTAAGCCTAGCACATTCTTGCTTACATAATAGGTTGGAACTAAACCTCCACCAAATAGCATGGTAAAGAAGCAAAAGAAGGTAAAAAATCTGCGATACTTAAAATCCCTTCGAAATAACGCATAAGAATATAAAACACAAATTAAAACACTAAGCACAGTACCAACAATGGTAATAAAAAAACTATTAAAGTAGGAACGCCATATCGTAGTACTCGATTTGAATGCAAATTCATACGCTTCTAACGACCACTTGATTGGGGTAAAGGAGTAGCCAATTGCTTTAATACTCTCTTCTGCACTAAAAGAAATGATAACGACAAATATAAACGGAATTATACAAAGCAAACAAAATAGACCAAGTATAATGTTAATGATGACCTCAGTAGGCAGGCCGATTTCATTGAGTCTTGACTTACGCCTTACTGGAACTATTCTTACCGTATCTGTTTTCATGATTTTCCTCCTCTTAGAACAAGCTGCTTTCTTCATCTATTCTGCGTACGATTGAGTTGGCTACTAATACGCAGAAGAAACCTACCACATTCTGTAACAGACTGGCTGCCGTGCTCATGCCAGGATTATTCGTAGCCATAAATGCACGATATACGAATGTATCTAAAACCTGAGTGGAAGGGAACAGAGGCCCGGAGTTTTGAGGTACTGAATAAAACAATCCAAAATCAGAATTAATAATACGACCTACACTCATAATGAACAGGATAATAATCATGGGTTTTAAATGAGGAATCGTCACATACTTAATCTGTTGCCATTTACTCGCTCCATCAATGCTTGCCGCTTCAAACTGAGAGTTGTCAATACCGGTAATCGCAGCAAGATATAATACTGTCGAATATCCCACATTCTTCCATAGATGTGCAACTGTCAGAAGGATGGGCCATGGTTTATTATCCATATACCACTGGGTTACCTCCATCCCCAATTGCTTTTGAATATTAGGGACAAGACCATTCGTTGGATCTAAGAAAGCCATTAAGAAATAGCTTGCTACGACCCAGCTCAAAAAGTAAGGG
>JAEWEO010000230.1 GCA_023389295.1 Bacillota bacterium
ATGTTTCTAAATCTTGAGGAGGGGGTTAGGGAAATCTATTTTAGTAAAGTTTCCAAGATAGCTTACGCAGATTTTGAGCATTCTAACACCCAAGAGCTGCTGCACCGCATTCGAAAAAATATGGCAAATCGGTATGGTAATAGTTTTATTACCACTTTAAATCTAATTGAATATATCCTACATATTGTAAGTCTTTTAACTATTCTATCCCTTCATATCTGGTGGGGTGGACTCTTAGTTCTCCTTTGTATGCTCCCTATCCTTATATCAGCTTTCCGAAATGGAAAAGAAGACTACAGTGCTTTTGAGGAGGCAGATGAATACCGCCGGGTTGCTGATTATTATCATGAGATTTTAACGACAAGAACCTACGTAAAGGAACGAAACCTGTTTGACTTTTCTGGAGCCCTAATTTCCCGTTGGGAGGCTCAGTCTCAAAAAGCTAATAAGGTAGAATTTGCTGCCAATAAAAAAATCTTTCGGAGAACAATCCTAATTTCTTCATTTACTACTGTTGGGGCTGTCCTAATTATTGGGAGTTTAATCTATCCAGTTTATCTTGGAATGATTACTGCTGGTTTATTTATTTCTTCTACAAAAGCAATATGGGAATTGGTTCATAAGATGTCATGGGAAGTATCCACCATAATCAAAAATCTTACCGCTGATGTTATGTTTGCTAAAGATATGAAAACATTCCATGGCCTTAAAGAAACTCTCGATTTAAGTAGCCAGGGAAAAGGCAATTCTAAACCCCAGATATCCAGTATAACTTTTGAACATGTATCCTTTACCTATCCAACACAAACGAACCCTACATTAAAAGATGTTTCTTTTCATCTTATAAAAGGAAAACAATATGCATTTGTAGGCGACAACGGGGCTGGCAAAACCACCATCATAAAGCTCTTGCTTGGTTTTTATGATACTTATAATGGAAGTATCAAAATAAATAACAAGGAATTACGAACATATTCTCTTGAAGAAAGACAAAACTTTTTTTCAGCTGCCTTTCAAGATTATGCACAATATTGGCTAAGTATTTACGATAATTTAAGACTAGGTAATCAAAGCCTAGAGAAAGATGCTTTAGATCAAGCTCTTACTGACATGCAACTTAAGGAATATGTAGATTCCTTATCCTGTGGTGGTGATACCCTCCTTGGCAAACTAGAGGATAATTCTATTGACCTATCCGGAGGACAATGGCAAAAGCTGATACTTAGCAGAGTAATACTTTCAAATGCACCTGTTTACATTCTTGATGAACCAACCGCTTCGATAGATCCTTTAGAGGAACGCAGATTGTTTCAACTATTTTCAGATCTAAAAGAGATAAAGGTAAACGAGAAAATTATATTGTTTATTACCCATCGTTTGGGAGCTGCAAAATTATCCAACCATATTTTTGTATTAAAAGATGGAATAATAACAGAGGAAGGTTCTCATGAAACATTATTGAAGAAAAATGGTAACTATGCGGCTATGTATAAAGCCCAAAAGGAGTGGTATGATGCTGCACAATAAAATCAGTATATTTATTAAATCTACATACCTTATTATGTCTGAAGTAATTAAAAAATCACCAGCGCTGTTTTTCACCCTTGTTTTATCTTTTCTTCTCAGTAGCATTACTGCGGCGCTGACGATTCCCGCACTGAATAAACTGTTCGATGAAATAAGACTTCTACCTGGGAATTACAGTAGATTTCCATCCGTTCTTCTTGCCCTTTTCCTAATACTTTTCTTTAATAGCTTAGAAAAAATAGGTGTTTCGCTGGCAAATTATAAAGGAGAATGCTGTGACTTAAGCAGTTACGAAGGATTTGCATCCAATATTTACAAAAAACTTGGTAAACTATCTGTACATAACTTTGAGGACAGTAAATTTCACGATTCTATTGAAAAAGCATTTCGTGGTATATGGTCAGCCATTAATTTTTCTAATGTCTTTGTGGATATGTTTATTTACTATATTCCTTATTTTATTGTTATGGGAATTTACCTGATCCGTTTAAAACCAGTACTTCTCCTCATTATGTTTTTTATCTTCCTCTCCATTATCTTAGGGCAGATTTTAAAAGTGAGAGCTTACAGTAAATTTGAAGAGCAAGCTGCAAATCTTAGTCGGAAACTATATTACTACGAGGACTGCATGGTAGAGAAACGTTTCTTCAAAGAAACCAGATTATTGGGTGGATTTACATTTTTCCGGAGTCTATTTAAAGATTCTATGAAGCTATATAAGAAGTTGAAATGGAAAACGGACGCAAAAGCCGTTCTCTTTGAACTCGCTTCCCGAATGATTGCTCTTCTCACTTATTTGGGTGTTATCTTGATCATAGTTTATTATACTTATCAGAAGGAGATTTCTATTGGTGCTTTTGCTGCAATCCTGCTCTCCATTGACGATATATTTTCCACAATGGAAGAGTTTCTATGCCATAGAATCGGTTCCTACGCTGAAAACTTTGGTAAGGTTGAAAATTATCTGAACTTTATTTCCATGGAAATAAAAGAAGAGGAGGCTGTAGATTATGGACTTCCTGATGCTCCCCAAGATATTAACTTAAATGAGGTTTCTTACCGCTATCCAGAAAGCAATAACAATGTGGTAGAAAATATAAATCTTCAGATAAAAGCAGGAGAGCGAATTGCAATTGTTGGCGAGAACGGTTCTGGAAAGTCAACATTGGTAAAACTAATTATGGGCCTAATCCCTCCTAACGCAGGCACTATTTCCTATGGAAACCAGCAATTAAGATATGGTAATAATCAGCACTTTCTCGGTCAATCTGCCATTTTTCAAGATTATGCAAAATATAAAATAAAACTGTATGAGAATGTTACAATCTCAAAAGATTTAAACGGTAAATTTGAAACTGAACAGCAAACTGTAGAAAACTGCCTTTCTGATGCTGGTTTCATTCTTTCACCGGACCACTTCACTGAAGGATATCATACCATACTTTCCACTGAATTCGGTGGAATCGAACTCTCTGAGGGACAGCATCAAAGAATTGCAACAGCAAGAGGTATTTATCGTGATTCTCATCAGTTCATACTCGATGAACCAACTTCTGCCATTGATCCTAACGAAGAACTTTCGATGTATCAGCGTTTTAACCAACTTACAAAAGGTAAAACTACACTCATTGTCACCCACCGTCTGGGTATGGTCAAAGTAATCGATAAAATTGTAGTAATGCATCAAGGAAAAATTCTTGGCTATGATACCCATAAAAACTTATTGCATAGCCTACCGTACTATAGGGAAATGTGGGAGAGCCAACTTCTATCTTAACGAATGAAAGTTTTACAACATAGCTAAATTAGCTATAATGTAAAACTTTCTTTCATTATTTCCC
>JAEWEO010000244.1 GCA_023389295.1 Bacillota bacterium
GTAGTAGCCTATATCAAGGAAACCGGTGATTATTCCATTTTAGAGGTTATGACCCCGTTTGATAATGATGAGTCTAAGAGTACACCACTTTCAGACCATTTAAAACGTTCCATGGATCATGTAATTAATAATGTGGGACCTCATGGATTACCTCTAATTGGTCGTGCAGACTGGAACGATTGTCTAAACTTAAATTGCTTTTCTACAGAACCGGGTGAATCCTTCCAGACGACTACCAGTAAGGATGGAAGAGTAGCTGAATCAGTTATGATTGCAGGTATGTTCTGTTATATTGGTGAAGAGTATATTAGATTGATGAAAAAGGTTAATAAAGAGGCAGAAGCAGAGCGCATTGATAAGGAAGTTAAAAAAATGCGTGATGTTATAATGGAGCATGGATGGGATGGTTCCTGGTTTATTCGTGCATATGATGATTATGGTAAGAAAATTGGTAGCGATGAATGCGAAGAGGGTAAAATCTTTATCGAGTCCCAGGGTCTATGCATTATGGGTAATTGCGGTATAGAAGATGGCAAAGCAATACAAGCGTTAGATGCCGTTGAAGAACGTCTCGGCACCAAGTATGGCCTAGTTCTTCAGAATCCTGCCTTTACAAAATATTATGTAGAATATGGAGAAATCTCTACTTACCCCGCAGGCTATAAAGAGAATGCAGGTATCTTCTGCCATAACAATGCATGGATTATGATTGCAGAAGCACACGTGGGTAGGGGCGATAAAGCCTTTGATTATTATTCGAGAATAGCACCTGCCTACACGGAGGAATATTCTGAGATACATCGTTTGGAACCTTATGTATATTCCCAAATGGTGGCAGGTAAGGATGCAAGGCGCCATGGTGAAGCAAAGAACTCCTGGCTAACCGGTACGGCTTCTTGGAACTTTGTTGCTATATCCCAGTCCATTTTAGGTATCAAACCGGAATATGACGGACTTTTGGTGGATCCATCGATTCCAAAGGAATGGAATGAGTATACCGTGACCAGAGAATTCAGAGGAGATACATATCATATTACGATTAAGAACCCGAAGCATGTATCAAGGGGAGTTGCAAAACTGACCGTGGACGACATGGAAGTTACAGGTAATATCATTCCGCTCTTTGGAGATGGAAAACTTCATGAAGTTGAGGTAATTCTAGGCTAGTCCTGGATTGATAAAATAGACGATGAATTTATGAATTCAAGTTTTATCTGATATGGGTAAATAGTAGAAGAGATGAACAAAGGGGAATGATTCCATAAGGAAGCATTCCCTTTTGATACATATTTCATAAAATGGCTGCAAAGCAGACATTTTAGAATAAATGATACGTAATGGCTGCAAAGCAGACATTTTTGGATGTGTTGGGTTAAGGAAATAATAAATTTTTCTTCATAAAATCCTAGTTTGACATTTTCAGAGGAATGAACCATAATAAAATAAATTACTGTCTCGGATTTTAAAAAAAGGATATAATGTAAAATAATCTTATTACTTATAGAAAAACTTGTAATGAAACGAATTTTTATAATACAGAACATAGGAAAAGGATTGTGATTATGAAGAAAATACTAAAATATTTATCCTTATTATTACCCTTATTGGTTGCTCTGGTATCTGTCTTTGCAGCTTCTTTCATTTATCTCATGGTTTATTATCAAAGTTATATTTTGGCGGCCATGATACAGCTTTTAGAAGGGAATCCTAATGTTACCATAGATAGTTTGTTAGCAAATTTACCTATTATTCCTGAACATTATTTGGATGCAGTTACGATATTACAACCTGTGGTTTGGATTGTTATTTTCTCATTTTGGTATGGTGGCAGGAAAAAGAAAGAAAAGCAAGCAGACATTAAGGTGTTTTGGGTGAAACATTTAGTAATTCTGGCTTTTTTAAGTCTTGGCTGCCAGCTCGTTACGATTGGATTAATGGAGATGATACTACCATATTTTGAAGAGCTAATGCAGGACTATAGTGAGCTGATGGAGATATTCAACGAGGGAAATCCTTATATTATCTTTCTTTCCACCGTGATTTTAGGACCAATATCAGAGGAATTAATCTTTCGTGGTGTAATATTTAAGAAAGCCAGGCTATTTACCTCGTTTAAAGTAGCAAACTTTTTACAAGCATTACTTTTTGGGATATTTCATATGAACATTGTGCAAGGTATTTATGCCTTTGGTGTCGGCCTCGTAATGGGATATGTAGCTTACAAATATCAAACAATTTTAATGGCAATCATTTTTCATATATTCTTTAACGGACTCAGTTATCTCTTATTCTCTCCAACAACGGGTCTGATGAAAGTAGTATTTCTATTTGTTGGGATACTGCTTCTGATATTAACATTAATGCAAATAGATAACATAGGAAAAGAAGAAACAAATACCATAGCACCGGAGGTTTAGCATGAAAAAATTTGTAATGTTTTTAACATCAATTCTGCCATTTTTGGTAGCAGAGATGATTCAATATATCGTTGTCATGTCCTTTGCCATGTTTTATAGCTTCTATCAGAGGTGGAGTAACAATGGACTATATCTCTTGGAGGGCAATATGATAGCATTGCCGAAAGAGGTATTGTACTTGTGTTCTGCAGCCGGTATATTGGTATGCGGAATCATCTTCTTTCTTTGGTATCGTATGGAGACCTTTGATGAAGTAAGAGTAGGCTTTAGAGGACTGTTAGATCGCAAGACAATGTCACTTTTTGTTTTGCTTGGTGTGGGTTGCCAATTCTTCTTTACAGGGTTCATGAGTTTATTAACCCCCTTCCTGGTAAAGATCTTTTCGGACTACTCGAAAGTGTTAGATAATTTGGTCTCAGGTAATAGCTTTGTGGTTTTACTACTTACCATAATAATAGCACCCGTTACGGAGGAATTAATTTTTAGAGGGGTGATATTGTACCGAGCAAGACAACATGTTACCTTTATGGGAGCAAATCTATTACAGGCAATCTTATTTGGTATATACCACGGCAATCTTGTCCAAGGTATTTATGCAGGTATACTAGGGTTTTTACTTGGAGTGATAATGAATAAATATAAAAGCATTGCGGCCCCCATTTTTCTTCATATTGTTATCAATGGAAGCGCATTTTTAACCTATCTTCTTCCGGACGGCATAATAAGTTATGCGGTTATCATGATAGCCGGAGGGATTGCTGCCATCATAGCTATCTTTGGAATGAAGCCCTTGTTCGGTGAAGAACATTCATAAAATCACCTTAGATAAATTTGAAAAAATACTTGCAAATTAAAAAAAAATATAATAATATCATAAAAGCAACTGAATAATATAACACTTTCATTGGCATTCATATTAAGAGTAAAACCTCTAACCGGTGAGGTCTATAGTACGATATTTTGTATCGACTAAAAGATGTATATCCATATGTTTTGCGAATGGAAGGGCAATACAACCTATTCAAATAGTCTTGACCTTTTGTAAGTCGTGGCAGGAACTAAAGAGGTTTCATAATAAGCTTATTTAGTGTGAGATATGATATATCACAACGCCTACCTATGCCTTCAATCTATGGTTTATTGAGTGTGGCGTTTTTTTATTACTATTTTAGCTTTTAAGAAGAGAGCAGTTATTCAGAAGCAAGTTGTCAAATACTACAAAGTAGTGAGTTGTAAAGAAAAAAGGTTACCGATGACTCGGTAGAATGGAGGAAAAATGAAAACAACAACTAACTTTCGCACCCTTAGAATGGTGCAGCTGGCACTTTTTATTGCTATTATTATATTGATGGCATTTACACCCATTGGTTACATTAAGACACCGACCTTAGAAATTACATTGATCGTAGTACCTGTAGCTGTTGGAGCTATTGTATTAGGACCGACAGCAGGAGCAATCCTAGGAGGTGTATTCGGTCTCACCAGCTTTATACAATGTTTTGGATTAAGTCCTTTTGGAGCAACTTTGTTAAGCATCAACCCTATTGCTACCTTCATTTTGTGCTTTGTACCACGTTTGTTAATGGGATGGTTAACAGGATTAATCTTTATTGCAATTCATAAAATTGATAAAACAAAAAACATATCTTACGCTGCTGCAAGTTTGAGTGGAGCTTTATTAAACACAGTATTATTTATGTCTGCCTTAGTGCTATTCTTCTACCAAACGGATTATATTCAGAGCTTAGTTCAATCTTTAGGAGCGACTAATGTATTTGTCTTTATCCTTGGTTTTGTCGGTCTGAATGGTTTAGTGGAGGCAGGAGTAAATTTTGTATTAGGTACGGCAATTTCAAAAGCCATTGATGTATTTACAAAGAAAAACGGAATGAAATAAATCTCTTAAAATGTCTGTGAAGCGGACATTTTTAATAGAATAAATTTTATGTTGGTTTAAAAGTATAAATTTGTATGTTGCTATTGACAGAGATGTCATGGCATGCTATACTATATTAGCTGTGAATATTCTATATGAATATTACACTATGAAAAGAAGAGTATCCATCTCTCACCCATAGCGTAAATTATTTACTGTGAAAGGGTCAAAACATAAAAAGCACACTATTGATATTAATATAGAGATAGTATGTAATTGAGTTTGTAGGTGGATAATCTTATTATCCACCTTTTTTAACGTATGATTCATAAAATGTCTGCGAAGCTGACATTTTTGAATGTAAAGGTAAGCTGATCGGCAGTTATAATAATTGCAATCAGAATAAATTGAGAGCAGAAGCTCTCGAAGGGTAATTGCAGGTGCAACTAACCCATGTAACATTTTGACCTATAACCTATGGAGGTGCAGTACTATTAGCGATTTAATGATTAATGAACAAATCAGGGACAAAGAAGTTCGCCTGATTGGTGAAAACGGAGAGCAGTTAGGGGTTATGGCAGCCAAGGATGCAATGAAGTTAGCGAAAGATGCTAACTTGGATTTAGTTAAAATTGCTCCAACAGCGAAGCCACCAGTTTGTAAAATAATTGATTATGGTAAATACAGATATGAACTAGCAAGAAAAGAAAAAGAAGCTAAGAAAAAGCAGAAGATTACCGAAGTTAAGGAGATACGCTTATCACCCAATATCGATGAAAATGATTTGAATACAAAGGCAAATCAGGCTCGTAAATTTATCACTCACGGTGATAAAGTTAAGGTTGCACTACGTTTTCGTGGTAGAGAGATGGCACATACTCAATCTTCTAGAGTTATCTTAGATAATTTCTTTTCTAGGCTTGAAGATATTGCTGTCGTAGATAAACCGGCTAAGCTCGAAGGAAGAAGTATGATTATGTTCTTATCAGAAAAACGTTAAAATACTAAATATGGCAGCTTTTCTTAAGGAGACAGACAAGCTACTCTGTAACCGGTTCAGCTGTATCAATTATTAAGGAGGAAATATCATGCCAAAATTAAAAACAAGCAGCGCAGCAGCTAAGCGTTTCAAGAAAACAGGTACTGGAAAACTTAAAAGAATGAAGGCTTACAAAAGCCATATCTTAACAAAGAAATCCGCTAAGAGAAAAAGAAATCTCAGAAAAGCAACTATGACAGATGCAACTAATATCAAGAACATGAAGAAAATCTTACCATATCTTTAAGAGATGGGTGATAAGGAGGAATAGAACATGGCAAGAATCAAAGGCGGATTGAACGCTAAGAAAAAACATAATAAAGTATTAAAACTGGCGAAGGGTTATAGAGGTGCCAGATCAAAACAATATAGAGTAGCAAAACAATCAGTTATGAGAGCATTAACCTCTTCTTTTGCAGGTAGAAAAGAGAGAAAGAGACAGTTCAGACAGTTATGGATTGCAAGAATTAATGCTGCAGCAAGAATGAACGGACTTTCCTACAGCAAATTAATGTATGGATTAAAGTTAGCAAATGTAGAAATCAATAGAAAAATGCTTTCTGAAATGGCAATCAACGATGCTCAAGGTTTTACCGCTTTAGTAGAAGTTGCTAAGTCCAAGTTAGCATAATTAAACAAGACAATAGATTCCATATTTCACATGAAATATGTTGCTTCATAGAGAATAACTAATTACCCTCGCAGGATACTGTGGGGGTCTTTTATTTTATTGTGCGTAGCGTGTTTCTTCCGTTTTTGCAAAAAATTTCTTTTTAAACGATAAATTGCTTTGCAGAATGCATCGATTGGGAAGGAAATTATTGGTAAGAAGAATAATCAAGCTGATTTATCTTATTATGATGAAATCAAGTTAATATATTTGTTAGATGGCTTATATAATAGTGTAAAGGAATAGTAAAGAAGAGGTTATATGACTTCTGATATTAGTAGAAAAATGATTAGCGAAGATTATGCAGATTTTTTGATTGCATACAGCGGTGACACTAGTGTATTTGATGCTTTTCAAAATGCAACCATTCACATCATAGACTTTTTCAATGCAATTGTACACGTTCCGGTAGGGCAAATTACAGATAATATAATCGTAGAGTTGGGATACTCTGTTATGCCGTCTCTGTTTGGTCTTATTAGTCAAGCAAGCTTAGAGGCATCCGGTATCCGAAGGCTACGTAATATGCCAACTTTTAATCTACGTGGTCAGGGGGTTTTAATCGGAATTCTTGACTCAGGAATTGATTATACGAATACGGTTTTTATAAATGCAGATAACACCACAAAAATTATATCTATTTGGGATCAGACGATACACACCGGACCATATCCTGATGGGACACTATATGGGACAGAATATACAAGAGAACAGATAAATGAAGCTTTACAAAGTGATAATCCGTTTGATATCGTACCCAGTAGAGATGAAATAGGACATGGAACCATGCTGGCAGGGATCGCGGCAGGAAATGAAGTTCCAGATAGAGGGTTTTATGGCGTAGCACCGGATGCGGAATTGGTAGTTGTTAAACTAAAACAAGCAAAGAAGTATTTAAGAGATTTTTTTATTATACCTGATGACGTACCCTGTTATCAAGAAACTGATATTTTATTTGGTCTTAATTATCTATATAATGTTGCACTTAATCTTAATCGTCCTATGGCAATCTGCATAGCCTTAGGAACTTCGCAAGGAGCTCATGACGGTAGAGGAACACTCAGTAATTTATTATCTAGAAAGGCTGGAGATATAGGGTTTGGTGTTGTAGTAGCTGCCGGAAATGAAGGGAATAGTAGAAGACATTATTATGGAAAAATTAATCCCGCCACCGGATATGATGTAGTTGAATTATCCGTGGGAGCTAATGAAATTGGATTTTCAATGGAACTTTGGGGAGATTCTCCGGGAGTATTTTCAATTGACATACAAACCCCTAGTGGCGAATTTGTTCCACGGATTGTACCAAGACTTGATGAAAATAGAGAAGTTTCATTTGTTTTTGAGCAAACGGTAATATTAATAGATTATCAGATTGTTGAATCACAGAGTGGGGATCAACTTATCCTAATGCGTTTTCGTAATCCTGCCCCCGGTATCTGGAGAATTAGAGTTTATGGGAGAAGCGATCTAAATATTGGATTTAACATCTGGCTACCCATGCAAAATTTTTTATCAGAGGATACCTTCTTTGTACGTTCCGACCCCTATACGACCATTTTGTCAATAGGTAATGCTTTAGTCCCTATTACAACAACCGCCTATAATTATGAGGATGACAGTTTATATTTAAATGCAAGTAGGGGATATACAAGAACAGGAGAGGTTAAACCGGACATCGCTGCTCCCGGAGTTAATGTAACTGCGCCATCCTTAAATCAAGGATTTGTAGAGGTAACCGGTACAAGTGCAGCAGCGGCTCATCTGACCGGTGTTGCAGCGATGCTTTTAGAATGGGCAATTGTTCATGGGAACCAACCTGATATGAATACATTAGATATGAAGATATTTATGATTAGGGGCGCAAGAAGAGATCTTAATATAGTTTATCCAAATAGAGATTGGGGTTATGGAATCCTAGATGCTTTTAATATCTTTGATGCCCTTAGAAGAGGCGAATAAGAAAGGATGTAACGATGACGGTAGAAGAGAGATACAAGATAACGAGTAACGATTTTGTAGATTTTATAGTAGAGTATAATCAGAATATGAGCGTGTTTGACAGATACCCTGGGGCAACCGTACATATTATGAATGGGACATACGCTATTATTTATTTACCGGCTTCGGAGCTTAATGCAAGAAGTATATCAAGGTATGGATATTCGGTACTACCGGCTTGCTATGGATTAACAAGTACACAAAGCTTGGAGGCTAGTGGTGTTAGAAAACTTCGAAGACTTCCTAATTTCAATCTGAGGGGAGAGGGCGTGCTTGTGGGGATTATCGATACTGGGATTGACTATACCAACCCCGTATTCATAAAACCGGACGGAACAACTAAAATTGCAGCTTTATGGGATCAAACCATTGATAGTGAGCGGTATCCTCCTGGATTTTATTATGGTTCACAGTATTTAGCTGAGGATATAAATGAGGCATTACGAAGTCAAAATCCAAGAGAGATTGGACCTAGCCAAGATGAGATTGGGCATGGAACGATGCTGGCAGGAATAGCGGCCGGTTCAGAAATAAAAGAGAGCGATTTTAGTGGTGTTGCTCCAGATGCACAATTAGTAGTTGTAAAATTAAAACAGGCCAAAGCTACAATCAGGGATTTTTTTGTCTTGCCCTCCAACGTTCCTTGCTATCAGGAAAATGATATTATGTGGGGGGTAAGGTATGTCATAGAAACAGCACGTAGTTTGAAACGTCCCGCTACCATATGCATTGGACTTGGATCCTCTGTAGGTTCTCATGATGGGAAAGGTGCTCTAAGTTCTCAAATAACAATTGCAGCTGATTTTACAGGAATTGTTGTGAATGTTGCTGCCGGTAATGAAGGAAATATGAGAAGACATTTCTATAGTGAAATTGATCCGGAGATAGGTTATAGTACGGCAGAACTTAGTGTGGCTGAGAATGAACCGGGCTTTTCTATGGAGTTGTGGGGGGCGGCACCAAATACTTATTCCATTGACATATTATCACCTACCGGAGAGTACATACCAAGAATTGCAGAAAGTTTAAGAGTAAGTAGGGAAATATCCTTTGTATTCGAAAAAACTACCATAGTGGTCGATTATCAAATGGTGGAATCTTCAACAGGAGATCAGTTAATCTTAATGCGTTTTCGAAACCCTACTCCGGGTATCTGGCGCTTTCAAGTTTATGGGAGAGGAGATCTTCCGAGTAGATTTAATATTTGGCTTCCAATGGGTGATTTTATATCGAATAATACCTATTTTATTCAATCAGATCCTTATACAACCATTACTTCCCCCGGAAATGCACCCATCCCAATTACAGTAACCGCTTATAATACAGAAAACAATAATCTTTATCAGAGATCCAGTAGGGGATACACAAGAACAGGTTATGTCAAACCGGACATTGCAGCGCCAGGAGTTAATATTCAAGCACCTACACTTGATCATGGATTTACCCAGATAACAGGAACTAGTGCTGCTGCAGCACATACAACGGGTATCACAGCTATGATATTGGAATGGGGGATTATCAAAGGAAATTATCCTGGAATAGATACCGTGGAGGTTAAGAAGTTTATTATTCGCGGTGCAAAAAGAAATCCAGGACTTTCCTACCCAAATAGGGATTGGGGATATGGAATCCTGGATGTCTTTAATGTTTATGATGTTTTAAGAAGTGATTTTACTTCTGGTTAAGCAGCTTTTTTAGATATTATGTATACCAAGTCCTAATGCAGAACTAACGGGTACTGAGAAACAAAATCCTTTATAGGAGGTGGATAATCCCATCTCCTTTGTAATATTCTCCATAATTTTGTGCTTGCTTTCATGTGTTGCTAATATCATAATAATTTCTTTTTCCGGTTGGATGGTGATACCTAAAAACTTGGAGGTTTCTTCTGAGGTTAATCCTCTGGCATGAACTAGGGTGCCTCCTTTTGCACCGGAAGCTCTGGCCACTTCCATTACATGGTTAAAGTCGCCATTATTAACAACAGTTAAAATTAGGTCATAGTTATCATTATGTTCCATAGGAATGGCCTCGCTTTCAAGAGATTTATTCATATCGGATGAAGAACACAGATTTGTTAATAAACTGCTACATCCATTAATGGGAACGGTAAATGCAATACCGGTTCCGGGCTTGTTCAAGTCGATTTCTACTTTCATATGATGAAGTATTAATCTGGTCATAGCTTCCGTAAGAATGCTAAGTATAATCGTTTTTTTGGGTTCTCCAAATCCTAGGATATCATATATCTCTTGGCTGGCAGAACCATGACCGTGAGTAACGAGATTAAGAGGTATCTTATGATCTAGAAAAATAGCCTCTACTTGTTCTCTTTTGGAATAATCCACTATAGTGACTAAAGCCTGAATTTTATTATTAGGGTTATAATCCATTCTGATCCTCCTGCTCCTTTGCGGGACAACTATCTTCACTATTATAATACATCTGCCATAACAATCAAGGGTAATGTGTATTTCTTAGATAAAACTAGGGTTTAACTCACATCAGATCCGGTAAGCGGTATGGATTGATCTTCATAAGAATCATCAAACTCAATAATACTATCCTCTATTATTGTATTATCTTCACCGACTAAGTTTTGCTTAGATTTAAATCGATAAAGTAATCCTAAACATTGAATTGTAATTAAAGGGGTCATTGCAACCATTGCAACGATACCAAAGGCATCCGTTTGAATATTGCCACCGATTGCCTCGGTAGCGCCCATTGCAAAGGGAACTAAAAAGGTTGCTGTCATTGGACCGGAAGCAACACCGCCTGAGTCAAAAGCTATCGCTGTAAAAAAGGGCGGAACGAAAAAGGTCATAATTAAAGCAATAGCATAGCCCGGGAGAAGCATATACCATATGGATATCCCTGTAACAACACGTAGCATTGCTAAGCCGACGGATATACCGACACCGATGGAGAGACTAAGTCCTAATGATTTACCGGTGATACTGCCCTGTGTAATATCTTCCACCTGCTGTTTTAATACGTGAACGGCAGGTTCTGCTGCAACGATAAAGTAACCGATTATAATACCTAATAAAATAATAACAAAACTAAAGGTACTCTCGATAATCTTCTTACCAATTAAGAAACCAATGGGCATAAAACCGACATTTACACCGGTTAAAAATAATAATAAGCCAAGAAAGGTATAAAGAACACCAACACCTATCTTTATTAACTGCTTTTTATTTAAACGAAGAGCAAATATCTGGAATACAACAAAGAATATAATAATTGGAATAAGGGCAATGAATACCTCTTCAAAATAACTTGGGAGTGCCACTAAAAATGCTTTTATTACATCAAAAAAATTACTAGCATCCGGAACAGTAATGGGAATATAGCTACCGGATGGTTTATAGAAAATACCCAAGATGAGCACAGTCACAATTGGGCCGATAGAACATAAAGCAACTAAACCAAAGCTATCATCCTCAGCAGCTTTATCACCACGAACCATAGCAAGACCGATACCAAGAGCCATAATAAAGGGAACGGTGATGGGACCGGTTGTAACGCCACCGGAATCAAATGCAACAGGGAGAAAGTTCGTATCTGTGAAAGTCGCCAGAAGAAATGTGATAGCATAAAACATTATGAATAACCTGGAAAGCTTGATTTGTAGCAGAATTCTTAAAAAGGAAATGACTAGAAATACACCAACTCCAATTGCAACGGCAATAATTAATGTCATATCCGGTACAGCCGGTGTCTGCCTTGCTAGTACTTTTAAATCGGGTTCAGCAATAGTAATAAAAACACCGATAATAAAGGTTGAGATTATCACAAGTGGTAATTTTCGCGTTTTGGTTAGATGTGCACCTATTTTTTCACCCATTACCATCATGGACGTATCAGCGCCTAATGTAAAGAAGGCCATTCCCAAGATTAGTAAAAGGGAACCGACTATAAATAATAATAGAGTGTAAATAGGTAAGCGTAGAATTGTAAAGTTTAGAATCAAAACGATTACTGTAATTGGAAGTACGGAAAAAACTGCTTCTTTCGTTTTGTCTAATAGAAGTCTCTTCAAATAATCACCTCGTAGCTTTCTGTTGAAAAGTTAATATTTATAGCCTGTATCTCTATAAACTATTAGCTTTTGATGGACAGGAGTCATGCGGAGTGGTTAACACCGATTAGAATTAGTTTACTAAAAAATAGTAGCTTTTTCAACCGAATTTAGGAATTTTATAATTTTATTAGAAAATTTATAAATAAAAAATAATATAATTAAAGTAAGATTAATGTGGTTGTAAAATTTACCTAGATGAAGTATGATAGTTAAAAATATACCAATTAGATAATTGGTGGGAGTAAACCAGCTATGTGTCATAAAGAAGCAGCTGAATGGAGGTTATAATGAGAAATAAATTATCAAATGCGTTATGGGGATTATTTTTTGTAATAATAGGTATTGGATTCGCAGGAAATGTAATGGATCTCTGGAAATTCGAATTATTCTTTGATGGATGGTGGACATTTTTAATTATCATTCCGTGTTTTATCAGTATGATACAGAGTGGATTTGGAGTAGCATCAACCACGGGATTTATCATCGGAGTGTTGCTGTTTATATCTTCTAGAGTGGATTTCAACTTTTCTGTATGGGAACTTATCATCCCGGCAATTTTAGTGTTTATAGGAGTTAGATTACTGTTCCAGGGTGCTTTTCGTAAGAAACCGAATTTCAATTATGAAAATATTAATGTTAATATGGAGAATGACGGTAGTTCAAATTTTAACCAGTATGCTAAGACAGAACATAGTGCAGTTTTTAGCAGCAATCGAATTCATGTAACCGATGTTTTTACCAGAACTGATATTAATGCTATATTTGGAGGACTGGTACTTGATTTAAGGGATGCTCACTTTGTGGGAGATGCAGAGATTACTGCAACTGCAGTATTTGGTGGCATTGACATTTATGTTCCTAATGGTATTCATGTGAAGGTTAATAATGTTCCTATTTTTGGTGGAGTTAGTAATAAGACCAGCTATACTGCTGATCCTAGTGCACCTACAATTTATCTTAACTCTACCTGCATGTTTGGAGGAATTGATATCAAATGAGTAGCTTTCAAAGAACCATAAAATATATTGCCGTTGCATTTGCAGTTATGCTAGCGGTTACGATCATATCTGGTATTGCTAGTACTGCTTACATGTTTATCCAGGCTTTTTCAGATCATGATAATAGTAAGAGCAAAGCCACGGTGGATTACTCCGAAAGTTTTACCGGTGTAAAAAAAATAAACATTGAAAATTCATCGGGGAATTTAATCATTAAGACAGGTGATCAATTTTTAGTAGAGGCAGAAAACGTATCCGAGGATTTTAATGCAAAGTTAAACGCTGGCGGAACCTTAACGATTACCGATAGAAGAGAATTTGAATTTTTATGGTTTAATGTAAACGGTTTTCATAATCCGAATTCAAAGATTACTGTTTATCTACCCTCTGATTTTATAGCACAGGAAACTGAGTTATCTACAGGGGCCGGAACAGTAACTGTGGAAAATCTGAATACGGAGAGACTAATCATATCTGCAGGTGCAGGTAATGTTAACGGTAGTGGTTTGACTGCAGAAAGAGTGATTATTGACGGTGGTGTTGGAAATATTGATTTACAAGACGTTAATTTTTCAGATGCTGATATCGATTGTGGCGTGGGAAATCTTACGATTGATGGAATTCTGTTAGGTAAAACTAAAATCGATTGTGGTGTCGGTTCGGTAGCACTTGATTTACAAGGTCATATCAATGATTACGATTTGGAAGTAGACTCAGGAATGGGTACCATTCGTTTGAACGGAGAGAAGATATTGGATGACTATGAAACAGATAACAATGCTGATAACCGTATAAAAATTGATGGTGGCATGGGTAATGTAACGATTAATATCAAATAGTAAGAGGATATCAAAATTTCTATGATTTTCTAGAAAAATTCTTGCATTATTGGTATACAAATATTAAAATAAAAGAAAATAGAAATGGGGACGTTAAATAAAAAATAACGTCCCCATTTAACTGAATTAGAAGGAGATATAATACCGCAGTAATGCGGAGGAATGGAGCAGTAAATGAACAAGAAGAGTTTGCTGGGGTTATTGTTATTTTCGGGTCTTGTATTAGGCGGATTATTTTGGAGCGCTGATTATTTAACGAAACAGAATAATCTGATTGATGAAAATACCCAACAGTCCGACACAGAAGATAATAGTTTGAAAAATACTTATGTTAGTACAGATACCTCAGAGGAAACTTTAGATGAAACGGATTTAACAATTACGGAGGATTCATTAGAAGATACAGCACAGGATAAACCTGATGATACTTATAGCACAGCGATTGACATCGAAGAGAAGGAACCCTGGTTATCTGCTAATCCGAGTGATCAGGGAGGCGCAAGTAAGGAAACGGATGTACCTGAAATTAGCAATACTCCAGGTAAGACTGCAGAGAATGAGGCTTTGGAGGGGACAATAGCAACTTCTGTTACTACCCATGAAGCACCTCAGCTAATTCGTGATAGTGAAACCGTAGATTATATGTCTTATATTCCGGAGATGGTATATGACAGTCAGATAGAGGTGGCTCTTGACATAAATAATCCGGGTATCAAAGTAGATGCGGAAGCAGCAATACTTATGGATGCAAACACAAATAAGGTACTATATTATAAAAATGCAGTCCAGGCTATGTTTCCTGCGAGTACTGCTAAGCTTTTGACCTCCTTAGTAGCTCTCGAGTGGTGTAAGGAGGAGGAAGAAGTAACCATAGGAGATGAGATTGCCTTGATTGCTTCTGATTCTACTAGAGCATACCTAAATGAGGGAGAAATACTAACCATACGTAATCTTCTAGAGGGAATGTTACTACCTTCCGGGAATGATGCGGCATATGCTGTTGCTGCCTATGTTGGGAAGAAATCTCTAAATAATTGGAAAGCTTCAAATGAAGAGGCCGTCGCTGAATTTGTACGGCTGATGAATGAGAAGGCAGTAAGTCTTGGCGTTAAGAATTCATCTTTCAAAACGCCGGATGGCTATGATGCAATCGGACAATATACAACTGCCTATGATATGGGCTTAATCGGAGTCGCAGCTTCCAAAAACGCTACCATAGTAGAGATAAGTAAGAAGAGCTCTTCTAGAAATATTTTTGTCAGCAAAGAGGATGTCACCTGGGTGAATACAAATCGGTTAATAAACCGTTATAGTGGGCAGTATTATCCTTATGCGATTGGATTAAAAACCGGAACCAGTACTATGGCAGGCAGATGCCTAATTGCAGCAGCAGAAAATAATGATAAAAAAGTAGTATGTGTCATTATGGACTCTTCCTCAGAAGGTCGATGGTTAGATGCAATAAATTTATTAAAATATGGACTTGATTAGAAGTTATAAAAGGGGGACACAATATTGAATCAATGTAATCACGAGGAGGAATATGCAAACCGTTTTCCTATAGGAATAGCGCCTAAGAAAATAGTCAGCCAAGCCGGATTTGCATTATTTATTCTAGCGGTTGTGGTACTTGGTGTGCAAGCAGCCATAGAATATCTAGTTTCCACGTATAATCCTACTTTGGCAGAAAGTGATTGGTATTTGTGGGTGGTAACCGCCATATCCTTAGAAGTAATCGGATTCCCGATCTATTATTTGATTATACGGAAAATACCGAATTCACCAAAGGGTGAAGTAGTAAAGTTGAAACCACTTACATTCCTTGCTATATTTTTTATCTGTACCGCGGGAATGTATATTACGAATTTCTTTAGTACGATCCTTACCTTTATGATTTCTGCCATAAAAGGGGAAGAGTTAATTAATCCCGTTGCGGAAGCTATTATGGATGGTAATATCATTATAACCTTAATCTATGCGGCAGTTATTGCTCCTGTTTTTGAAGAATTGATTTTCCGTAAGCTATTATTAGATAAGCTTCGTAGATTTGGTGACATTCCTGCGATCTTGCTTAGCGGCTTAGCTTTTGGACTATTTCATTTGAACTTATCACAGTTTTTCTATGCAGCAGTACTTGGATTTATATTTGCTTATGTAACTTTACGCACCAATACCGTTATGTATGCCATACTGCTACATATGATGATAAACTTTATTGCTTCCGTGATGACGCCCCTTGTAACAGAGGGCAATATAATTGGTTATATGGCAATCTTTTTGTGGGTCATCTTGGCAATGACGACCGGAACGGTACTATTCATACTAAATTTTAAGAAAATACAATTGAATCAAACGGTTCCTGTTATGAAAGCAAAGGATTATGTCTTAAACCTGGGAACATTATTATATATTGCTGTTTGTCTTATTATAATTATATTTGTTACGATTAGCTAAGAAAAGCCCCATGATTTCATGGGGCTTAAACATTTTATCGGCAACGAACTGCAGTACCGGAAACAGTAACCATTAGCATACCGTTATTGGTTCCAAGAACCTCATAATCAATATCAACTCCAACAACAGCGTCTGCACCCATCTGGTAAGCCCGTTGTTGCATTTCACCCATAGCCTGCTCTCTAGCTCGGATTAATTCATCTTCATAGGTTCCGGATCTTCCTCCAAAGAAATTAGATAGACCGGCTGTAAAATCTTTTACAAAATCTACACCGGAGATTACCTCTCCAAATACGATTCCCAAGTATTCTGTGATTTCTCTTCCTTCTACGGAAGGAGTTGTTGTTATTATCATATTATCCTCCATTCTTGCGTAGGATTTCTACGCATTTTAAAATAGTACCTAGATATATACGGTATACAAACTTTAAATAAAACTTTAAATCTTTTGTTATATCCAAAATATTTCTTTGAAATAATTAGGTCTGGTAATCGTAAGGTGTTACAGAATTGTAATAAGATATCGTAGTAATCCTTTCTTCATATCCCCCTCCTAAATATTGTTATTTACCATAATATAGCGATTCATAGTAATAATGTCAAGTGATTGAGAGCGATTCAATCATAGTTTAATATACCTCTAATCTAAGGTTAATCTGTCGACTTTTTATTAGAATTTTTATGATTAATAAAAGCTAGGAAATACATAAAAATGATGCGATTGTACATGGAAAAATATTCAAACTTGAGTTATGATAGAATATAGACAAAGAAGAAGCTGACCCATAAGTGCATCATTATTTTAGTCAATATCTAAACAGAGAGGAGATTGATCATTATGAATAACTTTACTTTTTTCAGTCCTACCTATTTTGTATTTGGTAAGCAAACAGAGAATGAAACTGGTCATTACGTAAAGCGATTTGGTGGAACTAAGGTTCTGCTTCATTATGGTGGGGGATCCGTAGTGCGCTCTGGGCTTCTAGACCGTGTAAAATCATCCCTTGAGAAAGAAGAAATTACGTATGTTGAGCTTGGAGGCGTTATGCCAAATCCAAGAAGTGGACTTGTATATGAAGGTATTGATCTGTGTAGAGAAGAAAAAGTAGACTTTATTCTTGCAGTCGGCGGTGGTAGTGTAATTGACTCAGCAAAAGCAATTGCAGCAGGTGTAAAGTATGACGGTGATTTCTGGGAATTCTTTGAGGGAAAACCGATTACGCAAGCTCTTAAGATAGGAACGGTTCTTACTATAGCTGCAGCCGGTAGCGAGGGTTCCGGTGATACCGTTATTACCAAGGAGGAAGGAATGCTCAAAAGAGGTGCAGGTGGTGAAGCACTGAGACCGGTATTTTCTATCTTGAACCCTGAGCTGACCCAGACTCTTCCGGCTTATCAGACGGCAGCAGGAGCTACAGATATTATGGCACATGTATTTGAGCGTTACTTTACCAACACAAAGGAGGTAGAGGTAACGGATCGTCTATGTGAAGCAATCTTGCTTACCATGATAAAAGAGGTACCTAGAGTGATAGAAGACCCAAATAACTACGATGCTAGAGCAAATATTATGTGGGCAGGAATGGTAGCACATAATAATCTTGTCGGCGTTGGTAGAGATCAAGATTGGTCCAGTCATGGTATTGAACATGAGCTATCTGCATTATATGATGTAGCCCACGGAGCAGGACTTGCGGTTATCTTCCCTGCCTGGATGACCTATGTTATGAAACAGGATATCAATCGATTTGCACAGCTTGCAGTAAGAGTTTGGGGTTCTAGGAAGGAAGACCCGGAGGAGGCAGCAAAAGAAGGAATTGAACGTCTAAAGCAGTTCCTAACTTCCATCGGGATGCCAATTAATTTCAAAGAGCTGGGAGCGAAGGAAGAAGATATTCCTCAGATGGTAGAAAAATTGGGACTTGGTGAGAACGGTACTATGGGAAGCTTTGTGAAGCTGACGTCCAAGGATGTAGAGCAGATTTATCGCTTGGCATTATAAAAATAACCTACCTAATACTAATAATTAGTAAGGTCTACTTTAAAAGTTAATTAGTTAATCATAAACAAGATGAACCAGTAGCTGCTTCACTTGTCATGAATAATGATAACCACGAAATGATTCATTTGTAAGGATAAGCTTACAAATTGGTCAGTTCGTGGTTATTTGTTAAATACAAAAAAGTTTTTATATAACGGAATTAACAGTTAGTAAGCCTGCAGGTTTTCTAATAATCGAGTAAACTGTAATGGGATCGGTATCGGAACATTCGATTGATTAACTGTATAAAGGAGCCATTGTTATCATCTCGGTAAAGAACTTCTCTCGCAAGGGTAGGATTATCCGTAATAATGGTATCAATCTGAATTGATTTAAGGCGTTCCATTTCTTTTGGAGAATTTACGGTCCAAGCGTGAACTTCCTTACCTACACGGTGTGCACTTTCAATGACATTTTGAGTGACAAATCTGGAACGGATGCTAAAAAAGTCCACATACTCTTTCTCATAAAAGTCTCCATATACAGCAGATAAGATATATCCCGTCTTAATATCCTCATTAAGCTTCTTGATGTTTACGAGTGTTTTATAATCAGAGGAAGAAATAACACATTGATTGATATAATCGTATTGTTCAATTAAACTAACCAGCTTTTCCTCTATATTCGGTTGTTTCTTTGAGGATTTAACCTCAATATTTAAGTTGATTTTACCTTTGCAATAGACTAAAACCTCTTCCAAGGTAGGAATTTTTGTATTATAGTATTCAATACCAAACCAGGAACCTACATCAAGCACACTTACTTCATCAATGGTCATATCCCCAATATAACGGTTTATTCCTGAGGTACGTAGAAGCGTCTTATCATGAAGCAATACTAGAACGCCATCTTTGGTTTGTTGTACATCAATCTCTGCATAGTCAGAATTAGCCTGAATTGCACTTTCAAGGGCAGGAAGAGTGTTTTCAGGAGAAACATAAGAGTTGCCTCTGTGGGAGGAAATCTGGATTCCGTTGAACGCCTCGCTGATATAGAGAGAGTTATTGCGAATAATGGTATAGAAATTAAGACCTGCCGTTATCAGTAAACAAATTATTATTACGTTTACCAAAATGTGATGCTTTTTCTGAAAATGATACATTTTTTTGTTTACCTGTAAGTAACCACCCAGGTCCTCAGATTGCCCCTCCATTTGATAAGTTTGATAGAAAGAGGTCAATAGATTAAAATTAATAATAGAGGCAAACATGCTAAAGCAAAACATAGCATAAAAATTAATCTTAGGATATACCGTTAAAAATACGGAGATTGCCAAAGATTTGGTGGAAAAGAAATATACTGCAACGGCTGTAAGTGCTAGTAGCAAGTAGTAAAAAAGAAAGTAAAGCAGGATAAGTAATAAATTCATAAGACAAAAAATCTTGCAAAGCTTCTTTGCATGTTCTTTTACAAATGCTTTGGAGCTTAAATAACTTTCTCTTAAACTGATATCCATTGTCATTTTAAAATGGAGAGTAAAAATGCTATGAGTGAAAAGTAAACTTAGGTAACAAAACAAAAGAATTAATAAGAATTTTAACAGTATTTCCTTGTCCGTACCCGCCAGTCTACTAAGACTTGAATGAACAATAACTCCGACTAAAAATGGCATCAAAGTAAGCAGATAAAAGGGTATGGTAAAAAAAAGCAAGGAGAAATTCTTCTGCTTTAAGGATAAAAAGGTCTTATAGAACCCATAAAATATGATTCGAAATAATAACGGTCTGCGCTGGCTGCCTTCCGTGCTGCAATAATAGATTAAAGAGTTGATCTTTGAAAGCAGTAGAATAGGTATGATAAGTAACAACAAAATAAACAATAAAATTGATAACGGAGATAATAAAAATTCCGTTAAATTCGAAGGTGTAATATAGCTTTGCTTTGTTGACTTCATAGCATACTTCAAACCGTAGTTAAAGAATGGAATAAAAATCAGGAGAAATAGAATATTAATGGATAGGTCAATTAATAATAATATTCTTATATTAAAACGTAGTACCTTTTTATGCATGAAATCCTCCCAATTGCCGCTAGAATAAAGCGTGATGTGTCTATTAATTATTATGCATTTTTATTGAACAAAGCGCAAGGATTTTATGAAAATTTGAATCATTAAAAAATTACTCCCGAAACTTTCTTTGTTTTTTGCTATACCTATGTTACAATAAATCTATTCCTTCATTTTCCACACAAATACATGGAAAGGAGTTATTAAATTGACTCAAATTTTAGTTAAATTATTCATTAAGGATTATCAAAATGTAGAAAATGCTAAAGTTCGTGCAGCCTATGGCGTTTTATCCAGTATTGTAGGAATAGTCTGTAATGTCTTGCTATTTGGTGTTAAAATTATGGTAGGCTTATTGATAAATAGTATTTCCGTAATGGCGGATGCATTTAACAATTTATCAGATGCAGCTTCCTCAGTCATCAGCTTTATTGGGGTGAAACTGGCGCAAAGACCGGCAGATAAGGAACATCCCTTCGGCCATGGGAGATTCGAATATATATCAGCTCTTGCGGTAGCCTTTCTTATATTGCAAGTAGGCTTTAGTCTATTACAAAGTTCTTTTCAAAAAGTACTATCGCCTGAAGAATTAACCTTCAACCCTGTACTGGTAGGAATATTATTTTTATCTATATTAATTAAATTGTGGTTGACCTTATTTAATAAAAAACTAGGAAAGCGCATCAATTCTACGGTTATGTTGGCAACCTCTGCAGACTCCAGAAACGATGTTATCGTAACTTCAGCAACAATTATATCGGCGATTGTAACAGGGCTTACGGGTGCAAATATTGATGGATATATTGGTCTTGTAGTATCCATTTTTGTCATGATTGCCGGAATCAATATTGCAAAAGAAACTTTAGAACCTTTACTTGGGCAGGCGGTTGAACGAGATGTCTATGAGAGGATTACAAAGATGGTACAAAGCTATGAGGGTATTGTCGGAACTCACGATTTAATCATTCATAATTACGGTCCGACACATCGCATGGCTACCATTCATGCAGAAGTTCCGAATGATATCAATTTTGAGGTAGCACATGATACGATTGATACCATTGAAAGAGATGTTCTTGAAAAACTAGATATCTTTCTAGTAATACACATGGACCCTATTGAAGTAAATAATGAGATGGTGCTTCAGAAGAAAGAGATGGTGCAAAATATTGTTAAGCACTTGGAGAAAAATGCTTCCATCCATGATTTTCGTCTCGTCAATGGAGAGCATCACATCAATCTAATCTTCGATCTTGTAATACCTTTTTCTTATAAGAAGGAAGAAGAACAAAAGCTTCTCTCACAAATCGTTGATGAAATTAGAAAGCAGGATGCAAGGCATCAATGCATTATCACTATGGAGAATAGCTACATTGCAGAAGAATAGGGTAAGAGAAGACGAGAGTAGCAATAAGAATAATGGGAATAATGAAAAGAGATAGGGTAAGCGTTTCATACAATAGATGGGACGGCTTACCCAAAAGTTAATGCTTTTTATAGAAAAATTAGAAAAAATAAAAATTGTGCTTGAAAAATAGAAAATGATGAGTTATAATATCATTCGTGGCTGACAAATAGGACAGCCGGTAACAAAATATATTGGGCTATCGCCAAACGGTAAGGCACTGGACTCTGACTCCAGCATCTCAAGGTTCGAATCCTTGTAGCCCAGTTCAAAACAAAAATGAAGTCGTAAGACTTCATTTTTTGTTTGCCCTGAACTGGGCATGACCAGATTATAAGAATGTGTTTCCGCTGGAACACATTCTTTTTTTGTGTATTTAATAGCGTAAAAATTGGAGGCTAAAAGAATACATATACAATTAATTATTTTTGAGGGAAAAACAATTTTTGAAAATGATAATAAAATAATGGGTATTATCTTACATTAAATAGTAAAAAATACTATTAAATTATAAATTGTGTAATAAAAAGAAGAAAAAAAGAATTTATAATCATTAAAATAAATTAATAGTGTGAAAAAAGAGTTATTTACCTTGACTTTATTAGAAAATTAGATAGAATGGGGGTATGGCTTACTTTAACTATTCGTGAAACTTATAGAACTTCCTATATGAATCACTAGATTTTTGCGTGGTAAAGATAAGACCAATTTCATTAATGGAAAATGAATTGGTTTTCCAATTCATTTTGTCTAATCAAGGAGGTCACATAATGGCAAATACGGCAACTTTAAAATTTAATGTGAGAAGGGAGGTTAATAAATCAGAGAATAAAAGACTCATGAGAGAAGGATATTTAATAGGTAATATAAATAGCAAAAATGTTCCGTCCATTCCCATTGCAATTTTGAAAAGTGAATTTAAGAGCTTAATCAAGACTCATGGTAGAAATGGTGTTTTTAGATTAGAAGGTCCCGATAAGACTTATGATGTGATGGTAAAGGCAATTCAGATTAATCCGGGCAATTACGAATACCATCATGTGGATTTCCAAAATGTATTACTTGATGAGAGAGTAAAAGCTAATGTAGTAATCAAATACACAGGAACAGAATTCCTTGAAGCAAAGCGTCTGATACTTAGCCGTTTAGTGGATTCAGTACCGGTATCCGGCTTACCACACGATATACCTGAAATAGTAGAATTTGATGTGGCTACTCTAGAAGGAGGCGCTAATATTTTAGTAGAGGATCTTACCTTTGCAGAGGGTATTATACCGGAGGTAGATGGAAAACAATTAATTGGTTCTATCCTTTTGTAATCATCAATGAGTAATAACAATATAGTAAAAATAGGCTGTCTTTACAGGTAGTACTGGGGAGTTGCTGCTCCGGCATCTCAAGGTTCGAATCCTTGTAGCCAAGTCAAAAAAATGCGTTTCAAATGAAACGCATTTTTTTCTTTTAAATTATTCCAAAAAGAATAAATCCAACGGTATTAATTGCAAAATTAGCAGACATATGAACCATCCAAGAGCTATATATGGTTTCATTTTTTTCATTTAAATAGTTAAATATTATTCCGCCTGCAAAGAGGCCGATTAAAGTTAGCAGAAACACTTCAAGGGAGAACCATCCTATCATCATTGCCACATGATAGAAAGCAAAGGAGGAGGTACTAAATAAGTATGCGAATTTTCTTGAGGTAAGTTTTTTTATGGTTAAAAAGGCAAACCCACGAAAGAAAAACTCCTCTAACAGAGAATTAATAAAGGATATGTATAGCGCTACCCATACAAAACGATCCCCTGTTACTCCGATATTACTGGATAAAACTCCTGTAATTCGAGAAAAATCAAAGAATTCTTTTGTGATAAAATATGCCCCTACGATAACGATATATACTCCACCTGCTAATAGAAGGGTTAACTTTGCTCCTTTTTTCTTCCATTGAAAGAGACTTTTTAGTTTAGTTTCTCTATCAATCAAAGAATATGCAAATGGGCACATTAGAAAAAGGATAATTTTAATGGTAGATTTTATTGCATAATTAGGTTGTATTACACCATCTACAACGGCCATAATGGCACAGCAGATCATAACTAACGTTACGATAGCTATAATTTCTTTTTTTCTATTCATCCTGTACTTCCTTTTATTATTGTATAATTTATTATTTACAGACCAAGTTACAAGAAGACGATCACTTTTTTTGCTTGTTGCACCCATCCATTCGTTTTGTAACATGATTACAAAACAATTTTAATTGGATGACCTATGGTGATCTCATCTTCCAGAACCTTAGCATCATAGGCAATGATCTGAACTCCTTTTTTAGAAGCTAGTTGGAGCGCTTCTGCAAAATCAGGGTCCTGTACTGTGTTGGGTGTAAAATGTTTAATTCCTTTCATCTGAATTAGAAAACAAATATAACCCTTGTAACCCTCTTCCACAGCTTTTATCATTTCTAATACATGTTTGCAGCCTCTCTCGGTAGGAGCATCGGGAAACATAGCAATCTGTTCTTTTTCTAGTGTTACACCTTTAACCTCAATAAAACCCTTCTGATGATTGGTTTCAAAGTAAAGATCGAAGCGGGATTTATCATAGAAAACTTCTCTTCGAAGAGAGGTTATACCTAAAATCCCTTCTATTTTTTCTTCCATGATTGCTTCATAAATAACGGTATTAGGTACTTGAGAGTCAATATTTATTAGAACATCTTCTTTGTAAGCAGCAATTAAAGAATATTTGGTTTTACGGTTTGGGTTAGTACCTTCCTCCAGAATAACAGTAGTTCCTTCTTTTAAAATTTCCTTGCAGCGCCCTGTATTTTTGACGTGGACAATTTCCTCCTGACTGTCAATGAGTACATGAGCGATAAACCGATTGGGGCGTTTTAAAAAGGTTGCAGTTTTTATGTTTGTATATTTCATAAGTAGTATCCTTTTATTCTATCATTATTGTGTTTATAGTTAATTTAGGTCATGGTGCATTTTGTTTAATAAATTTCGGATTATTTTGTAAGCATAAGACCAAATGGTATGCTTGTCAAGTAAGAGAAGATAAATATCGGATTTGGGAGTTTCGGGCATATTAAAGCACGTTTGTGCAGATTATTAAGGCAAAAATTTAGTTATATTTCATAAAGTTGTAAATTTTAAGATCAGAAGACTATACGATAGTTGTAAATTATGTTATTTTTAGAGAAGAAGGTTTTTGTATATTTACCAGGGAGGAAGAACTATGAAATCAAATATTTATAAAGTTTGGTCAGAGGGAGAATACGATTATCCCATGGCCTTTGGATTTGTTCCAAATTTCGTTAGCTATATTCATGAGGAAGATGATGTGGTAAGACCTGCGTTAGTGATTGTACCAGGAGGCGGTTATACTTGCGTATCTCCTACAGAGGGAGAAATAGTAGCCCTTGAATTCTATCATAAAGGTTATAATGTTTTTGTACATACCTATACAACAAATATGCTTATGGAAGCTGCGTTGAAGTTTCAGCCTTTAAAGGATATTTCCAGAGCACTACGCATGCTTCGTAAGGACGCAGCGAGCTTTCATATTAATCCGAATCAAATTGCTATATGCGGTTTTTCCGCTGGAGGGCACTTGTGTGGCAGCCTTGCTGTTCATTATGAGGATATCAAGGAGGATAATGTAGTATACCAAGAGTATTCTAACAGACCGGATGCAGCAATTCTATCTTATCCGGTTATTACATCGGGAGAAAAAGCCCACAGAGGTTCCTTTCAAGCACTACTTGGTGCTGATGCAACAGAAGAAGAGCTAGAATATATGTCCTTAGAAAAACAGGTGAAAGCAACGACCCCGCCCATCTTTGTATGGCATACAGCAACGGATGAGACCGTGCCTGTTGAAAATAGCTATCTTATGGCAAATGCTTGCCACAACATGGGAGTTCCATATGAACATCATGTTTTTGCCGAAGGAGATCATGGCTTATCACTTGCCAATGAAGACTGGGCAAAAGGTCGTTTTGAAGGTCTCTATACCATGGAACAGACCATGAATCTAATTAACAAAGCAAAATCTGGAGAGATTGATGCACCAAAAGAATTACTATCGTTGTTTTCGGCTAATGACGAGAAAGATGGAGAAAGAAAATTTTTCTCATCTAATGAAGATAAAGCAGATGAAGCGATTGCCCTGTGGCCAATGCTTGCACATTATTGGCTAAGGAGAATGTTTAGAAAGCTTTCATAAAGGGAATTCAAGTAATCACTATATTAAAACTTGCTCAGGGGCATAAGAAGATAAAGGAGAGTATTTATGAAGACATCAAAGCTATCTATAAAGTTAGCAATATTGTTATGCAGTCTGCTTCAAATAGGAACGATTTGTATTTCATCCATTCTTACAAAAATTGCAGATTTATTTTCAAACTATAGCACTACAACGATACAATTTTTAGCCACATTTCCATGTCTAA
This sequence comes from Bacillota bacterium, assembly GCA_023389295.1. Lineage (GTDB taxonomy): Bacteria > Bacillota > Clostridia > Lachnospirales > Lachnospiraceae > Mobilitalea. Next base: position 26,298 of record JAEWEO010000244.1, read on the forward strand.
TCATTATTGCAGTATCTCTAATAACAGGTAAGGCAGTAGAATATATACCTAAGAAAGTATTAGTTATCATATCTAGTATATTGTATCTGGTAACAGCCCTAGGTGGATTTTTATTCCATGATTCATTAATTATATTATATGTATGGGAGACTCTTCTGGGGATTGCCATTGGTATTTTCATTCCCATTGGATCCACTCTGATCGCCGATTATTTTCAAGGAGATGAAAGAAGCAGTATGATGGGCATCCAGAGTTCTGTCATTGGACTTGGTGGTGTATTACTTTCACTTTTTGGAGGAATGCTTGCAGCCATTGATTGGTATTATAATTTTCTTGCCTTTTTATTGATAATCCCTGGACTTTTGTTCGTTATCTTTGGGTTACCAATGGATAAACCGGCTCATGAGATGGATCGAAATAGAAAGAAGGTCAAGATAACACCGAAGGTGGTTTTTTTCTATACGGTGGTATGCTTCTTGTTCATGCTATTTTATAACGTGATGCCTACGAATATTGCAATGTATTTAAAAGAGAATAAGATCCAAGGTTCCGTCAATGCTGGTATAGGATCTGCAGTTCTTTCTTTTAGTGTTGCATTAGCGGGTCTATTATATCATAAAATTTCAAAGGTCATCGGTGAGAAGACCATAGCATTAGGATTTTTTAATCTTGCTTTGGGTGGATTCATTACTGGTATCAGTAGTTCTTATACCATGATACTAGTCGGAGTATTTATTGCGGGTATGAGCTTAAGTATTATTATGGCTCAAAGCATGGTAAGTGTGGCAAATAAGGAAAAACCGGAAGCTGTTACGATGAGTATGGCTATCGTTCTTGCAATTAATAATTTTGGTTCCTTCCTGTCCCCATATTTTACTGACCTAAGTAAACTTGTAATGCGTAACGATCTGGTTGCATCCAGATATATTCTGATGAGTATACTAGCTTTCTTAACAGCCGTGGTATTATTTATTATTTTGAGAAAAAAAGCGTAGGTTAAAGCTAATCATACATTTTGCGGATTCTTCGGAATCCGCATTTTCGATTCATTTAGTATTCTAACAATTGATCTTATATCAACAATTAGCAAAAAACAGGTCAAAAATTCATGGAAAAGAGTTCATATTTATAGATTGACAATAAATAGCATATCATTACAATTAAATTAGGGTAAAGAATAAGAAAAATTCTTTATTATTACATGATTTTCAAAATGTCTACGAAGCTGACATTTTTGAATACATTGTGTTTATAAAGATATGCAGTATTACATTATGAATAAAGTGAGGACGACAGCATGACATTGTTTGTAAGAGACAGAAGTTTCTATCGGAAGTTACTTCAAATTGCTATTCCGGTTGTATTACAGAGTGTGATTACCATTGGAATTAATATGATGGATACACTTATGGTAGGTCAGTTGGGGGAAGCGCCTCTTTCTGCGACCTCTTTAGCCAATGATTTTATTAATTTATTTCAGATACTTTGCTTTGGTTTGGGCTATGGCGCAGCAGTATTGACTTCACAGTATTGGGGACAGCAAGATATTCTATCCTTTCGTAAGGTTGTTACAATCATGTTAAGGCTATGTCTTGTTATAAGTAGCATTTTTACACTCGCGACCTTTTTAGTGCCGGGAACAATTATGAGAATGTATACTCCGGATCAGGAACTAATAAGGCAGGGTATTCTATATATGAGTATTAGCGTTTTGACCTTCATACCGACGGGAATTTCATTAACAATAACTGCAGTACTTCGCTCCTATGGAGAAGTACGAATCTCTTTGTTGTCCTCTATTGGAGCATTCTTTATTAATATATTCTTCAACTGGGTATTTATCTATGGTAACCTAGGAGCTCCTCGTATGGAAGTAAAAGGCGCGGCATTAGGTACCTTAATTGCCAGATTATTTGAGATGATAATTATATTTGGATACTTTGTGGTAGTCGATAAAAAGGTTAGATACCGGATCAAAGATTTCTTTATTTCCTGCAAAGGATATTATAAACTATACATAACCTACAGCATACCGGTATTAATATCTGATATGTTTCTCGGTGTGGGCAATAGTATGATTTCTGTTATCATGGGGCATATTGGATCCTCCTTTGTAGCAGCTAATGCAATTGTATCTCAGGTAACACGACTTACAACGATCTTTACCTCCGGTGTCTCCAATGCCTCAAGTGTTATAACGGGGAATACTTTGGGTGAAGGAGATACTAAGAAAACATATGACCAAGGAATTACCTTCCTAAGCATAAGTGTAATACTCGGTTTAGTTGCCGGTGGAATTTTATTGATCATATGTCCTTTCATTGTGAATTTCTTTGCGATTTCCGAAGATGCATCTAAAATTGCTTATGAGATGATGTTTGCTATAGCATTTCTTATGATCTTTAACTCCGTTCAAGGTGTATTAACAAAAGGCGTCCTTAGGGGTGGTGGAGATACTCGTTTCTTAATGGCAGCGGATGTTTTGTTCTTGTGGTTAGTCTCAATTCCTTTTGGTGCGTTAGCAGGGTTAGTATTCCATCTCCCGGCATTTTGGATCTATACGGCTCTAAGAGCAGATTATATTATTAAGTCAATTTGGTGTACCTACAGACTCTTCCAAGGAAAATGGATGAAAAGTGTCTCCGTAGGTGATGCACCGTTAATATTAAAAGAACCGGAGTTAGAGCAGAGTGAAATTGCTTAGATAGAGAAAGCTCCTACATGTCCTAATGAACTGGTAGAGATTGATTTGAATTTATCGTTTAAAGAGGATGATAATGATTGTTAACTAGAAAACACGGTGAAGGTTGTTTATAAAGGAAAGAAGATAATAATATTTATTAACTAATTAAAAAAGATAATAAAGATGGTTCACAAGTAAACACATGATAATAATTGTTAACCAGGGAGAGAAGGCATTATAATTATCGACGGTTGATTGAGTATGATATTAATTATTAACTAGGGGAGAGGATAATAATTTTATCGACGGTTGATTGAGGATGATAATGATTGTTAACTAGAGAAACGGAGCGATAATAATTATTCTCAAGTTAATCTAGGTGATAATTGAAGTTAAGTAGACATTGGTAATCACACCAAGTAATTAAAAAGGATAGCGTGTAAATTATTATTCATAATGAGACCGTTTGTCTGTTGGATAATAATCACACGCTATTCTTGTAAATCTAAATCATCAATAAGAAATATATGATGGTTATTCCTGACTCTGTTGGTTGAGTAGTACAAGGACATCCTGAATATCCTTTAGAGTAAGATCTTTATTTCCGAAGGAAAGGATTGAATGCAACGGCAAACCATCCATCATCTCCTTCATCATCTCTGCAAAGCCTTCACCTAAAGAGGAGGTTTCAGCATCCCCTGCCATGTCAAGCACATTGCCTCCAGCTATCATCTTCTGTAAGATGGAAGGGTCCTTAGAATATTTATAGATATCTCCAAAAGTGGTTGTGCAATCTGCAATAAAAGGTATTTTCTTAGTTCCTTCGATCTCAATGGACTTCGTTAGAACAATATCTCTTGAGGATTTACCGATTAATATCTCGTAGGTTCCACTTTCCACATACCAGTCATTTAAGTCGGTATTGTAGTAAGCAAAGGAACGGTTATCTAGGGTAAAGGAAACGGTTTTTTCTTCACCGGGTTGTAAGCCTACTTTCTCAAATCCTTTCAATTCTTTGTAAGGACGAAGAACGCCTGCTTTTGTATCGTGAATATAGAGCTGAACGATCTCCTTACCATAAACTTTACCGGTATTTTTTACCTTCACAGATACAGTAATTGTGTCAGTATCTTTTGTTGGTGTAGGAGCCTTTACTTCCAAATCACTATAATCAAAGGTAGTATAGCTTAGACCATAACCAAAGGGATATAAAACGTCCATATCCTTTGTATCATAATAACGATATCCAATGAAGACACCTTCTTGGTAGGATACTTTCTTCTCCGTTCCGGGGAAGTTTAAGTAAGATGGATTATCCTGTAATTTTAATGGATAGGTCTCGGCTAACTTACCACTTGGATTAACGTCACCAAATAATAGATCTACCGTTGCCTCGCCAACTGCCTGGCCACCAAGATATACAGTTAAGATACCCTTAACCTTATCTTTCCAGGGGATAAGAACCGGGGAACCATTGTGTAAAACAACTACGACATTCTCCTGAACCTTAGCGATTTCCTCTATTAGATGATTTTGAACTTCCGGCAGATTAAGATGCTTTCTATCATAGCCTTCACTCTCGTATTCATCCGGTAAACCTGCAAAAATAACGGTCACATCAGAGGCCTTAGCAACTTGAATTGCCTCTGCAAGTAAGGCATCATCTGACTCTTTGGAGTAACCCTGTGCATACTGGATATTTGCCAGTTCTTTGGCACTATCATAAGCATTGGTGAGCTTAAAGCTGTTAATATGACTGGAACCGCCACCTTGATAACGGGGAGCTTTTGCGAAATTACCAATGAAAGCAATTTTGTCATTTTTATTTAAGGGTAGTATTGCTTCGTTTTTCAATAATACAGCACTTTCTCCAGCCGCTTTACGTGCTAATTTATGGTGCTCTTCTTTGTCATAAACAGCACCTTCTTGCTTATTATCATAAAAGTTCTTTACTAAAGTAAGGATACGAGTAACCGCACGGTCTAGTACTTCCATTTCTAAGGAACCGTTTTGTACAGCTTCTACGATTTCTTGATCTCTTAAACCATTACTGGAAGGCATCTCTAGATCTAAGCCTGCCTTTAATGCAGGAACTCTTTCATTCATAGCACCCCAGTCCGTCATAACCAGACCGTCAAAGCCCCATTCATCACGTAGTACTTTGTTCAAAAGCCAATCATTTTCACAAGAATACACGCCGTTAATGCGGTTATAAGAGCACATCAAGGTCCAGGGTTTAGCTTCCTTTACTACCGTCTCAAAAGCTGCAAGATAAATTTCGCGGAGTGTTCTTTCATCTACTTCAGCACTAATGCTCATTCTTCGGTATTCCTGATTGTTTGCAGCAAAATGTTTTAAACTGGTTCCAACTCCTTTGCTTTGAACACCATTCACATAATTAGCGGCTAACTTACCTGCTAAATATGGATCTTCAGAAAAATATTCAAAGTTACGTCCACAAAGTGGAGAACGTTTCATATTGACACCTGGTCCGAGTAATGTGGAAACCTCCTCTGCTTGACATTCGTCGCCAAGGGCCTGACCTAAGGTATGTAATAATTCCTTGTCATAGGAACAGGCAAGGGCAGAAGCTGCGGGAAAACATACAGCCTTAACACTTTCACTTATTCCGATGTGGTCTGCTTCATTCTCCTGTTTTCTTAATCCGTGAGGACCGTCCGATACCATAACAGTCGGTATGCCAAGACGTTCAATCGCCTTGGTGTTCCAAAAGTTCGCACCGGAACATAGGGAAGCCTTTTCTTCTAAGGTAAGTTCTGATAATAATTTTTTAATATCCATAGCATACACCCCTTTGAAATTAGATTATGATAGGTTGTTAGTATTACTGTGGGACACGTGTCCCTTAAAATTAATATAACATTACAAATCTTTCCTGTCAAGGGTTTTGAGAGTGGATAAAACTGTACAATGCCCATTGACACATAAGAAGTAAAGTATCTATAATGACAGGTAGAATAATCAAGGGATAAAATATAACATATAGATGGAAAGGACCTTGTCATATGCCAAAAGAATTGGATGATTTGGATTATAAAATATTAGCCGTAGCCAGAGAACTCTTTCTGTCCGTTGGAATTCGTAAAACGGAGATGAAGGACATTGCTTTGAAAGCAGGAATAGGAAGAAGCACCCTCTACCGCCATTTTATATCGAAAGAACAAATTGCATTTTATATTGCAAAAGAGATATTAATCAATCTGAGTATCCAGGTTGGAGGTAGTAATGACTTAAAAGATCTGTCAGGATATGAAAAATTTGAACTGGAATTAAAGGCATTTATGAAACATTTAATCTCTCTACCGGAGATGATGCGATTTTTTGATGAGTTTGATCAACTATTTACGGATAATTATCCGGAGTTAGAAGAAGCCTATGATTATATCGAATTTAATAAGGGAAAAAGCCTCATTTTCATAGATTACATCAAAGAAGGAATGAAAGATGGTAGTATCCGTCACATAGAGGATCCACAATTTGAAGTTGATGTATTAATTAATATGACGTTTGGAATAGCGCAACGTATTATTCCCCGTTCCAAACACTATCTTGAGGAGCATGGATATTATGAAGAAATATTAGAAGAAGCAGTTGAAGTAATACTTCGTTCCATAAAAAATAGATAGGAATGATATAATATGTGAACAGTTTCCAAAAATAGTGAAGAGTTGTACTGATATTACAAATATCCAATATAGAAAGTAAATAAATATTTCAAAAATGATACCTTCGCAGTCATTTTATGAATCATGTAGAAAGAAAGAAAGAATGGAGCTAATATATCGGAAATTAAGATATATTAGCTTCTTTGTCTATAGATAATCCCAATCGCTTGGTGCATAGAACAGTTATTTGAAGAAGAAGGTAATAAACACAATTATAGTTAAGACAGGAGATCGTTTGAAATTTTTATAAAAGTGTAACTTTATTTTATATTCTACGAATAATTGTTAAGTTGAAGAAAAGTACAAGAAACTATAAAAGAAAAGAATGAGGAATTTTATATGGTTTTTAGCAGTATAACGTTTTTGTTTTATTTCCTACCGGCATTAATCATAATTTATTATTTAGCTCCAAATAAATTTAAAAATTTAGTAATGATAATTGCTAGTTTTGTATTCTATGCATGGGGAGAAATTCGGTTTATACCGATCATGTTATTTCTATCGTTAGAAGACTTTGTATGTGCAAAGTTAATGGAGAAGCATCGTAACAATAAAAAACGCCGTCGTATCTATATGTTAATATCCGTAGGTAGCAATTTAGGTGTATTAATATTTTTTAAATATACAAACTTTTTCTTAGGTAATTTATTTGGATTGTTTGGGATGAATTCTCCATTTGTAGAGATAATCCTTCCCATCGGAGTATCTTTTAACTCCTTCCAGTCCATATCTTATGCTATTGATGTGTATAGAGGAACAACAAGCTGTGAAAAAAAATATTATAATTATCTTGCGTATACCACTTTGTTCCCTCAGATTATCGCCGGTCCTATCGTTCGATATGTGACAGTAGAAAATGACTTAGATGATCATATGCTTACTCAAGATAGTTTTTCAATGGGGATGCGACGTTTTATCATTGGTCTTGGAAAAAAAGTATTGATCGCTAATAATGTAGGGCTATTATGGAGCCAAATATCAAGTGGTGCAGCGGGGGATCCTTCTGTACTTTTATATTGGATAGGTATTATAGCATATACTTTCCAAATATATTTTGATTTTTCCGGCTATTCCGATATGGCAATTGGTCTTGCTAGGATATTTGGGCTTAGTTTTGATGAAAATTTCAATTACCCATATATATCAAAAAGTATCACTGAATTCTGGCGTCGTTGGCATATAACACTTGGTTCATGGTTTCGTGATTATGTATACATTCCCCTTGGTGGCAATCGATGCTCTAAGTTAAAGCATCTTAGAAATTTACTTATTGTATGGGCTTTGACAGGATTTTGGCATGGCGCATCCTGGAATTTTATCTTTTGGGGATTATATTTTGCAATTATATTAATTGCCGAAAAGTATTTCATCCTAAAGCTACTTGATAAAACACCGTCATTCTTTCGGCATGTATATACCCTTTTGCTTGTTATGATCAGCTGGGTAATCTTTTACTTTGAGGACTTAAATCAACTTAAGAATTACCTATTGGCTATGTTTGGTATGAGTGGAATACCGTTAATTAATCATGAGAGCCTATATTATCTATTAAGCTATGGAGTTTTATTTATCCTTGCCACATATTGTTCCACTCCGCATTTAAAAAAATTGATTCATTATACAGAGCGAACAACGAAGAAATATGCATTTTTCTGTGCCACTTTCGTATATGTTTTAGTGTTTATAGGCTGTGTTGCATATCTTGTTGACAGTACCTATAATCCATTTTTGTATTTTAGATTCTAAGGAGGATAAAATTGAAACTTACATTTAACAAAATATTTTTCTGTATCTTTGCTTTATTGTGGTCAGGGCTTATCCTATGTAATCTCGCAACGCCGGAGAAAGCATTTTCTGAAAATGAAAATAGATTTTTAGCAGAATTACCACAATACACAAATGAAAAGTTAATAAATGGCGAATATATGAATGAGCTGGACGAATATATCAATGATCAGTTTGTTTTTAGAGATAATTGGATTGGGTTAAAAACCATGGCGGAGAGAGCCATGCTTAAGTTCGATATTAATTCTGTATATTTTACAAAGGATAATTATTTGATTGAAAAACATAATAAGAGTGATGTTTCCAAAGAGCAAGCGGGAAAAAATAAGGAATACTTATTAGAATTTGTTAAGAAATACGTAGAGAAACTTGGGGAGGATCGTGTAAATGTTATGTTGGTGCCTACAGCGTCGGCGATATTAAAAGATAAATTACCGCCTTTTGCTACTGGTTATGATCAAGATGCCTATCTGAATGAAGTGATAGAAGCCCTACCAGAAGGTACCTTTATTGATGTAAGGAATATTTTTAATCAACATAAAGATGAGTACATTTATTATCGTACGGATCATCACTGGACTACCCTTGGTGCATATTATGCATATGAACAGTGGGCAAAGGATGCAGGATTTACTCCACTTAGTCAAGATCAATTTAACATCACCTTAGGATCTGACCAGTTCTATGGTACCTTGCATTCAAAAGTCAATGTGAAGGTAGAACCAGATAAGATCTACTTATATGAAATAAAAGAAGATATGAATTATGAGTTACTTTATAATTTAACGGATCAAACGGATACTTTATATGATCTGAGCAAATTAGAGGGGAAAGATAAATACTCTGTATATATGGGTGGAAATAATGCCTTGGTAGATATTAAAACAAATAATAAGAATGGAAGAAGGCTTTTGGTAATTAAAGATTCCTATGCCCATTCTTTTGTCCCTTTTGCAGTAAATCATTATGAAGAGACCTTTATGATAGATTTTCGGTACTTTAACGCAGGATTAGAGGAGTTTGCAAAGGAGAATAAGATTACAGATGTTCTGGTGCTATATAATACAATGAATTTTGTGAAAGATAAGAACTCAATAAAATTCGTAAAATAAATAGTGGTCGTAGCATTTTGAGTGGAGATACTTTATAATGGATAAAAAATACTAGGAGGTTCAACTTGAAAAAAGGCATTTATTTGAACGATTCCATTCATGGATTAATTTCATTAACGGAATATGAAAGAAGAATTGTTTCAACAATTGGTTTTAATCGTCTCCATGACGTTTATCAAAATTCTACTGTTTATTTTACTTTTCCAACGAATCGGATCAAACGGTTTGAACACTCCATAGGTACTATGAAACTCTGCTCTGATATGTTTTTTCAATCGTTACTAAATACAACGGATGAGATGCTGAATGAATTTTTTCAAAGCTTTGGAAGAGAATATACTGCAATTTTAAATAGATTAAGACAGCAGACGGATGTTTGTGAAGAAAAATTAGGTAGTAGACTTCCGAAGGCAATGCCACAGATTGAACTAGATAGGTTGAGACATTCCCTGATACCGAACAATATCCCAAGTCAGTATAAAGTTATGTATCTAATCCTCATGCAATCCATTCGCGCAGCTGCTTTGTTACATGATATTGGGCATCCTCCATTTAGCCATATAGTGGAATTTGCATTAAAGGATGTATATCTGGAATATAAAGACAAAGTAGTTAGTGAAAAGAGTAATGCAAAAGAATTTGTAGAAATCATGTCGAAATACTTTGAGGGTAATAAGAAATTACATGAACAAATGGGTGACGAGATCAGTGAGGGTATTTTAAGTAAAATAATTGTACCAATTTCAGAAGATGATGAGAAATACCATGAGAATTTATTTGAACTGCTCGTATTAGAAAGTGTAAAAAGAATTTTTGCAGAAGAAGGAGCATTTGGGTATCTTCATAGGATTATTGATTCAAGTTTGGACGGAGACCGCTTGGATTATGTGACGAGAGATGTGATTAGTTCGGGAATGGATGCCGGAAAGATAGAGTATAGCAGAATTATTAATGATATGCAGTTGATTGTCGAGAATGGAGAGATTTATTTCTGTGTGCCTTTAAAAGCAATCAGTTCCGTCGAGGATTTTGTTAAGCGCAGATATAATAGCTATAAAGATATTATCTATCATCATAGAGTTATAAAAACGGATTACATTTTGGAAGGGATTGTAAAAGATCTGGTAAAGAAATATTTGAATGAAACGGTATCGGAAACACAGCGTAACATTGAAGTATTGATACCATTTGACATATCTGGACTTTGGTTCCCACTCGGAGATAAAAAGTCTGCAATCAAAGCAAATGCACTTTCCCAGTGGAATGACTCCTGGTTAATGACCGTACTTCGCCAGATTTATTATACAAAATATTATCATAATGACGAGATTGAAGAAGGTACTAGGGATTTTCTATTGGCACAACGTTTGGCGGAATTACTACGTAATAGCAAGCGGTATCATTCACTAATTAAGAGGAGTGAGAATTTTAAGATTATTGATGACGCTGTGAAACTAGAGATAATGAAACATAAAGACGAGATGGAAGACTTTTTGTTGAAAGAAAATGAGCTATCCTATGGGGAGAGGTCCACAGATCTAATTTGCCAAATGTTAGAGAATATCATGAAAAATTCTTCTGGCTTTGTCTTATCTTTTATTGCGAGACATAGTAAGGAAATGAAGATTGAATCCTTTGAAGAGATGGTTAGAGAAATCGTCAAAGAAGAAACAAGCCATATTGTTACTAATCTTAAGACTTATGATACGGTTACTTTATTTAAAAGGATTTCGATTGGATTAGATTCCCCGATTTATTTCTATAACCATAAGGGATCGATCTCTACCTTAAAGGATATCAGTGGGATTGCTGACATTTTACAACTTGATTCCGATTATCTTCCGGTATTTTATATTTACATCTTAGCAAAAGATGTGGATGGGGTTCTAAAGGAGAAAAGAGAAGAACTGTTAGGCAGTATCGGTAAAAGGATTGGTGCCCAAATTATGAAAAGCTTTCAGATATAGTAATAAATTTACGAATTGTTAGAAACGAAAGCCGGTATGCTATTTAGATATAACAAAGGGTGTTATTGAAATAAACATAACACCCAAGTTATTGATATTAAACTAGAATCAGCAACTGATGCAATAGCAGAAATAGTAAGAGCTTAGGTACAATTGAATATAGAGCTTATAATCTATCAATAAGAATATTCAAATATTATAAGGGTAAGTACATCTCATATTGCTCAATATTTTCCTTCGTAAATTGCATTTTACGAAAGAAACCTTCTAGTAATGCGTTACTTGAAATACACACAGTAAGCTTCGGGGCCTCTAATTGCTTCGCTGCTTCTAGAAGAAGATTATTTGCAAGGCCTTTCATTCGGTATTTGGGCTCCACCCATAGGAAATTGATCTTACCCCTAGGAGTAGCTGCCAACGTCGCCACTAACTTATCATCCTCATAAATACCAAGATATAAGTCCTTCGAGTTGTTTTCGTAGTAGGGGGTATCACTTTGCCAGTTAATGTGGCAAGAAGTTAAACAATCCCGTGTTCTTTTAATGATGTTGTAATTAATCGTCACTATGAAAGAGTAGGATGGATTAGCGACGACAGGGATATTATCCACGGGATTGGAATAATACTTCATAATCGTTGCTTCCCGGTAACCATGTTTACGATAGAAGCTAATGGCTCTATGATTCTCCGTAATTACTTCGAGAAATAATTGTTTGCAACCTCTTGAGATAGCAGCTTCTTGATGTAGCTTAAGTAACTCATCACTAATTTTCTTACCCCGATAATTTGGTGCAATGCATAGTGCGCCGCAACGCATTGTTTTTACTCCATCAAATAATCGGATGCCGCTTAGAATAAGACCTATGGGGTGAATACCATCAAATGCAATATAGGAAATATCATATTGATTACCTTCAGGTCCAAAAAATTGAGCCTGAAACACCTCTTCCTCCATTTTCACAGGGGAGATATAATCGGAGAATCCAAGTTGGAAGGCTTCAAATATCTGGCTAATGGTCACCTCGGAACACGGTTTATATATGATCATAAAAAAATCCTCCTACAAAACTAAAGTATTACCATATATTAACACATTCTGGATAAAGAACGCAATTTAATTAATATAGAATATCGTTACTTATATTACTATAGAAGAGCTTTTTTATGGTGAATTGGTCTTTCGTCTGTCCAAGAATCCACATTAGCTTACACACAACCGCTTCTGTGATCATATCGTAAGCCTCCATTAAATCTACCTTATTCTTAAGTTCATTTCCAACCTTATAAACGGTCATATCACTTCCCTCATTAGGAACCTGTGTCGTCATTACAATTGTCTTACCTTTTTCGATGCCCTCTCGAATTACATCATAATAATGATATTCCGGTAAGGAAGGGATTCCGCCGACACCATAACTCTCAATGATTACGGCATTATTTTTTTCCAACATATAGGATAAAATATCTGCATCCATACCCGGAGTTAATTTAAATAAACCTACCTTGGAGTCTAAATGATCATAGAAAACAGGTCCATTGATACTTGGCTGAGTAATGTATTGAATTAAATGCCCATCTTGAATAACAGCCAGATAGGGATAGTTGATACTGGAGAAGGCTTGGAAACTTTTTGAATGTGTCTTCCTTGCACGTGTACCTAGGATAACCTTACCATTAAAAACGATCTGGACTCCGTTAGCCAAATCTGAGGTAGCATAGAGAAAGCTGTCATAGAGATTGGTCTTTGAATCTGTTACTTCCATATTAATCGGTCTTTGTGCCCCTGTGATTATAATGGGCTTAGGAGAACCTTGAATCATATAGGACAGGGCAGCAGCGGTATATGCCATAGTATCGGTACCATGGCATATAACAAAGCCATCATAATTGGAGTAGTTGCCACGAATAGTATCCACCAATTGAGTCCAAAGATCGGGAGAAATATTGGTGCTATCAATATTACATAGTTGCAACGTATCAACATTACAAAACTTAGAGATGTTTGGAATATAATCTAGGATTTCCTGTAAGGTGAGCTGTGGATGCAGCCCATCCGGTGTAGCGTTGGAGGCAATGGTTCCTCCGGTTCCGATCATAAGTATTGTTTTCATTTTGTTATCCTTCTATAAATAAAATTGATATAAGACTAATTATAGCACTTAGATATGGTTTACGAAACACAAATAATACAGGGAGTTTTTTGTATTTAAATATTATGTCATTGTGAGAAAAAATATATGAATGGAGATTAAGAAGTGCAAAGAGGTGCAGAGAAATCTGATGCAAACAATTCCAATGATATGATTTAGTAAGAGTCTTATGCAGTCATTCCATGAGGTGACTGCTTTTTCTATGTAATTCTAGCGATTGATATCTATCGTTTTTACGATCATAAAATATTAAACTTGAAAATGGAAAAGTTTGTGTTACAATTAACAATTATCATCTGATTTGCTACATTGCCAAGTAATTGCGTGTTAATTATAATTTCAAATTATAAATTCTATATAGTTTCGCAATTGCCTAGCAACATAGTACGATAAAGGGGGATTTTATGAAAGAGTTGTTGCTACGACGAAAATCAAAATTCATTCAATATCTCATAGCAACTTTCATGTTTGTCATTGATCATTTTGTTCAAATGGCATTGTTTGCTTTGATACTTGGCGCGATTGAGAAAGGAGATATCGGTTACTATAAAAC
>JAEWEO010000256.1 GCA_023389295.1 Bacillota bacterium
GGGCTATACCGGATATAATGGAAGAGTGGATAAAAAAGCAAGCGGCATTGGGTTATATCTATCGAAAAAGGTAGCCGATGCGCTTGCAATACATCTGGAGATCACATCCAATGTAGGAGAAGGAACAACAGCGGTACTAATATTTCCGGATAAGCAGGATTGTGGTCTATAAATGCTAATGTGACAAAAATGTAAGGTCGGAAGGGAGAAATGTAAGGTCTAATTAAGGCAATGCATTTCTCATTTTATTATAATCGTATCATCGTATTGGAAATACCGGTTCTTTCGTGATGCGATTATTAATCTTATAGGGAGTGTTTAACATGGAGTTATTACAGGTTAAAAATCTAAAGAAAATTTATAGTACTCGCTTAGGAGGGCAACAGTTTACAGCGCTTCATAATGTGAGTTTTGAAATCTCCTCCGGCGAGTTTGTTGCAGTTATGGGAGCCTCAGGATCAGGTAAGACGACACTACTTAATATTATTGCATCTCTTGATAAACCAAGTGGTGGTGCAGTATTTTTAGAAGGTAAAGATATGAGAGAAATTAAGGACAGGGAATTATCTGCTTTTCGACGCAATAATTTGGGTTTTGTATTTCAGGATTTTAATTTACTGGATACCTTCTCAGTTAAGGATAATATCTTATTGCCACTTGTATTGTCAAAAGTTGCGGTTGATGAGATGGAACGAAGGTTGCAGCCTTTGTCCGCGCGGTTGGGACTTGAGAGCTTGATAGAAAAATATCCTTATGAAATATCCGGTGGAGAGAAACAACGTACAGCAGTAGCAAGAGCAGTTATTTCTAATCCCAAGCTCATCCTAGCGGATGAACCGACAGGATCCTTAGATTCCAAAGCCTCCATCAATCTATTACGGATTTTTCATGAACTTCATGAGATGGGGCAGACCATCCTTATGGTAACTCACAGTTCCATGGCGGCAAGCTATGCCTCTAGAGTTTTATTTATCAAAGACGGGGAATTGTTTAGCCAGCTATATCGAGGAAACGAAACTAGAAAAGAATTCTTTGATAAAATTGTTTCCACTCTTACGGTACTTTCTGATGGAGGTGTTGACATTGGGTAAGGGATTTTATCGTAAACTTGCTGTTAATAATTTAATAAGAAATAGCAGAAAATTTATACCTTATTTTATCGCGGCCACTATTATGATTAGTGTCTATTTTATGGTATTGATGCTTATGTTTTCACCGGGGTTAGCGGATATACCGGAAAGTGAATCGATGAAACAGTTATTTATCATAGGATTTATTGTGCTGAATATTTTTATTACAGTATTTATGATATATATTAATAGCTTCTTAATTAAACAGAGAAAAAAGGAAATTGGTTTATATGGAATCCTTGGCTTGGAAAAACGGCACATTGGATATTTAATGCTATGGGAAAGCTTATTGATCAATGGACTCGCAACCCTACTGGGAGTAATATCAGGATGTGTTTTTGGATGGTTTATTTTTATGCTTTTATTAAAAAGCATTAAGGTATCTTCTGGAACCTATTTTGCGCTACCAATGGAAGCCTTTGTGATTACCTTTGTTTACTTTTTTGTACTATTTATAATCATATCCTTTCTTAATATTCTTCAGGTGCGATTAGCTAACCCCATCGATTTATTAAAAAGTGATCATGCAGGAGAGAAAAAAACTCGTTTTCTAGTTCCGATAACAATCCTTGGACTCCTCATGCTTGGTTATGCTTATTATATTTCCTGCACGGTAGTAAATCCTTTGGCTGCCTTAAACAAATTTCTTTTTGCGGTATTACTTGTTATTGGGGCTTCCTTTATGCTTTTTACCACAGGCAGTATTGCTATGTTAACTCTTTTAAAAAAGAATAAAAAATACTATTATAGATCAGAGAATTTTGTTTCAGTAGCCGGTATGTTCCACCGTATGAAGCAGAATGCTTCAGGCTTAGCAACTATCTGTATTCTGAGCACTATGGTGTTGGTTACAGTATCTACATGCATTGCCTTATATATTGGACAGGAGGATACCCTTGTTGCAATGTACCAGGATGACATAGAGATAAAGTTATATGCCAATGCAACGGAGGATGAGCAAGCTAGGTTGGGGGAGTCAATATATACAACTTTAAAAGAACATAAAGTACAAGTAATAGAGGATTACAGTTATTACTCCGTTGATGGATCTATGGTCTATGAAGATGGGCAATTCATATCACCCGAGACAAATATTAATTATTTTTCTGACCATGTACCTCTGGAGGTTTCTTTTAGGCTCATTACTCTAGAGGATTTTAACCGCATTAGTGATCAAAATATGGAACTTTCAGACAACGAGATTCTACTGCTTTTTGGCGATGATGAATATAAAGATGTCAAGGACATTACCTTAGGGGGCGTGACAAATAAGAAAACCTATCAAATTATTTCTCGTATCTCCAATACAGTATTTACTAGTGGCAAGAATCGGAGAGCGAAGGAGGAAATCTTCCTAGTCATAAAGGATGAGGAAGAACTGAATCAGATGGCACAACGCATGAATCCTTATTTCATCCATAATAAAAATATAAATAGAATTATCAATTTGGAGGGAAGCCAGGAGGAATGCTATGAGTTTAGCAAACAACTCCGGGAGAAGGCAAACCAGTTAGATAATTTTTATAAAATCAAGAGTATCTATCTAGACCGAGCAGCGGGTTACAGTATCTACGGCGGATTATTATTCATGGGAGCTTTCTTTACCATACTATTTTTATGTGCGACTGTTTTAATTATTTATTTCAAACAAATATCGGAGGGTTATGAAGATAAGGAGCGGTTTGAAATGCTTCAAAAGGTTGGAATGGAGGATACTGAAGTAAGAAGAACCATTAACAAACAAATCCGATTAGTATTTTTTCTCCCTCTTTTTGGAGCACTAATGCATTTATTTATGGCTGCCAATATGATAATTAAGCTTTTAGAGGTATTTAGTCTGTATAATATCAGACTTACCCTATTATGTATGATAGGTTCCTGTGCGGTATTTGCGTTAGTTTATATTATTGTTTATAGCTTAACTGCGAAAACTTACTGTAAAATTGTAGAATGGTAACTAGGTAAATTACCAGATTCTTTGTTGATGTTTACAAAAATTCGGTCTAAGGTTATAATTATTGATATGTCTCATCAATATCAGTAGAGTTGAGGTAACCATATGGCAAAGAATATCATAAAAGAAATAGTTAGTTGGATATTGATTTTTGTAGTAACCTTTGCAATAGCCAAATTTGTAACTACAGTAGTAATACTGCAGGTGAAGGTACCCACCGGTTCTATGGAGAGTACAATTCATATTGATGATAGAGTAATAGCCCTGCGGTTATCTTATTTATTTCGAAGTCCAAAGAGAGGAGATATCGTTGTATTTCCCTATCCGGATAATGAGAGTATGGATTATATCAAAAGAATTATCGGATTACCCGGAGAAACCATTGAAGGTAGGGATGGGGTGGTTTATATTAATGGGAGCCCCTTGGAAGAAACCTATGTGACGGATCCCATTGATCGTGATTTTGGCCCATATCTCATTCCTGAAAGCAGCTATTTTATGATGGGAGACAATCGAAATAAATCAAAAGACTCTAGATTTTGGCAGAACAAATATGTATCAGGGGAGAAGATAAAAGGGAAAGCAATCTTGAAATTTCCCGATTTCACCTGGTTTGATTAATGCAATCGATGGAGGTTACGATGTCAGAGAAAATGAAAAGTGAAATAAAAGACTGGATTGTTATTATACTGATCGGTCTGGTTGTATTTTTTATATTTAACAGATTCATAGCTTTTAATATAAGCTCGCCGACTCCTTCCATGGAGAATACGTTTATGGTGGGGGATAAAGTGTTTGTTTCCCGCCTGTCCTATCTTTTTCATGATCCGAAGAGAGGGGATATCGTAGTTTTTGAGGCGCCGGATGAACCCGAAAAGGATTACATAAAACGTATCATTGGCCTTCCGGGGGAAACAATTGAAGGTTATGAAGGTGTGGTCTATATTAACGGCGAACCTTTGAAAGAGGAATATCTGTGGGAAGAGATGGAAGGTGATTTTGGTCCATTTGTCATTCCGGAGGATAGTTATTTCATGATGGGTGATAATAGAAATTCATCCTTAGATGCGAGATTTTGGGAAAATACTTATGTGACCCAGGATAAGTTTAAAGGGAAAGCCATTTTAAAATATCCCGACTTTGCATGGCTAAATAAAGTGAAATATTAATATGTGATAAACATCAGTAACGTAAAAAGGGCGCTGCACATTTAGTGCAACAGCCTTTTTTAAAAGTAACTAATTTCAATTCGTTTTCCCATTTTACGCAGACAATCCGATAATTCATCGATTAGTCGCATTTTTATACTGAA
This sequence comes from Bacillota bacterium, assembly GCA_023389295.1. Taxonomy (GTDB): domain Bacteria; phylum Bacillota; class Clostridia; order Lachnospirales; family Lachnospiraceae; genus Mobilitalea. The sequence goes on from JAEWEO010000256.1 coordinate 4,397, forward strand.
ACTTATGGGTAGATCCGGATTTTGATGGGCCGGATTAATAGCCCTTCCTACAAAGAAGTTAATATCGGTGGCTTCTTCAAAAAGTAGTTTAGCAATAAGAGAGGCTGCATCCTTACCATAATTCCATTCTATATAACAAGTATTATCTTCCAGATAGTTTTTGGCATAATAAAGTACTCGGTTAATCGTAATAACACCTTCTGTTACCAGATCAACACCCTCAATCAGGGAAATGGGAGGGATACTTGGGTCCTGATATTCCAATTCTGTTTTAATTTCTTTTCCGAGATAATCAGCAGCGAGAGAAGATGTTGTTCCTCCACAAATAATATGTTTGCCCTCCTGGGAGAAATATAGGGTTAACATGGTATTCAAATCCTCAGGATGTGAGGGAGGACCGATTAACACATTGATAAGTCTGCGATCTCGAATCTTAATGGCTGCGATAGTAGTATCATCGCCAGGAATTTGACCATATAACTGAGCGCACTGATCTAACAAAATGGTGGAAAGCATTTTTGATGAAAAATGCTTCTCATAAGCAATCTCCAGAAATTCTATAATATTATTTCGTTGCCAGCCAAAATTAAAAGTTTTTCCCACGCCGGCGTAGACAGCACCATCACTCATAGCAATAAGTGCATCCCCGGGGGCCAATTCTATGGTGGACTGGTAGATTGTTTTGTCGCCGATTTGCACGCTGGTCATTTCATAGTCGCAATTTTTTCCATCTTTAAGCCATATGACCTGTGGATTATCATATTGTATCACTTTAGCAAACCGATGATCAACAACATGAATAATGGTAAAGGTTGAATAGGCGATGCCTCGTTTTTCACAAACAGGAAGGGTTGAGACAACCGTTGTTACGCAATCTTCGATGGACATATGGGAAGCCATCATGGTAGAGATAATCTTGGAAGTAAGGGTGGATAGGATATTAGCCTTGACTCCACTTCCTAATCCATCGGCTAATACGAGAACAATGGAGTTATCATTTCCCTGAACTATCTCCACATGATCGCCACAGAGCTGCTCACCATGTTTATTCAGACTTAAGAAACCGGCATCAGTACAAAGGTTATTCATTTCTTAAGGTCTCCTTCAAATTAGTTAGGGCAATCTTTGTTTCAGCAGTAGTTTCACCTAAAAGAGAGGCTATTTCTTGTACCACACGCATCTGCTTTTCGATTACCTTATCGGCTATGGATATGGTCTGTTGATTGATCTGATCCTTCTTTAAACGAGAGTTTTCTTCTAAGGTAACATCCTTCATAATACTAATGATGATATGATACGTTTTATCGTAGATGATAGTTTCTTCTACATATTTTTCATAATCATCAAGATAGGTTAGCTTATCCCGTACATTACGACCGCTTGTCATGACCTGAAGATATACGGTGGGATTTAGAATTCGCATGACAGGTTCCCCAAGGATATCTCCCTTTGAGACAATATTTAAAATCTGCTTTGCAGCACGATTAATCTGCTGAACCTCAAGCTCTTCATTCAGTACAATAACACCGTTTGGCATATTGTATATGATATTATCGGAGAAGTTCTCCGCTTTCTCTTTTAAGAAGGGAAGACACATGGTTAAATCGGCCTTTCCTTGAAACACAGCGATGGCCTTTTCTCTGCAGGTGTTATAGCCACAACTGCCGCAGTTTAATTCTTGGTCAGAGGAACTCTTGCCCATCTTGTGCAAAATTTCTTTGATGGCACTACTTCCAGGCATGAGATTATGAAAGCCAAGGTAAGAAAAATTCTTGATTAAGCGGTCCTTGGCAGGAGAAGAAACATTAAAATCTTTCTCTTTTGCATAATTATTGATGCTGATATAATCGGAGATTGGCTTGCGGTGTTCCTTTGCCATAGCAGGTCCGCCAATACAACTCCCCCCGCAAGCAGACATTTCGATAAAGCAATGGTTTAGATTACCTTCAATGATGTTTGTTATAGCATCCTTGCATTTGTCGATGCCGTCAATTGTTATATAATTGTAATCAATTTGCATCGGAAACATAGAACGGATAATTCCGCCCGGGATCGGAAAAAGTCTTGCTCTGCCTTCCTCACCATCCTCAGATGATGGGTTGGAGGTTAGTACTTCAACTTGTTCCTCCTGTAACCACCCGGATAATTCCTCGAAGGTTAGAACACAGTCAACAATGCCCGGATATTGATCAGCTTCATCTTTTTTTGAAATGCAGGGACCAATAAATACGGTATAGGCATCCGGATGCTCCTCTTTCAGCTTCATACAATGTGCCTGCATCGGAGAAACTACCTTAGCGAGATAGGGTAGTGCCTCAGGATAATATTTCTGTATGAGTGTATTTACTGTATGGCAGCAGGAGGAGATAATCACGTTTGCTTCTTGTGATTTGATTAATTCATTATATTGCTCCTTTACAATTGTTGCACCAAGGGCAGTTTCTTCTGCCCCTGCAAAGCCTAATTGTTTGAGTACAGCTTCCATTGTTTGAAGGTTGGAACCTGCAAAGTTGGCAGCAAAGGAAGGAGCGATGCTTGCGTAAACAGGCTTGCCGGAGGATATCATATCCTTTACCATAGCGATATCATTTCGTATCTGCTTCGCGTTCTGAGGACATGCCTTAAAGCATTCTCCACATAGAATGCATTGTTCTTTTACAATATGAGCTTGGTTGTCTGCAAATCGAATGGATTTGACGGGACAATTACGAATGCATTTATAGCAATTCTTACAGTTTGTTTTCTTTGATTGTATGTAATAATTCATATTTACCCGACCTTAGTAAGTACTTGATTATGAAAAAATTCATGGAAATTGTTTTTCGATACTTCACAGATGATATTATCATCGATTTTAACACTTACTCCATTTGTACAATGCCCAAGACAGAATGCAGCGGACAAATTGACCTTTTCCTCTAAATGATGTTCTTCTATGGCTTCCTTCATTAGTCGAATGATATCATAGGAACCCTTTAGATGGCAGGAGCTGCCGACACAGATATAGATGTTCATAATTATTCTCCTCTACAATCGAAGTTTGTTCTGTTTTGCATCGAGTCACATCTAGTTTGTTAACATATTAACAAAGATAAGTATAAAGTGTTATGAAATTAAAGTCAATGTTTAAAGCTTAAATTTTATCTTTTGTTTATGATTATGGTTGTTTGTTGCATTGTTATAATGATTGTACTATAATTATTTGTGATTTACAATTGATAAACAGAAGATAAAACAGCTGAGAAAAGAGGGGGATTATGAAATTAGATAATAGGATCATAAAGTGGATCAATGTGGGTTTTCTTATCATAACGGCTATTATTAATATAATTGGGTATTATAAACTTCCTGGGGAAATCGCAACCCAGTTTAGCCTTACAGGAGAAAAGGTAAATTATATGTCTAAAACAATTTATCTATTGGGCAGTTTTGGTATTGTATTATTATTAACATTAGTTGGAAAATTCAAGGAGCAGGAGCAAAAGCTAAAATACTTATTGGTTAATTGTCTTATTGTGGTAGCGAATATTGTTATGATAGTGATACAGCTATAGGAGAATAAGTATAATGGGATTAAAAAATTATTAAAAGGCTCACTATTCATCTGGTAATAAGAGCAGAAGAAAGGTGAGCCTTTGCTTTTTATGTTTTGCTAATTACAGAATGAATAGAAGGTTTATTTGTGAAGATACTCCTCATTAATTTCTATTACCTGAGCCATAGCCTTAAGACCTGGGGCACCGACGGTATTTCTCTTGTTTACACAAGTAGTTAGGCTGATGGCTTCATAAATATCCTCCTGAAAGACAGGACTAATATGCTTATATTCTTCCAGGCTCAGATCTTCTAAGGAAATATCCTTATCGATGCAGTAAAGAACCAACTGTCCGACAATACCATGAGCATCCCGAAAGGGGACTCCCTTGTTCACCAAATAATCCGCTGCGTCTGTAGCATTTGTAAATCCACCCTTTGCGCTGTTAGCCATATTATCCTTATGAAACTTCATGGAAGCGACCATACCTGTGAATAATAGCAAGCATCCTTTCACAGTATCAATTGCATCAAAGGTAAGTTCCTTATCCTCCTGAAGGTCTTTGTTATATGCTAATGGGAGTCCTTTCATAACCGTAAGGAGAGAGAGTAAGGC
>JAEWEO010000266.1 GCA_023389295.1 Bacillota bacterium
AGAGATGCCAAAACACCTTATATTGAATGCGGCGGAATTATAGTGGAAGGTAATTTAATTAAAGAAGTAGGAAATTTTATTGAATTAAAAAATAAATATCCCAAGGCAGAGATAGTTGATGCAAAAAATCAAGTGATTATGCCGGCGTTCATCAATGTCCATAATCACATTTATTCATCTTTAGCCAGAGGGTTAAGTATAAAAAATCATGCACCCAAAAACTTCTTGGATATCCTAGAGGGGTTATGGTGGAACTTAGATAACCATTTAACCTTAGAGGACGATAAAGTAAGTGCCCAGGTAACATATTTAAATTGTATAGAAAATGGTGTGACCACCATATTTGATCATCATGCCAGCTATAAAAAAACGGAAGGAAGCTTACAAGAGCTTGCTAAGGTGGCAAAAGAATATAAAGTTCGTACTTCCTTATGCTATGAAGTTAGTGACCGTAACGGGGAAGAAGAGATGAAGAAGGCAGTAAAAGAAAATGTGGACTTCATCAACTTTGCGAACAATGATCCTTCCGATATGATCAAGGGTATTATGGGATTACATGCAAGCTTTACTCTTAGTGATGAAACCCTTAAATATATCGTTGAGCAGAATCCCAAAGATGCAGGATATCATGTGCATATCGCAGAAGGAATGGATGATGTGGAGGATAGCCTTTCAAAATATGGAGTACGAACCGTCGAGCGTTTAAACTCTATGGGAATATTAGGTCCCAAAACCGTAGCCGGACACTGCATTTATATAGATGATAGTGAACTGGATATTTTAAAGGAAACCGATACCATGGTGGTTCACAATCCGGAAAGTAATATGGGAAATGCCGTTGGAGCACCGGATGTATTAAAGATTTTCAACAAAGGAATTTTAATTGGTCTTGGAACGGATGGGTATACCAATGATATGGTAGAAAGCTATAAAGTAGCAAACATCTTACAAAAGCATTTACACAGAGACCCTAACTGTGCTTGGAGTGAAATACCTACCATGCTTTTTGAGAATAATGCTCAGATTGCCAATCGATTCTTTTCGACTCCTCTTGGAAAGATCAAAGAAGGTTATGCGGCAGATATCATTTTTGTAGACTACGACCCACTAACGCCCATGGATGAAAACAATTTGAATTCCCATGTCTTATTTGGAATGAGCGGTTCACTCGTTACAACAACGATCTGTAATGGAGAAATCCTTATGAAAGACCGAAAATTACTTCATATTAATAAAGAAGCTGTGATGGAAGAAAGTAGAAGATGTGCAGCCGATTTATGGAACAGAGTAAATGCAAATAGATAACCAATAGAAAGGATTACTAAAATGAGCGACATTATGGTACAAATTCCTTTTCATAAAATTATGGAACGGATTTTGTTTGAAAAAGAACATTATAATACTATCTTTGGAGTGAGTAATCTCTATACTCATGAGGATGGTAAGGAGTTAAGTATATTTGAACAGAAATTAGAAAATCCCTTTGGACCGGCAGCAGGTCCCCACACACAATTAGCGCAGAACTTAGTTGCAGCTTATGTTGGAGGAAGTAGATTTTTTGAACTTAAAACAGTACAAGTTTTAGACGGACATGATCTACATGTGGACAAGCCTTGTATTCGTGCAGATGATGAGTGTTATAACGTGGAGTGGTCTACAGAGTTATATGTGCCACAAGCGTTAGAAGAATATATTAAAGGCTGGTATGCCATTAAATTAATTTCAAAAGAATTTGGTTTTGGAGATCCGGATAAATTTATTTTTAATATGTCAGTCGGCTATAATTTAGAAGGTATCAAGTCAAAGAAAGTGGATGACTTTATTGAAGGGTTAAAGGACGCTTCCCATATAGAAGCTTGGAAAGAATGTGAAGCCTGGGCCTTAGAAAATAAAAACTTATTTAAGAATATTGATGAAGCCTATATCAAATCCATTTCACCGAACATCTGTAACTCTATTACCTTATCAACGATGCATGGCTGCCCAAGCGATGAAATCGAAAGTATCATCACCTATTTAATCACAGAGAAAAAGCTGAATACTTATCTGAAATGTAATCCCACCTTACTTGGTTATAATTTTGTAAGAAAGATCATGGATGACATGGGTTATGAATACATGACCTTTGATAAGTACGGCTTTGAAAGTGATTTACAGTACCCGGATGCGGTAACGTTGATTAAAAAAATGCAAGAACTTGGCAAAGAGAATGGATTAGCGTTTGGTGTTAAATTATCCAACACCTTCCATGTTAAAGTGAAAAACAATGAGCTACCCGGCGAAGACATGTATATGTCAGGTAAGGCACTTTATCCACTTACCATTCATTTGGCAGCTAAACTGGCGAAGGAGTTTGAAGGTAAATTACCAATGTCATTCTCCGGTGGAGCGGATTCAAATAATATTCAAAAAATCTTCCAAACCGGAATTTGGCCGATTACAGTTGCTACAATCTTATTAAAACCCACCGGATACAATGTTATCAAGAAGCTTGCAACACTTTTAGATGTATGTGAATTTCCGGCGGATCAAACCGTTGATGCAGATGCTTTAGAAGCTCTTGCTAAGGAGTCAATCACAGATAAAAACTACAGAAAATCTGAGGTGGCACGTAAGAAAGGTATCCTACCTTTTGGTGAAAATGTAAACGTAAGAGTGGAATGTAAGGTGACTTGTGGAAGCTGTGTCAATGTTTGTCCCAACCGAGCAAACACTACACTTATGGTAGATGGAACCAAACGCATGCTTCATATTGATGATTACTGTAATGAATGCGGTAACTGCTACATTTTCTGTCCCGATAAATGTACACCTTATAGAGATAGACTTACTTTATTCACTTCAAAGAAGGAACTGGAAGAAAGTACAAATCAAGGCTTTGCACTAAACGAAGACATTGTTATCTATCGCTTTGAAGGTACGGTTAAAGAATGTGAACTTAAGGATGCACCACAAATCATTCAAAAGTTTGTAGAGGCGATAAAGGAACAACAACCTTATTTATTGTAAGAGATGAAAAGGATTCACGGTCTCTTATTTGCCAAAAGGGAGGGATTAGTTTGAAGATTATTAAAAACGGCACATTGGTAAGTCCCACTAAGACCTGGAAGGCGGATATCGCAATCCAAGATAATATAATACAACACATTGCTTCCGATATCACAATAACAGAAGATGATGAAGTGTATGATGCTACCGGTTGTTATGTTTTTCCTGGATTTATTGATGGTCATACACATTTTGATATGGATACCGGGACTGCACATACTGCAGATGATTTTGTAAGTGGTACAAAAGCAGCAGTAATTAGTGGTACTACCACCATTGTGGACTTTGCAACCCAAGAAAAAGGGCAGACCTTAAAAGAGGCCTATGATACCTGGATGCAAAAAGCAAAGGATAAAAGCTCCTGCAACTATCGATTCCATATGGCAATTACGGATTGGAACGAGAGTGTGAAGGAGGAAATAAATCAAATGCCAAAGCTTGGGGTAACATCCTTTAAGATGTATATGGCATATGATAATTTGCTATCCAATGACGATGAAATTTTGGAATGTTTGAAAAAAATCAAAGAAATCGATGGTGTCTTAGGGGTACATTGTGAAAATGGTACTTTAATTAATGCCTTAACAAAGGAAAAGATAGAGGCTGGAGAGTTTTTGCCAAATGCTCATCCAAAATCTAGACCTGATTATGTGGAGGCAGAAGCGATCAATCGCTTAGCTTACATTAGTCTATTAGCCGAGCATCCGGTCAATATTGTTCATTTGAGTTCCCTTGCAGGTCTTAAGGAAATTAGGAATGCAAGAAGCAGAAATCAAAACCTTACGGTGGAAACCTGCCCTCAATATTTATTATTAGATGATCATTATTATGATTTAGATAACTTTGAGGGTGCTAAATATGTAATGTCCCCACCTCTTAGAAAAGAAAAGGATAGAAAAGCGCTCATACAGGCAATCGTGGATAGGGAAATTGATACCATAGCAACGGATCACTGTAGTTTTAACTTCAAAAGGGATAAGGAGTTAGGTAGACAGGATTTTCGTAAGATACCAAACGGTGCGCCGGGTGTGGAGCATCGTCCACAACTAATTTATACCTATTTAGTAGATGCAGGATATATTGATGTATCAAGAATGTGTGAACTTATATCTACGAATCCAGCTAAGCGTTATGGAATGTATCCGCAAAAAGGCATCTTGGAAGTTGGTAGTGATGCAGATATTGTAATTTTCTCCCCCGATTATGAAACAAATATAACCTGGGAACGTCAATTACAAAATGTAGATTATACTCCATACGAAGGCTTTCATATAAAAGGAAAAGCAAAAACTGTGTTTGTCAATGGTGAATGCGTTGTAAGCAATGCATCAATTGTAAAGGAAAGACAAGGCACGTATGTATTTGGGACAAGGAGGAAGTAAATGTACCATATTATAGTAAATGGAATTGAATATGAACGTCAAGAAGATAAAAAACTTCTAGACTTCTTACGTTATGATTTGGGACTGACATCTGCAAAAGATGGATGTAGTGAAGGCGCTTGCGGTACTTGTACCGTTTTAGTGGATGGTAAGAAAGTAAGAGCTTGTATCATGAGCTTGTCCAAACTAGATGGTAAGTCAGTAATAACCGTAGAGGGACTAAGTGATAGAGAAAAAGATGTATATGCATATGCCTTTGGAGATACCGGAGCGGTTCAATGTGGTTTCTGTATCCCAGGTATGGTAATCTCAGCAAAATCATTACTTGATAATAACTTAGAACCAACAAGAGAAGATGTTAAAAAGGCAATTATGGGTAATATCTGTCGTTGTACAGGCTATGTTAAAATTGAAGATGCTATTTTATTAGCAGCGAAAATGTTCAAAGAGAATTTACCTGTTCCGGAACAAAGTAGCAGCGGTAAAGTTGGAGAGCACTTAGGTAGAATAGATGCCAAGGACAAAGTTCTTGGTACCGGAAAATTTGTAGATGATATTACACTAGAGGGAATGATCTATGCCAAAGCGCTTCGCAGCAAATATCCAAGAGCGATCGTGAAAGACATTCGATTGGATAAAGCCCTGTCACATCCTGATTGCGTTCGCATTTTGACTGCAGAAGATGTTCCCTTTAACAAAACAGGGCATATTGTTGCCGACTGGGATGTGTTAATTGCAAAAGGCGATACCACAAGATATGTCGGAGATGCTATTGTATTAGTAGCTTCCTCTAAAAAAGAAACCTTGGATGAAATATTGTCACTTGTAGAAGTTGATTATGAGGAATTAACACCACTTACCGATCCTCTAAAAGCAATGGAAGAGGATGCGCCAAGAATTCATCCTAAGGGAAATCTTCTTACAAAAGAAATGATTTCAAGAGGAAATGTAGACGAGGCAATTAAGAATTCGAAATATGTGGTAACCAATCATTACTCCGTTCCAATGACAGATCATGCTTTTATGGAGCCGGAATGTGCAATTGGTATTCCGGATGGAGATGGTGTACTTATGTATACTGCTTCTCAATCCGTATATGATGAACAACGAGAAATTGCCAGAATGCTTAATATTTCTCCGGAGCTAGTTCGCTGTCAAACAAAATTAGTCGGCGGCGGTTTTGGTGGAAAAGAAGATATGAGTGTACAACATCATGCAGCGTTAATGGCTTATATCACAAAGAAACCGGTAAAGGTAAAGTTTTCAAGACAAGAAAGTTTAAATATTCATACAAAACGTCATGCGATGGAAATTGATATCACAACGGCTTGTGATGAAAATGGAATCCTAACAGCTACAAAAGCAACGATTGTATCGGATTGCGGTGCTTATGCAAGCCTTGGAGGTCCTGTATTACAACGTGCTTGTACCCATGCCGGAGGACCTTATAATTATCAAAACTTAGAGGTAACCGGATACTGTGTATATACCAACAATGTTCCTGGAGGAGCTTTCAGAGGCTTTGGTGTTACTCAAAGTTGCTTTGCTCAGGAGCAAAACATCAATGAGCTTGCCGAAAAAGTTGGTATGTCAGCTTGGGAATTCCGTTATAAAAATGCAATACGTCCCGGTGATGAATTACCAAACGGTCAAATTGCAGGTGATGATACGGCTTTCGCAGAATGCTTAGAGGCAGTAAAGGAGGCTTATGAAGCAAATCCCTATGCCGGTATTGCAGCTGCGATGAAGAATTCAGGAGTCGGAGTAGGGCTTCCGGATATCGGCCGCAGTAATCTTAAAATAGTAGATGGAAAGGTTCATATCCTTACTTCAGCAGCATGTATCGGACAAGGAATCGGTAATACTATGTTAGCCATGGTTTGTGAGGCAACAGGCCTATCTCCCTCACTAATTGTACATGATCCTGCCGATACAGCCATCACGCCGAATTCAGGAACAACAACTGCCTCTAGACAAACCTTATTTGCCGGTGAAGCAACGAGATGTGCAGCCGAAAAGTTAGCCGAAGCTTTAAAAACAAAGACCCTGGGAGAATTAGAAGGCGAAGTTTTTGAAGGTGTCTATAGCGGTGTGACAGATAAGATGGGAGTGGATAAGAAAAACCCTGTAAGTCACGTTGCTTATGGATATGCTGCTCAAGTAGTAATTATGGATGAAAATAAAAAGGTTACGAAAGTAGTAGCTGCTCATGACGTAGGACGTGTTGTAAATCCAAAGGCTTGCGAAGGGCAAATTGAAGGCGGAGTAGTCATGAGTCTTGGTTATGGTCTGACAGAGAATTTTGTAATGGAAGACGGCTATGTAAAAACAAAATATGGAACCTTAGGACTACTTAGAGCAACACAAGCGCCCGAGATAGAAGTAATCATGGTTGAGAAAAATGATCCGAGCGGACTTGCTTACGGTGCGAAAGGGATTGGTGAAATTAGTTCAATTCCTGCTGCTCCGGCTGCTGCTCATGCTGCATATCGCGTTGATGGACAAAGAAGATATTCACTCCCCATTAGCAATACAGCATATAAGAAATAAATGGTCTGTTTCTTGATTAAATTATATAAACGATACATGGAAGGTATCTTGAAAGAGAGAGCATATGGCAAAAGAAATAAAAAAGTTAGGCATTGGTGAAGTTTTACCATTGGCTTTACAGCATGTAGTAGCCATGGTAGTTGGATGTGTAACGGTACCAACAATTCTTGGAACTGCCGGGGGAATTGGCAGTGATGATTTAGTTATTATGATGCAGGCTTCCCTGCTTTGTGCAGCACTTGCAATTCTCATCCATGCATATGGTAGATTCGGAATCGGATCCAACCTTCCGGTCATTATCGGAAGTGGATTTGCATTTATTCCGACACTTACAAGTATTGTAAAAACCGAAGGAATGTCAGGTGTATTGGGTGCTCAGTTGATTGGTGCCTTAGTTGGTATTCTGGTTGGATTAGGCTTTAAAAAAATTAGATTTCTATTTCCACCCATTGTTACAGCTTCCGTTGTATTAACGGTAGGTATTTCATTATATGGTACTGCAGTAAAATACATGGCAGGTGGAGAAAATAGTGAAATGTTTGGAAGTGGTAAGGCATGGCTTGTGGCACTTATAACCCTGGGCTCCGTTTTATTCTTCTCTAATTATTGCAAAGGAATTTTAAAGGTTTCGGCCACTTTACTTGGACTGATGGTCGGCTATATTGTAGCTGCACTCCTGGGAATGGTTGATTTTACAAGAGTATTGGATGCGGCTTACGTTGCACTACCAAGACCATTTCATTTTGGAATTAGCTTCTCCGTTGGTGGAATAGTATCCATGATTATCATATTTGTGATTAACTCGATTCAGGATATTGGTCAATTTGAAGCAACGACTGCCGGAGCCTTTAATCGTAAGGCAACAGACAAAGAGCTATCCGGTGGTATTATAGGAAATAACATTTCAAGTGCCATTGGAGCAATTTTGGGTGGAACTCCAAATGCTACCTGTGGACAAAATGTAGGTATTGTGGTAACCACGAACGTGACGGAGAAAATAGTATTTACAGTAGCAGCTCTCATTATTATGGTAACTGCATTAATACCAAAGCTGGCAGAACTATTTCTAACCATTCCGCTTCCGGTACTTGGTGGAGCAACCATTACGGTGTTTGGAAGCATTGCTATGACAGGTGTTCGTATGTTATCGAATGCGGGTTTAACTCAAAGGAATTTGTCCATCGCAGGTCTTTCGGTTGCGTTAGCAGTAGGCTTATCCAGAACAACAGGAGCCTTTGCACAATGTCCTGAGTTCATCAAAATAATATTTGGTGGAAGTGAAATAGTAATTGTAGCTTTGGTTGCAATTGTGTTAAATCTTATTTTACCAAAGGAAAAGAAGCAGTAGAGATAATGATAAATATAAGGTTGTTGTAAAAGAATAATGCACCATAACTTATACCTGATTATGTGAATAATTTTACATAATTAGCGAGCTTATAGGAGGAAAGATTAAAGATGAAAGAGACATTTAAAAGCGTATTTTATCCAAGAAATAATAATGAAAAATCAAACATTGACTTCTTAAATTATGAGGAAGCAAAAAAGGCACATGATTTTCATGCAAGTTTTCCGGTGTATAGTGAAACTCCATTGGTAGAACTGAAAAATTTGGCTCAGTCAATTGGAGTGAAAGATATCCATGTGAAGGATGAATCCTATCGTTTTGGATTAAATGCATTTAAAGTACTAGGTGGTTCTTATGCGATCGGACGCTTAATTGCAGATAAAATCGGCGAAGATATCAAGAATTTACCGGCTACCAAAATGATATCGAAGGAAGTAAAAGATAAGACCGGAGATATGGTATTTGTTACAGCAACCGATGGTAACCACGGCCGTGGTGTTGCTTGGACAGCAAACCAATTGAATCAAAAATCAGTTGTATATATGCCGAAGGGATCTGCAATTGAACGACTCAATAATATTCTTGCAGAAGGTTCCGATGCAAGTATAACCGATATGAACTATGATGAAGCAGTTCGTCTTGCAGATAAAAATGCAAAGGAAAAAGGCTGGATTGTTATTCAAGATACTGCATGGGAAGGCTATGAGGATATCCCGACCTGGATTATGCAAGGTTATATGACCTTAGGTTATGAAATTGTGAAGCAATTAGAAGAAAGTAAAGCAGAAGCACCGACTCATATCTTCTTACAAGCAGGAGTGGGCTCCTTAGCAGGCGCTATTTGTGGATTCTTTGCAAACTTCTACAAGGGAAATCAACCAAAAATCGTTGTAGTTGAACCGAATAAAGCAGATTGTATTTATCGTACTGCCCAGGCAAACGATGGAAAGCTTCACTTTGTTACCGGTGATTTAGATACGATTATGGCTGGTCTTGCTTGTGGAGAACCAAATTCCATCGGTTGGAATGTATTAAAAGATTATGCGGATGCTTTTATCTCCTGTCCGGATTACACAGCAGCAGACGGAATGCGTGTAATGGCAAGCCCATTAGAGGGTGATAAAAAGATTGTATCCGGTGAAAGCGGTGCAGCTACCTTAGGATGTATTTATAATGTTTTAACTGATGAATCTCTTGTAGATTTGAAGGGCAAATTAGGACTTGATGAAAATTCAAGATTATTATTCATCTCTACCGAAGGAGATACAGATAAAGAAAATTATCGTGATATTGTGTGGAATGGTAAATCTTCACGTTACGATGCATAAATAGGAGGAATGGATATGCTTAACACAAACAGAGAACAAGAATTAATTGAATTAGCAAGAAAAATGATACAGGCAAAAAGTTATTCCGGAGAAGAAGAACAAGCAGCAAAGACGATCGGAGAGTTTTGCAAGGCAAATGGCTTTGATGATGTAACCTACGACAAATACGGTAATGTGATCGGTGTAATCAAAGGCAATCGTCCGGGACCAAAGGTATTATTTGATGGTCATATTGATACTGTTCCGGTATCCGATCCTACCAAGTGGACCCATGATCCTTTTGAAGGTGAAATTGTAGACGGCAAATTGTATGGCCGTGGTACCTCCGATATGAAGGGGGCAGTATCTGCCTTTACAGCAGCAGCAAAATACTTTGCAGAAGATACAAAGCGTGATTTTGCCGGTGAAATTTTGATCGCTGGTGTTGTACATGAAGAGTGTTTTGAAGGCGTAGCAGCTAGAGAAATTTCTAAAAACTTTAAACCGGATTATGTAATCATTGGTGAAGCAAGTCAGTTAAATGTTAAAATCGGACAACGTGGCCGTGGTGAGATTGTGGTCGAAACCTTTGGTAAGCCTGCTCACTCTGCAAATCCGGAAAAGGGTATCAATGCAGTATATAAAATGAGTAAAGTAATCAATGCAATTCAAACTTTAGTACCAACCGAACATCCGGTACTTGGAAAAGGAATTTTAGAACTTACGGATATTAAATCTGCACCATATCCTGGAGCAAGCGTGGTTCCGGAATATTGTCGTGCTACCTATGACCGTCGTCTATTGGTAGGAGAAACAAAGGAATCCGTAATTGCACCGATCAAAGAATTATTAGATCAATTAATGGCAGAAGATCCTGAACTTAAAGTAAAAGTATCTTATGCAGTTGGTGAAGAAGTTTGCTATACCGGAAACAAAATTGAAGGAGAACGTTTCTTCCCAGGTTGGTTATACGATAAAGAAGAGCCTTGGGTTCAAGCAGTTCTTACAGAATTAAAGAATGCAGGTTTTAATCCTGAAATTACACAATATAATTTCTGTACCAATGGCTCTCACTACGCTGGTGAAGCTGGTATTAAAACCTTAGGAATAGGACCGTCTTTAGAAAGCTTGGCTCATACCGTGGATGAATACATTGAAGTAGAACAACTGACTAAGGTTTGTGAATGCTACTATGGAGTAATGAAGGCATTATTAGTTTAAAGAGAATTAGGGTGTCAAAAGGTAATTAAAAAATCATGCGTCAATTTGCACTAATTTTCATACAGATTACGTGATATAAACAATCGTTTACTCGCAACACGCTTTCGCAAAGCACTGTAAAACGCAGTGCTTGGATGAAGTACGTAAGGGTACATAAGACCACAAAATACGTGGTCTAAGTACCCAACGACTTCATAACAGTTGCTCATCAAACGATTGTCTATATCACTTGATTACTAAAAGTGATGGTGCAAATTGACGAAGCCAGATTTACCAAGTGGTTTTTGACACCCTAATCTTAAAGATAATGATAAGAAAGTGTGATGAAATGAAAACTTTAATTAAAAATGCTACGATTGTTGATGGAAGTGGACAACCGGCATATGATGCGGATTTATTGATCAATGACGATAAAATCGAAAAAATCGGACAGAAAATTGAGACCAACGTAGATAAGGTTATTTATGTAAAGGGTCTTATTGTTGCTCCCGGATTTATTGATACCCATTCCCATAGTGATTTGGATGTATTATTACGACCAAAGGTTATGCCAAAAGTCATGCAAGGTATCACGACGGAATTTTTAGGTCAGGATGGTGTTTCTATGGCACCACTACCGATAGAATATATCTCCGATTGGCGTAAAAACATTGCAGGACTCGATGGTGTAAGTGATGAAATTGATTGGACCTATGAGACAACGGATCAATATCTGAAAATGATCGAAAAGGTTGGCCCTGGAATCAATGAATGCTATCTGGTGCCTCATGGCAATATTCGAATGGAAGCAATGGGCCTTGATAACCGTCAGCCTACGGATGAAGAAATCGAAAAGATGAAAGAAATTACTCGTAGAGAGATGGAAGCAGGTGCCTTTGGATTATCCACAGGATTAATCTATATTCCATGCGCATATTCCGAAAGCAAAGAAATCATTGAAATGTGTAAAGTAGTTGCTGAGTACGATGGTGTGTTTGTTATTCATCA
>JAEWEO010000278.1 GCA_023389295.1 Bacillota bacterium
GCAGTTTAACCATGCGGAAGGCAATACCCTTGTAGAGCAAGTATGGAGTACAACGATAAAAAGAAAGAAATCAAATGAATCACAGGCAGTCGGATATCGACATAGTACCGAAGAAAACAGTAATGACGGTGGAGGGAAGTCTGATACATAACAATGGTCTTTCTGGGGACACATCATCCGTACTCAGGGACGGGAGGAATGATGAAACAAAACTGGAAAGAATAGCAGACAAATCTGCTCACGAGACAAACCGGTATTCACCTCATTGTGCCACTTACTCAACGAAGAACTACTGACCCAATGTCATAAAGAAATAGATGGCAAGAAAGCAAAGGAGTTTGTAATGGCAACTATGAACCGTAAATTGCTTGGTCACTATAGATACTATGGAATTAGCCACAATGGGCAGATGATAGTGAAGTATCATTACTATGTAATGTTGATGTTATATCGGATGATGAACAGGAGGAGCCAATAAAGAAGTTATACATGAAAAGGTTTTCGGATGATGCTTACCTATTATCCGTTAGCGAAACCGAAATTATATCATAACATCTATGTATAGTGTAACTGTAAATGTTGTTATGAGGAGCCGTGCGCGGGAAAGTCGCATGCACGGTTCTGGAAAGGAGTTCGTATCGTGAGATATGAATTTACTAAACTAAGTATTGTATAATCGCCTCAAAGGCAATTATAATATATTATAGGAGGAAAAGGTATGAAAAAGAAATTTTGGCAACTATCTGGACTATTACTGATCATGATATTTCTGGTATCCTCATTATCGGGTTGTCAGAGCAAGGACAGTAAGACATCACAGGATGGAAACAATTCCGGACAAACACAGAGTGACACAGGTGCTGCGACGGATACCGGAAAAAAGGAAGATGTTACACTTAAGTTTCTGATGTGCTGGAATGGGGCATCAAGCAACGGTATGTCAGATTCAGTGAATAACCTGGTAGCGCAGAAGATTAAAGAAGCGACAGGAGTGTCTCTTGAAATCGAGTATATCACTACAAGTGAAGTAGAACGTCTAAACCTGATGTTTGCTTCCGGAAATATGCCAGATATTGTGAATGCACCATATTGGGGTGGTACAAATGCTGAAACAGTAGCCATTAAGAAGGCTGCCAAGGAAGGTTTGCTCTTAGACCTTAGTCCATTTATTGAAAAATATGGTGAAAATTTGAAACCTGCACTTACAACCGGCATTTCTGTAGGATATAAAGAGAATGATGTGAATGATCCTGAATTTGAAGGAAAACAGTATGTCCTTCCGCAGCAGGCACCAGCTACCAATGAAGATGTGCTGAACTGGGGCGGTGGACTGTATTGCAGAAAGGATATCCTGGATGCTTTAAATATTGATCCGGCAAGTATAAATTCTGCCGACGCCCTTTATGACCTTATGAAGAAGATTAAAGAAGGCGGATTTAAAGATATCAATGGGAAGGATGTCATTCCTGCTGGTGCCTGGGGAGACGGATGGGATTATGTAGAGTTCTGGCGCCCGTTCCGTCAGGACCGCAGAGAAGAATTTGACTATATTGATGGAAAGTTCGTATATCGTGCTAATAATCCTGCAGTAGATGAACGTGTGCTGTATATGAGAAAGCTGATATCAGAAGGATTATTTGATCCGGAGTGTTTACGTCAATCAGATACACAGGGTAAGGAAAAGATGGCAACAGGCCGTGTGGCAATCGTCGGTAACCATTATTTCCATATTAGAGATTTTATGAGTTCAACACTGTATAAGACCAATCCTGAAATGCAGTATATCGCAATAGGGCCACTGCCTTGGTCGGATGGTAAAACGACTGTAGTAGAAATGCCGGATCGTAACGGTACACCGGTAATGTTCCTTCCGAGTACATGCAAAAATCCGGAAGCTGCGATTAAAGTACTGAATTATATTAATTCAGATGAAGGCCAGCTCCTTGCCTATTACGGGGTTGAAGGTGAGCAGTATGAAATGGTAGATGGAAAACCCAGAATGAAACAGGAGTGGCTTGATAAATATAAGGCCAATCCCAAGGAGCTTCAGGAGATGGGGATCAGAACTACTTTCACAGACATGATTTGCCTGGACAAGAGATTAAGCGCATATGGCGAACTGCAGCCGGGTGATGCAGATAATCCGGATGTATGGTACGAGCAGGCAAAATCAGTCCGTCAGATTGAGTTCCTGTCAGGATATACCATTAAAGATGTGACAAAGAATTACCCTAAGAAGGATGAGATTAGTTCCTTGATAGACTGGAATGTGTACCGGGATGCTACTGAGCGTGCATATTTTGCAGATTCTGATGAGGAAGCATTAAAAATCCTTAAGGATTTCCGGAAGCAGCTTCGGGATGGCGGCATTACTGAATATGAGGAATGGGTAACGCAAGAAATGCAGAAACCGGAATACGCAGATTATATTTACTAAATTAGTTATAATAGAGTGAATTATTTACAGTAAGTTGACAGGAAAGGTTACCAAACTAGACGTTGGTAGCCTTTCTGTCTTAAACTTTATAATGCTACTAGCTTAAATCTTTCTTTCACGCGAGGTGACATGTAAAATATGAAAACAATCAAAAGAATGATATTGTCTCTATATCAGGATACTCCTATTGTCCGTAAATTTATGCTTTCTTCTTTTGTCCTTAGTCTGATTCCGCTGATATTGATGTCCGTATTGTTCTATAGCCGTTTTAGACAGATTATGCGTAATGAAGTGGCCTCATCCTACGAACTGGTAGCATCACAGTATGTATCTAATTTGGAAAATAAAATCAATATATATAACAGCTTAATTGATTCGATTGTGGTCAATGGCACGGTGCAAAATGTATTTTCAAAGCAGGACGAATATAGTATAAGGGATACGATTGATATTTGGAGGTTATTTTACCGTGAAATTGACAATTTAATTTATGCGAAAAATCCTCAGGAGATTTACAGCATCATGCTTTATGCAAAAGGCGATAAGTTTCCAAGAGACGGTATGCATTTGAGTAATTATAAGCAGGTGGCTGAGGAACAATGGTTTATCGAGACCTTTCAGCAAAGAAAGCCTTTTTATTACTATCAGCATAAAGTAGATGCTTTGAATATTGATTTATTATCATTTGTAAAGTTCATACCTAATTTGAATGGCAGTACATATACGCAAGAACTTGGATTGATTAAAATTGATTTACTTGCTCATGAGTTTTTCGGCGTGACTCAGAAGAATGTCGCCATGGAATCTTACGATTTGTTTGTTCTGGACTCGGAAGGTAAGATGATCTATACGAATTCGACCCAGCTATTTCCGGAAGAAGAGTTGAAAGAAACGATTAACCAGTCCAATGGACAGTCAGAACATATCATATTAAGTTCGGAATATAATAACCGGATTGCAGTTGTTGATAAAGTTAGCAGCTGTAACTGGAGTGTATGTCTTATGTTTCAAAATAATAAACTGGATCAGAAGTTTAATGATACTTATGTCTTTATTTTTATAATATTACTGATTATGCTGGCTTTTATGATTTTATTGACATTTCTATTCACAACAGCTTATTCCAAGCGAACCAACCAGCTGATCAGAAAGATTAAAAACATAGAAAAAGGGGACTTGAGTGTCAAGGATGTTATCCATGGAAATGATGAAATCGGAACCATTGATACTGCATTTAATCATATGATAATAAGCTTGAATGAGCAGATTGACAAGAACTATATTCAATGGATTGCTATGCAGGAAGCGGAACTTAAAGCCTTACAGCTTCAGATTAATCCTCACTTCTTATATAATACGCTGGAATCCATTAGCGGTATGGCCGCCATCAAGGGATGCACCGATATCAGCAAAGTCAGCGAAAAATTAGGAATGATGTTTCGATATAGTATTAACAAAAGTGGTACAGAGTTAGTTACATTGAATGAAGAAATACAGCACGTAATGAATTATTTTTATATACAGAATGTCCGGTTTGGTGATACCATAACCCCTATCATTGAAATATCCGAAGACTTGAAAAAATGTAAAATTCCACGTTTTATCCTGCAACCAATTGTTGAGAACTCGATTATACACGGCTTTGCAGGAAAAAAGCGCCAGTGCTGTATTGAAATATCTGCATCATCTTCCCAAAACAATCTTATTATTGATATTTATGACGATGGATTAGGCATGAGTGAAAAGCAAGTGGATGATTTAAACGCATACATCAGTCAAATAAAGACATTTTTACACGATGATAAGCATAGAAGCATAGGAGTTAAAAATGTTAATACACGTATAAAGCTAATGTTTGGAGAACAGTATGGCCTGCAGATTCGCAGCAAAATATCAGCAGGTACCCTGGTTCGCATTATATTACCGCTAAATAGTCGGATGGAGGGAAAAAATGTACAAAGTATTAGTGATTGATGATGAACAATGGATAAGGAAAGGAATTGTATCAAAGCTTATAAACCAGGGATTTCAATTTGACTGGATTTTTGAATCGGAGGATGCGGAAACCGCACTCGATTTCATGAAAGAAAATAGGCCGGATATTGTGATTACAGATATTAGGCTTCCTGAGATGAGCGGAATTGATTTGATTCGGGAGATTAAAAAAGTATATGCTGAAGTACAATTTATTATTATAAGCGGCTATGCAGAATTTCAATATGCGGAGCAAGCATTGAATATGGGAGTAAGCAGTTATTTGCTGAAGCCGGTACCGGAAGAGGATCTTTCGGATGCAATGAAACATGTTATTGTGAATATAGAAAAACAGAAAGAAATTAATCGAACGGAGACGAAAAAGAAACGTTTAGAAGAGAGCAATGAAACTCTGGTTCTGGAACGTTCTATTAACAAGGTCTTTCATAGTAGGAATGAGACCATTGGGACAGATGAACCTGTGCGGTTTAGCCCTATGGGGGAGAATAAAAGATATAATTATATGCTGTTGCTTATTCATGTTGACAGCTCCAGTTATTCTGACTCAGCATTCAAATATGAGGATATTGGACTGATCAAATATGCAATTAAAAATATTGCCGATGAAATTCACCCAGATAATAATTTTGTGGTTATGGATAATCTCAAGGATGTAACACAGGTTATGATTATTATTGCTCATCCGGATTCAGAAGAACTCCAACGTTTATGCAAAACTTTTGCATATGAATTGTATTCAAAGATTATTAAATATATAGCCATTTCTGTTACCATTGCCATCAGTGGCATAGGTAATGAGATATCACAGGAAATCTACAAACAGGCCATGTCGGCATTTAATATGAGACTGGTAAATAGCAGCAGGATATTCAGCTATGACAGGATTGATTATAATGCTAAGTTTGAATTGGCAGAACATCAATTACGTATATTGGAGAGACATATAACGATAGGTGACTATAAGAATATAAGAGTTATATTACAAGATATCTTTTCATATGATAATCTTCGCAATCGAAAAGCGGAGTACATTAAAAACATTTATTATGAAATTATTCGTATAATACTGAAAAATTTCAGTATTATGGACGATTATGATAGCAGCCTTGATATTCAACACCTGCTTTCTGATGAAGTAATTGAGCGTTCTGATAATACCCAACAGATAGTAGATTATCTGTATAATACAGTGACACGGATTCTTAAGGAAGATAAGAATGCAAACGTTAATTGCCGTGAGATTATTGGAAAAGCAAAAGAATATATAAAGAGGAACTATGTGAAAGAGATTACTGTAAAAGAACTGGCAAATCGTTTTTCCGTTAATCCTAATTATTTTTCCACTATTTTTAAAAAGGAGACAGGGGTCACTTTGACGAATTATCTGAAAGATACCCGCATTGAAAAAGCCTGTGACTTACTAAGAAACACACAAAGCACAATTCATGAGATTGCGCAAATAGTAGGTTACGATGATACTCAATACTTTTACAGAGTATTCAAAAAGACGTTGGGAACAACACCCCTGGAG
>JAEWEO010000014.1 GCA_023389295.1 Bacillota bacterium
GGTGTGCTATGTGTCCCATCACTCAACTTATTTATTATTGCACCCAACCTCACCCATTTCCAACTTTCAGGAATCTCAAACGGTATCTCATCCTCAGTAATTTCACTCAAAGGTTTTTCTTTCTTAATTTTCCCTTCTTTAATGAGTCGTTCCTTTTCCGCTTGAATTTGCTGATATAATTCTTCCGCAGTTCCTTCTTCTGGTCGTTGCTCTACTAATTTTCCTTGAATTGCATATTGCAAGATCGATTTCTGCATATCCTCTGGAAACTTTTTATTAAACACTTCTAATTTGCTATATGCCTTGTCATATTGTTCAACATAAGGCAGCAATTCTTCAATCTTTGCTACTATACGTTTTTGCTCTATTAACGGTGGTAATGTTATTAACAACTCACTCCAAGTTGTTTTGTTTATAATAGGAGTAGCAGTCCCAGTAGCTTTCGAGCGAATAATTTTATAAAAGTAATCGCTAGTCATACAATAATATAGATACTTTACATCAATTTTATATGGCGTAATTGAATTTATTTGTTGGTTAAATGTTACTCTTTTTTCATTTATTGCGCTTTTTCCAATAGATCCACCTATACATACTTGCATAATCGAATATTCTTCAACTATTCTACCATACTTTAAGCCCTCTTCTGAAAGACCTTGACTGTCATAATTAATTGATCCATTGAGTATATCTCCTGGCGAAATAAATGGTATAAATTTACCGAAATACTCAAGATGAGTTTTGGAAGGTGTATTTCCCGTTTGTAAAAATCCAACTTCTCCAATCCTAACCCATGCCCAACTCTCCGGAATCTGAAACGGTATCTCTTCCTCAATTATCTCTGGTAAAGGCTTTTCTTTTTTTATCTTCTTTTCTTTTATCAGCCGTTCCTTCTCAGCTTTTATCTGCTCTACTAATTCTTTCGCAGTGCCCTCTTCTGCTCTCTGTTCTACCAGCTTTCCCTGAATCGCCAACTGTAAAATACTATTTTTCAAATCTTGTGCTGTCATCTTAATTACCTCCAAGCATAGAAGTAATCTTCTCTAACACATGGTCGATTTCAGCATTCAAAGAAGCTCTCTTTTCCTGATATTCACGTATCAAGTCCATTGGGTCTAAGATTTCCTCTTCCTCATGTGGAAACCCACATAAATCTAAGTTATATCCCAAATTTTCAATATCTTCTACCGTGTACTTCTTTGCTTTTGGGAATCCATCCACTTCAATTTCTTCACGATGATCCCACCATTCAATCGCAGAGCAAAAATGCTCCAACCTCATTGGCTTTGTTTTCGAGAAGTTCTTATACCCATCTGGCATGTCCAAACGATAGAACCATGTTTCTTCTGTTGGGTGTGTATTATCAAAGAATAGTATGTTAGTTGTAATAGACGTATAAGGAGCAAACACACTATGAGGCAACCTAACAATCGTATGCAGATTGAATTCACCCAATAACTTTTTCTTAATATTTACTTTTGCATTATCCGTTCCAAATAAAAATCCATCCGGAAGAATAATTGCACATCTACCATTCTTCTTTAATCGAAACATAATAATATCAATAAACAGATCCGCAGTTTCAGAACTTCTCAAATCACCTGGAAAATTAGCTTTTACACTATCCTTTTCATTTCCCCCATATGGTGGATTCATGAGAACAATATCAAACTGCTCCATACGTCTATATTCTTTATAATCTGTTTCCAATGTGTTTCCATGTATGATATCTGGATTGTCAATGTCATGTAATAACATATTCGTAACACAAAGGATATGTGGCAACGCTTTCTTCTCTACGCCATAGATGGAGTTATTATAGATTTCTCTGTTTTCCAGTGAATTTCCCACCTGCTTATCTAAAGCATTTAATGCGGATACAAGAAATCCACCTGTACCGCAGGCAAAGTCAGCTACTTTTTCGCCTAGTTTTGGTTTGATTACTTCTACCATAAAATCCGTAACTGCTCTCGGTGTGTAGAATTCGCCTGCATTTCCTGCACTCTGTAAATCCTTTAAAAAGGATTCATAGATCGTTCCAAATGCATGTCTTTCTTCATATTCTGTAAAATCTATTTCGTCAATGATATTTACAACCTGACGGAGTAACACTCCATCTTTCATATAGTTATTTGCATCTTCAAAAGCATATTTTACAATAACCTGATTCATAGGAGTTTCATCATCTATCTCTAGGTTCTTAAGGGTTGGAAATAAAGTGTTGTTCACAAAGTTTAGAATAGCATCACCAGTAAGTGCTTCTCCATCTTTATTATCCACAGCCCAATTTCTCCATTTACATTCTTCTGGAATTATAGAGGAATATTCCTCATTTACCAGTTCCCATTCTTCTTCTTTTGCATCATATATTTTAAGGAAAAGAATCCATACAATCTGTTCAATCCTCTGTGCATCCCCATTTACACCTGCGTCATTTCTCATTACATCCTGTATTCTTTTCACAAAATTAGTTATAGCCATTTACTTATCCTACTTTCTTAACAAGCCAAGCTTGCTGATTTTTATGCTGTATAAATTTCATCTTCTAATTCTTTTATTGCTTTTTGATAGGCTTCTTTTCCACCAAATTCTTTTACAATCTTCATTGGACTTCCGTACTTGGCAAATTCCTGAAGCTGTAACACTTTGGTTTCCTCGATTTCCTTAATCCCTTCATTGGCATACTTATCAAGCAGTGTACTCAATACCTGCTGTGCTAACTCAGAGTATTTATACAAATAATGACGTTTCTTCACATTATTTGCTCTTTCAATTTTCGTTAATGGTGCTTTGTCATAAGCAAGATGACATATCAAATCAAAGTCATCCAATTCTGCTTTACCAGTTTCTTCTCTTACTGCATCTAACAGCACACCTTCATCC
>JAEWEO010000048.1 GCA_023389295.1 Bacillota bacterium
TGGTCATATAGTTCCCCATATTCTCTCTTTTGATTTTCCTTAGATTATCAGTATATACTTTGTATTCTTCTTTAGTAATAGTTACCTGTTCATCAATTGATTTTTCAATAAATTTAGCAGCCTGTCTCACATAGTAATAGCCTTTTCTTCTAGCATGAAATTCACTCCATAAATAAAATGATATGTAGTATTTACAATTTGCTATACCACAATATGAAGCGCATTTATGATAATCCATAAAATCCGAATAATCATTCATATGAGTTATTTCATGTATAATGGTACCAATAAAAGAATAATCTTCCTCCCTTAATATATCTTGATTTATTATTATATAAGGCTCGTTTTTGTCTGAAAAAATAAAACAGCCATTAGGATCAGAAGACATATTAGCATCTGCTATCTCACATTCACTTAATTCTCTTATTCTCTTATTAACATCATTAACAATTTCTAATTTAAAATCCCTTCTATAGTGTTGATTATCCTCGTAAAATTCTTTAACAAATTTTTGTATAATATCAATTGTATTCATGTTTACCTCATCCTGAATAGATTATTATATGTTATTATCATACAGCACTTGTTACCAACTATCAATATCCAATTGTCAATGTGCTCCATTTCCTTACTCATTACGACATTTCCAGAGTTACACCGTCACCACTATTTCACCAGCGAAACACTCTATAGCTATCTTAGCTGAGCTAATATACTGTCAAGCTTGCTCTTTTCCTCATTCAGACCTGTTACCTCAATCCTATCTTTAAACATACCTAGATGACGTCCCAGAAGCTCCAGAGCCTTAACTTTATCGCACGTACTAACCTCAATACCATACTTACCTTCCTTAATACCGGCTATGGCCTTCTTCTTTTCTTCGGGAAGCTGATCTGTAGTTGTAATTCTAACAGTTTCCAAAGTCTTAAGGTTACCGGTATCCGGATCCATAACATAGCTGCCATTAACGATGATGGGTTCACTAACAACCTGTGCATAATCAGCTCCATTAGAGAATGCAATGGCTGCCAACTCTTTTATAACCTGATCCTGAGTTATTTCCATTCGTTTCGCCCTGTCTTTCATACGCTTTCCAATATATTCTGCAACATTAGCATTTCTTAGCATTCTAGCACCAGCTGCAGCTGCTGTTTCATCACTCCTGCAGTTCTTATATACTGCCTTATATGCCCTGGTAGCATTAAGGTCTATTAGGTATTCATCTACAAATAATTGTTGCTTTGCTGTTATCTTAGCCATAGAATCACCTCTCTCAAATATGCCTTAGTAGCTTAAAATCCCCATATACCCGGTTAGGAGCATATGGGGTATGTATCTGTATTACTGCAATAAAGACAGATCATCAGCTAATCTAGTATCCACAAAGTCTGCCATGCTATCCATAGCCATTGATACTGAACTAGTACCCAGGAAGGAATCCCCTGTACCGAATCCCATTATCGCCATGCTAGGATTCATATGTATATCCACATTATTTCTTAGTTCTCCCAGAAGCTTTTTATTATATTCTCGGTTATCAACTGGGACAATTCCCACGAATTCCATCGTCTGACTACTCTTTGAAAGGATTCCCTTTATCGTAGCCATGGCATTGTAATCATCCTTATAGGTTTCTATGATATTCTTCATATCATCCATGTCATGGATTGCCCCTGCTTCAAGCATCTTAATTACATTACCAAGTCCGATCTGGTACCCTGCATCAGACAACCTTCCTGAACTGCTCGCCTTCCATTTTGCCTGGAGTGTTGCCAGACCGTTGTCAATAGCTTCAATTGCCTTATCATGAAATAGCTGGGTAATAGGTTTAAAATCCTCCATCAGTTTATTAATGGCCTGCTCCTTGCCAACCGGAGTGTATGCTTCGCTTTTCCTAATCTCCGTCAACTTTACCTGAACCGTGTTATACCGATCCTTAAATTCACTAAATAACTTAATTAAATCTGTTTTCTTGCTCATAGTCTCTCTTCTCCTTTAGATAATTAGATTTGTTTGTCCTTTCACCCATTGTATGATCATACAAGCCTTTTATCCTCATGCTCAGGAGCCGGATATGGGAGAAAGGAGAGTTTCTGGAATAAACAAAAAAAGACGCAAGAACAACCGAAGATTATCTTCAATCATTCCCACGTCTCTTAAATAAGACTTCCAAGGCGGTCATGCCGGACCCTTGGGGTACTTAAGTTTTTATTTATTCTATCTGTATTATATCACTTAGAACAAATGTTTGCAAGCTAAAACCTTAGGGTTTCTTAGGGTGCAAATCCATGTAGGCTTTTTTGTACTTGCCTTGATCATTTTTTGCAACCTTAACATTTCTTAACATCGGGCCTAATAGTTTGACCACTTCCTGCAGCTCTTCTTGATCGACATATGATAATTTAATCTTTGATATTTGAATCACATCCTTTCTACTGATATTATACTCCCCATTCATTCTTAAGCTGATTTAATAGTTGCATCTGCTTCGATGTATCTGTATCCGGGTTAGCATCGGGATGAAATTTCTTAGATAATTCCCGGTAGAACTGTTTCAAGGTTTCCTTGTCCTCTATACTGTGGTTACTATGTAATTGATTAGAGTAACTACTACCGCCACCAGAGAAGAATTTACTGTAGTTACTATAGTATTGTTCTTGGTAACTACGACTCTTTTCCTCGTATTCTTGCTTGAATTTGTATCTTGCTTGAATTTCATCCAACTTTCCTTTATTCATGAGGTTGCCAAATACATCATAAATATAATCGTATTCATCCTCATCACAGTCATACTGTTTAGCAAACTCCATTTTATTAATTGAATATTGCGTTGTTATTCGTTCGTGTTCTTCATGGACTTTATATTCCTCTGATTGCCGGAATTCATCTTGTATAGCTTCTATCAACGGATCAATCTTTGCTTGTACTAGATCATATATGACATCTGAATCTTCTCCTAGTTCCCCTGCTATAAAAGTAATCTTTTTATCACAGTAGTCGTATAGATTAAACCAATTATCAGCTATCTCATAATAATTAACGGTACATAGTGGATATTGTTTCTTTTTAAGCTT
>JAEWEO010000137.1 GCA_023389295.1 Bacillota bacterium
GGATATAATGGAACCATATGAGCCTGTGATAGATAGAAAATATACAATTACACATTCGGATACAACGGCAGAACTATTTGTGTTTGTGGCAAATAATTATGCTGAAGATCAAATTACAAAAATGCATGATGAGGTAAGAGTAGCCTGGGTCCAATATGAAAAAGGGCTTGCTTTAATTGGTTACGTGATTGTTGATGGTAATGGTGTAATAGGAAATGCTTATATAAGAAATGAAATTTTCTACAACGAAATGCCGACAGCACTTCAAGCCTTACGCCAAGCTGACAGATTCTTGTTTGACAAAGAACCTAGTCTTGATAATACACCTGTATTTATTTACTTTATCTCAAACAATCCTATATATAACAAAACATATGATTTTGGAGTAATTGGCATTTATAAGTAAAAATTGAATATTTCCTAATTCTAGTACAGATAATATGTTATATACTCAGAAGGAGGAAATAAAAAAATGAAAAAACTGCTTTATATTGTTGCAAATTCAAAACCGGAAGAAATATCTTCAAGTAAAACAGTAGGTAGAGCATTAGTTAACAGTATTATGGATAAATATAAGGATTTCAGCTTGGAAGAATTGGATTTATATAAAGAGCATATTCCACGTCCAAAGTACAGCTATTTTAGTAGTCGTAGTACTTTGGTAAGTGGAGATGCTCTTTCAAAATTGTCTGCTCAAGAACAAAATGATGTGCAGCAAATGTCAAAACTGTGTAACCAGTTTGTATCTGCCACTATTTATATTGTATCGTCTCCTATGTGGAGTTTATCATTTCCAGCTGTACTTAAAGATTATATAGATTGTATTATTCAGGCAGAAAAGACAATAACCTTTACTAATAATAAACCGGAAGGACTATTAAATGACAGACCACGTACATTTATTTATGTTCAATCCTCTGGTGCCAATATTCCATGGATAATGAAGCCTATTCTTGATAAAGGACTGAATTATGTGGAAGATATTATGAAGTTTATTGGTATAAGTAAATTTGAAGAACTTTTGATAGATGGTACAGGGACTACAGAGTCGGAAAAAGCAGAAGCAATAGAAAAAGCGAAAAGCAAAATAGATACTATTATAGATCAAATACACTATTAAATGAGGAGTATTAGAGATTAGCTATAATGTTAAAGTGACTTAGAAAATATGAAAGAACAAGAAGGTCGAAACTTACATAAAACAGTAGGTTTTGACCTTCTTGTTGTCCAGCCATTAGTAGCGATAAATTAAGACGGAAATGTTTCGTCAAACCTTAAGGTAATGTATGATACATTCAATAGCATCGTTATGGGTGTGTTTTTTACGAAAATAAATATAAATATTTGATTAGTACATAGAGTGGTATATAATGGAATAAAAGATATACTAATAATTAACATTCTTCTTTCGAAAGCGAAAGGTCTCTCTGGGGAATAAAGGATAGGGGGTAACTATTTTGGAATATAGAAGTCAGAGAATAAGAAAATTAGCACCGGAAATGGATCCACTACGACTAGGGATGGGGTGGACGCTTGAAGATTTGGAAAAACCTCAGATTTTGGTTGAGAGTACCTATGGAGATAGTCATCCGGGAAGTGCTCATTTAAATAAACTTGTGGAAGGCGTCGTTAAGGGGATTACAGAAGCGGGAGGAAAAGGTGCACGATATTATGCAACCGATATCTGTGACGGTATGTCTCAGGGACATGATGGAATTAATTACTCACTCGTATCCAGAGATACCATCTGCAATTTAATCGAGATTCACAGCAATGCAACCACCTTTGATTCCGGCGTTTTTATATCAAGCTGCGATAAGGCGGTACCTGCACATTTGATGGCTATTGGAAGAACCAATCTTCCTGCGGTTATGGTGACAGGCGGCGTCATGGATGCTTATGGAAAAGAACTGCTTACACTTGAGCAGATAGGAAAATATAGTGCAATGTATCAGAGAGGGGAGATTACAGAAGAACAACTGACTTATTATAAGCAGCATGCCTGCCCCTCCTGTGGCGCCTGCTCATTTTTGGGAACTGCAGCCACGATGCAAATTATGGCTGAAGCGCTAGGACTAATGCTTCCTGGGAGTGCTTTGATGCCGGCTATGTGTCCTGATTTACAGGAAGTAGCCATAAAAGTCGGTAAGCTCTCAGTAAAACTGGCGAAGGAACAGATAACAGCAAGGGATATTGTATCTATGCAATCCTTTGAAAATGCAATCCTGGTTCATGCCGCAATCTCCGGGTCAACCAATACTCTGATGCATATTCCTGCTATAGCACACGAATTTAATCTTGATGTGGATGGAGATATGTTTGACAGGATACATAAAGGAGCCCATTACCTATTGGATATCAGACCGGCTGGAAAGTGGCCGGCCGAGTATTTCTATTACGCTGGTGGGGTTCCCAGGGTAATGGAAGAGATTAAGAGTATGCTTCATCTAGATGCAAGGACAGTAACCGGAAAAACACTGGGAGAAAATCTGGAAGACCTGAAAACCAGCGGATTCTATGAAAAATGTGATGAATATATGGTTAAAACAGGACTGAAAAGAACGGATGTGATCAGAACCTTTCAAAATTCCATTGGAGAAAACGGTGCAATAGCAATATTAAAGGGGAACCTGGCACCGGAGGGGGCGGTAATTAAACATAGTGCCTGCCCGAAAGAGATGTTTCATGTCACCTTAAAAGCGAAACCCTTTGACTCCGAAGAGGATGCCATAGAAGCAATATTAAAACATGAGATAAAGCCGGGGGATGCTGTATTTATCCGGTATGAAGGACCAAAAGGAAGCGGCATGCCGGAAATGTTTTATACCTCAGAGGCAATATCTTCGGATGAACAATTAGGGAAAACCATTGCACTCATAACAGATGGTAGATTCTCAGGAGCTTCCAAAGGACCTGTAATCGGACACTGCTCACCGGAAGCAGCTGATGGCGGTCCCATTGCCTTAGTGGAAGAAGATGATTTAATTGAAATTGACGTGGAGAATAGAAGATTGGAAATCGTTGGCGTTAAGGGAATACCAAAGACATCAGAGGAGATGGAAGAAATCTTAAAACAGCGTAAAGCATGCTGGGAACCAAAAGAACCAAGATATACATCCGGTGTTTTGAAAATCTTTGCAGAGCATGCGGTATCTCCGATGAAAGGCGGATACATGGAATAAAGGGAGGAAAAAAATCATGATTTTATCCGTTAGGTAATCGGATATGATCTAACGGATAAATCAAGGTACTTTAATTTTGATCCTCGTTAATAGGCAATAATATACCGCTTTTTGAAACAGATGTCTCAGTACATCGACTTTGATCAAAACAGCAAGGTCTTTTTTTTCCAGCACTTAGCATGGAACAAGCCGTTTCAATTCTTTTTTGGCGTGTTGCAAGATTGTTAGTAAATCGTATCCAACGAATCCATTCCCAACGCGCTTTGGTTGTGATTTTATTCCACGCATCTAATAAACTAGAATTAACTAATGAGTTTTTTAAGTCTAGTGGTACTTCGGGTTCAAGCCAAATTTTCATGGGTTCAACAACCAATGATACGGTATCTCCAACATTAGCATGTGCTTCATTTGATAAAGTATCACTCACTCTAAACCAATGGCTCCCCATACCGTCTGGCTCAAGTGGAGCTTCAAAGTAGATATTATTCATCGTCCCTTTAATCATTACCATTCCTCGTGATGGAAGTGCCTCACTTGATTGCTTTGGAAACTTAAGTATGCGCCATGTGTTTATTTCATAAAGTTTGGTTTCAAAACAGATTTTATCCATAAAGTTCACTCCTTTCTGTGTGAATCTGCGGTTTGTTCGAGTTATTTATAGCTTTGACTATATTATATATTAAAATGATGCATTCATATAGAGCTAAAAGTTAATTATCAACAAGAAATATTTAGAACAGGAGTAAATGACTGGAGGAGATAATTTGTAGCAGTTTCAAAAAAGAAGAATGGATTATTGTTAATGTTAGGAGGTAAAATAAAATGATTCTTTGTATTGCTTTTGCTCCATGCAAGGTCTGATAGGACAACTGGCATGGAGATAATGTAGGTCCTATAAAGGCTTTGCATTTTATTATATATAACTATATTAAAAGGAGCAAAGTCGAAATGAGTTCAATAAAAACAAGTCTTAATGACTTAAAATATTTCATGATTTTATGGTTGTCGCAAACTTTTTCATCCTTAGGCAGTGGAATGACTAATTTTGCCTTAGTTATTTGGTCTTATGAACAATATGGTTCTGCATTAAAAACTGCATCAATTGCAATTTGCTCGTATGCACCATATGTCATAATGAGCATTTTTGCAGGAGCGTTAAGCGATAGATGGAGCAAAAAAATAACCATGCTGATATGTGATACGTTTGCTGCGTTGTGTACTATTTGCATTCTTATGCTTTTACTCACAGGCAAATTAGAGATTTGGCATATTTATTGCTTAAATGCCTTAAACGGGTTGATGAATACCATACAACAGCCTTCATCAGATGTTACAATCAGCTTGCTGACACCGAAAAAGTATTACCAAAGAGTAAGTGGAATGAGAGCTTTTTCAAATTCTCTTACCAGCCTGCTTACCCCTGTTATCGCAACCGCTTTGTTATCGTTTTGGGGAATAAATGTAGTGATTTACTTTGATCTATTTACCTTTGTTGTAGCATTTTTTTGCCTGCTACTATTTATAAAAATCCCTGAAATTAAGTATAATGATGAAATAAAGGAGCCATTACTTTATGCTGCGAAGGCAGGTCTGAAATATCTAAAGGCTAATCGAGGGATTTTAGATTTAATATTATTTTTAGCAGCAATAAACCTAGTTGCATCTATGTATAATGCTGCTTTTCCTGCAATGATATTGTCAAGAGATAACGGTGGTGAGATTGCCCTTGGTATTGTTAACGCTACGGTTGGAATTGCCACCTTGATTGGTAGTGCAATCGTTTCTATTTTACCATCTCCTAAAAGTAGAGTGAAGGTGATTTGTAATACACTTTTATTCTCAATGAGTACGGAAAATTTCTTATTGGCATTTGGGCGAACCGTTCCAGTATGGGTTATGGGAGTTATTCTTGGATGGACTTTTATTCCAATGATGCAAGCGAATATGGATGTTTTATTTAGAAATCACATTCCTATTGAAATGCAAGGAAGGGTCTATTCTGCAAGAAATACATTGCAATTTTTTACTATTCCAATAGGCTATTTTCTTGGAGGATTCTTGGTTGATAAGGTATTTGAACCTTTTATGGCATGGAATGAAACACGATGCTTTAACATATTATTTGGAGAAGGCAAGGGCTCTGGAGCAGCATTTTTATTTCTATTTCTAGCTATTGCCGGTATCGTTGTCTGTTTGATTTTTAGAAAGGATAAACATATCTGGAAGTTAGAAGAATGATCTGTAGAGAAATAAATATAAGAGTTTATTCGGTAATGTAGCTTTGCAGACATTTATAAATCATGTATTAGCAACGACGGTCGCTTTGGGCGAGCGTCGTTGTTTTCGCTTTAATCCTTTATTAGTACAATAATAGGAATGCTACTGGGAATTATTTTTAAGCTTAAAACAATTAATATGATTGAATCTTTGAAATCAATAGAATAAAATAGATAGTGACTATTAGCATTGATTAGAAGCTAAGAAAAAAGTATTCTAAAAATTTAGCGGATATAAATAAGCTAAATAAAAACAAGTAAGAGAAACGTATCCTTATCAGTCAAGATTGAGGTAATCTATGATAGGAATGCGAATATGTGGAAAATAGGGGAAAGGTTATGAATTCAAAAAAGAGAATGAAAACTGGAAAGAAAGTAATAATAGGTTTTAGTGCAATTATACTAATGATTATTTTAGCGTTTTTTATCTATACCTCGAATTACTACCGTGCTGACGATGCTTCAATTGAGGCAGCAAAATTAGACGGAGGTATAGATATATCAAACATAAACGGAGCGCTCGTGTTTGATCCGGGTAATTCTGATACTGCTTTTATCTTTTATCCGGGAGGTAAAGTTGAGTACACGGCCTACGAGCCGCTGATGATCAAAATGGCACAGAAGGGTATTCTCTGCATCTTGCCGAAGATGCCGTTCAACCTGGCTGTATTTGATATAAACGCTGCTGACAAATATATTCTAGAATATTCTAATATAAAACATTGGTATATTGGTGGTCATTCCCTTGGAGGAAGCATGGCTGCGAGTTATGCTTCGAAAAACAGTAGCAAGTTTGAAGGACTGATTTTGCTTGCGTCATACTCGACAGCGGATATTTCGGCGAGTAGTATGAGAGTGCTGAGTATATACGGTAGTAAAGATGAGGTGATGAACAAGGAATCCTATCAGCAGAATAAAAGCAATCTGCCTGAGAATTTTGAGGAGATAGTTCTGAGTGGTGGGAATCATGCTGGCTTCGGATGCTATGGGGAACAACGAGGAGATGGGATAGCAGATATTACTTCAACACAGCAGCAGACAGATACCGCTCGGGCTGTAGTAGAATTTTGTCTTACAGCAAATGATGATAAATGATTTAAATCATAATTTATGTAAATATCGGAGGTCAAATACGTGAAAAAAGTAATTGCATTGCATGCAAGCAGGCGAAAGATGAATACATACAATTTGCTAGTACAAATACAACAGATATTGCTCCAAAATGATATTGAAGTAGAAGTTCTTTCGCTTTATGACTACAATATAAAAGATTGCCTTGGATGTGAAAAATGTATTATGAAAGATAAATGCGTATATCAGGATGATATGGAATTACTTATGGATAAAATGATGGCTGCAGATGGAATAATCCTTAGCTCACCCGTCTATTTAAAACAGGTTTCCGGAAAGCTAAAAACCTTTATTGATCGAACCTGTAAATGGTATCATCGTCCGGTATTGTATGGTAAGCCTGTTCTTTGTGTATCGACTACAAAAGGATCAGGTTTAAAATCAACCCTTTCCTATCTTCAAAGTGTCGCAGTTCAATGGGGAGCGATGCCAATTGGCAGAATTGGAAGAACAATTAGGAGCATCAATTCTCCGGTCACCAATAAGGAAGTAGCAGGCTTTGTTAAACTTATGCAGACACCCCAAAGTTATCGGCCTACCTTAAGTAGTCTTATCAATTTTGAGATACAAAAAGCATTAGCGAAGTATTTGAAGGGACTTGATTCCAGTTACTGGACCGAAAAGGGTTGGAACACAAAACCATATTATTTTTGCTGCAGTATGAATGGATTAAAATGCATCATTTCCAGAACCTTTGGAGGTATACTGCAACGTGGAATGGCTAGGTGAAAATATAAGACAGCATTTTGCTTTCAAAGGCGAAGTGCTGTTTTTCGTTGGAGCATTTAGGTGCATTAATAAAGGGAGTTACTCTGGAGTTGATTATAGTTATTTGTGAAATATAAACATATTTATCTGAAATATATAATATAATAAGACAAAATGAATAATAAAAAATGAGTGTTTTAACATTATGTGCCAAACATTCATTGACAAATTATAAAATCAAGGATACAATGTACATTAGGTTGACATATTAACATATTAACATAATAAGTATTATTCCAATCAAAATTTATTAAAAACGAGAGGGGAAAAATGAAGATACTAAATTATAGCCAAAAATATGAAAAAGAAGTAATAGATCTTTGGAATAGAGCATTAATTGCTGATCCTATTACTTTTCATAAGTTTCGAAAACAGGCACTATTAGATGATAACTTTGATACAGAGCTTTGTTTTGTGGCAGTAGTAAATAATCAAGTAGTTGGATTTCTACTAGCGACCAAGAGAAAGTTTCCATATCTTGAAAGGGGTTTAGAGCCCACAAAAGGATGGATTAATGTTATGTTTGTAGATCAAACTTATAGGCGAAAGGGAATTGGGTCTGATTTAGTTAAACATGTAGAAATGAAGTTGAAGTCGATGGGTGTAGAGACGGTAATTCTAGGGGCATATAGTCCGAACTATTTTTTCCCTGGTATAGATAAAAATAGTTATAGTGATGCAATACATTTCTTTGATAAAATGGGTTATCAATCTGGAAAAGAATGCTATTCCATGTGCAAGGATTTACACGGTTACCAACTTAGTAAAGAAACACAGGATAAACTATTAAAAGCACAAGAAGCTGGCTTCTCCTTTATAAATTTTGAATATAAATATGCCTTAGATTTGCTTGAATTCTTGAAAAGCGAATTTGGAGGAGGGTGGAAGCGAAATGCATTGATTTCAATGCAAAATAATTTAGCGGAAGATTGTATTTTGCTGGTCCTAGATTCAGAAGAAAAAATTGTAGGATTTTGTATGCGAATGATTGATGGTAATCCAATGCGTTTTGGTCCAATTGGGGTTAAGGATGAAGTTAGAAATTTAGGGATTGGAGGTATTTTATTTGACATTATGCAGCTTGAGATGGAAAAACGGGGTATCTATCACTTGTTTTTTGTTTCAACAGATGAACCAGGTAGAAGATTTTATGAAAGACATGGTGTTAAGGAATTTAGAACTTATGTAGAGTATCAAAAAACAATTTAAGAAGGAGGTAAAGATGAGCGAGATAAAACGAGTTGTAAGTGTTGGAGCACATTCGTTAGATGCGGAGATTCTGGGCGGACCAATCATGCTTAAATATGCAGAACAAGGAGCACATTGTACATATATTCATGTCACTCAAGGCCGTTTGGAAGATCCAAATGCAACGGAGGAAGCAAAGAGCGAATATTTAAAAGATTTATTAAATCAAAATAAGCGTGCCGCCCAAAAGTTGAATGGAGATACCATTTGGTTGGGATATGTTTCTAATAATATGCCTTCATTAGAAGAATTTTCTTTAAGAATGGAACAATATTTCGTGGATGAGAAGGTAGATCTTGTAATTACACATTGGCGTGGTTCCATGCATCCCCGCCATATTAACACCCACGATGCAGTAACTGCCGCAGTTAAACGTTTACGTGAGAAAGGAAGTTCGATTCGATTAGTTTATGGGGAAAATTTTGAAGATTTAGTTGGTTTTATTCCACAGGCTTACTTCAAACTTGATCAAAATGAAATTGAGCGTTGGTTCACAGGATTGCGCGAATACTCTGTATTTCGTGGGGAGATCAATGATTTCCCATACAATGAATACTATTCAACAATAGGGAAAGTACGTCAAATTGAGTCAAATAATTCTGGTTTTACAATAGCTTATATGTATGCAAGCTTGATTGAGAATGAATTATGGTAAATAACGTAAATATCAATCATCTAAATACAGAAAATCGCAATCCAAAAACCCTTCATTTAGATACAATGTCCACAATGGAACTAATTCGAATCATGAATGAAGAGGATCAAAAAGTTATTGATACGATCAAAGAAGCTTTGCCGGATATTGAAAGAAGTATTCAATTAGTTATTCATGCGCTTAACAACAATGGTAGGCTCATTTATATGGGAGCAGGGACAAGCGGTAGGTTGGGAATATTAGATGCTGTCGAATGTATCCCTACATTCTCTACTACAGATGAAGTAATAGGAATTATAGCAGGTGGAGAAAAAGCTTTTGTAAAAGCAGTAGAGGGTGCAGAAGATTCTGAAGAATTAGCTGCCACAGATTTAGATGCAGTCAACATAGGAGAAAATGATATCGTTGTGGGTATAGCAGCATCAGGGAGAACCCCTTATGTAATCGGAGCATTAAAGCATGCAAAAAAATTTAATGCCAAATGTATTGGGATTTCTTGTAACAAAAATTCCATACTATCAAAATATGCTGATGTAGCTATTGAAGTTGATGCTGGACCAGAGATATTAACCGGATCTACCCGTTTAAAAGCTGGTTCTTGTCAAAAAATGATTTTAAATATGATTTCAACAGCGTCAATGGTTGGAATAGGAAAGGTTTATGGTAATTTAATGATTGACATGAAACCGACAAACCTCAAACTGATGGATCGAGCAAAACGAATTGTGGTGGAAAGTACAGGATGTAATATGGAGACAGCTATAAAGACGTTAGAAGAAACAGGTTATTCCATCAAGGAAGCGATTGTTATGATTCTGACAGGGGTTTCAAGAGAGGAGGCAAAGAGAAGAATAGTTGAACATCAAGGTATGATAAGAAAATGCATTTGATAGTTACTTTATTGACTGAGAGAATACAATATCTAGAGGTGGATTGTGAATGTATTCTGTGTGGTAAGAGATTCAATAAACAAGGAGGAGTGATATGGCAAAGACGTATGTAAGGG
>JAEWEO010000157.1 GCA_023389295.1 Bacillota bacterium
TCTGGCATGTTTGTTATGTGGATTTCTATTGTATCATTGATTTCTATCGAGTATAATTTTCTTAAACATTGGTAAATTATGAGAAAAATATATGCCAACCTAATCAAAATCAAAGATGTGTTAAGCAAAGATGACATTACAGCCTGTATACTGCGTTAACGACAACAAATACGGGAATGCAGTATAAAATTGCATTTTTCTTTTGCACATGAAAGGAGACCAATATGAACAGCAATCTTATTACATCTTTACGTAAGCCACCAATTTATACGAAAACAAAGGCTGAATTTTGGAATGATGAATACATTTCAAAGCAAATGCTTAAAGCACATCTTGATCCGGAATTTGACGCGGCCAGCAGGAAGTTATCGTTTATTGAAAAATCGGTTGCATGGATCAAGGAAATTGTCCCACCTTCCGAATATCCTTCACTTCTTGATCTAGGGTGTGGTCCCGGTATATACGCGGAGAAATTCACCCAGATGGGGTATCATGTCACAGGAATTGATTTTTCAGAACGCTCTATTAATTATGCAAAGCAATCCGCATTAAGTAAGAAACTAAACATCTCTTACTTGTATCAAAACTATTTAGAAATGGATTTAAAGAAAAGTTTTGATTTTGCTACAATGATTTTTTGCGATTATGGTGCGTTATCTACAAATGACAGGCAAGTTATGCTGAGTAAAATTTATCATCATCTGAAACCAAATGGAAAATTGCTATTCGATGTATTTACTATGAAAAACTTTTCTCAATTTAAAGAAGAACAAACTTGGGAAGTATGCCATAAAGATGGATTCTGGCGCGCTGATGAATATGTGGAAATGGATGGCCATTACAAGTATTCAGACAATGTGACATTGAAGCTAATATCAATCATTTCAAATAATGAAATAACGCCTTACTATTTGTGGGACACATACTTTACAAAGGAATCATTGATTCAAGAAGTAGAACGTAGTGGCTTTAAGGTATGCGACATATTTGGGGATGTTGCGGGAAGTACCTATGATTCCGAAAGTAACACAATTGCAATACTTTTAGAAAAGCGGTAGGTAACATTGTCGTGAGTAATATAGCCTTCCTTTTTATTAGGCAAATCAAATCTCTGAACGAATAGAGATTTAATAAAAGTTCTGATTTATAGATTGAATGTAATCTATAAATCAGAACTTTTTTCTTTTAACATAAGACCGTTGCAATGACTAGCGTCATTGTTCATGACAAATAAGTTTGTTTGCTAATTCATCTTGCATGGTAAAAATTGTATATATAATTGTGTGATTCTTCAAAATATTATACGATATCTTAATCTCTATTGTATAGTTTGAACAATTATGATAATCTAAGCTAAATAAGGACCATTTTACATTAAATACTAATTATTGACTTACATGAATGAAACACTTTGGTAATGATTATAGCTCAAAAAGGCGGATGAAAATATGTATGGAGTAATTGTAGTAGACGATGAAGTGCTAGTAAGAGAAGCAATATGCAAGAATATGGATTGGAATTCACTTGGATATGAGTTGTTATGTCATTGTGAGAACGGAAAGCAAGCAAAAGAGTTCTTACAGTCTAATCATGTGGATCTAGTTTTAACAGATATTTGCATGCCTTATATGGATGGTATGGAATTGTGTGAGTATATTTGCAATAATCACCGTACCACTAAGATGATGATATTTAGTGGTTACGATGAATTTGAATATGCGAAAAAAGCGATTAAGTATGGTGTAGAAGAATATATGTTAAAACCCATAACGGCAGCAGAATTAACTAGATTTTTGCTAAAGTTAAAGAAAGACTTGGACTTAGAAAGAGAACAACAAAAGAAGTTTGCTAAGATTAGCTTGCTATACAACAAGAATGAAGAATATATTAAAGCAAAGGTGTTTTATAATCTTATTCATGGTACGAAATCAGTTTGGGAAAGTATCAATGAACTTGAGGAAGTTCATGTTAAATTAAATTCGAGTGCATATCGGATTGCGGCAATACAATTTGATCATTCTTCTATGATACAAGACAATGAAGAGATGAGACAACAGCGTAATTTAATGCATTTTATTATACATAATATTAGTGAAGAAATCGTGAGAGATAATCAGGCGGGTGAAGTATTTTTAGGAAATGACGAGATGGTTTTTATTTTGTTTTCTACGAATAAACCTAATGCATTTCAAGCTGTGTGCAAGAAGGTATGCGAGGAGATTGTCTCAAAAGTAAAGCAATATTTTAATACAAAGGTGTTAGTGGGTATTGGGCAATATTCCTATAGTTTAAGCAATTTATTGCCCACCTATGAGAATGCGTTAAAGGCGTTAAACTATATAGAAGTCCTAGAAAATGTGTCAGTGGTAGATATGGATGAGATAAGTGAGCATATCAACGAAAGTATTTCAATAAGTGAAGAATTAAAAGCAATGGAATTGGCAGTAAAGCTTGAAGACTATAATCAAATAGATCAAAGTATCGCAGCAGTAGTACATAAAATACGAGAAAACTATATTATACCATATAAGGCAAATATGTATCTCCATCAAATTGTGCGAATGTTATGTGAATTATTAGGAATGTCTGAACTACTGGGGAGAGAGGTTTATCAACAAGGTGAAGCGATAGCCCTTCGTATTACGGAGTTAGCATTTTTAGATAAGATAGATTGTGTGCGGCAGTTTGCGTATCGCGTTAGTAATGAAATTGCTTGTCAAAAGAATATTGGACATAAGAAATTAGTCATTAAAGCTATGGACTTTATCGAACATAATTACATGAAACCAGACTTAAGCCTTAACTATGTTTGTGACTATCTTGGAATTAGTGTAAGCCATTTTAGTATAATATTCAAAAATGCATATGGTGAAACCTTTATGGAGGCTTTAACACGCATTCGCATGGGCAAAGCGAAGGAACTTATTGAGAATACGGATATGAAGAATTATGAGATTGCTGAGAAAGTCGGTTTTGAAAATCCGCACTATTTTAGTGTATCGTTTAAAAAAGCGACCGGAAAAACTCCAAAAGAATACGCGCAAGAAGTGAGGTAGTAACTTGAAGCAAAAAGTACGAAGGCGACTATCAGATTGTTTTAAGAGCATCAGAAATGCAATGATTTTCTCTTTTTCTGCATTGATTGTATTTGCATTGTTTATATTCCTCTTTATTTCCTTACAATATACTCAAACTACTGTGTATAACAACTCGATTTCGTATAATACACAAATCATCAATATGATCAATTACGATATTGATTCCTATATTGAGTATATGGAGAATATATCGAAATTGGTTTCAAAGAATAAAGATGTACAGCAGTATTTATTTAGCAAAGATAGTACAGCGGGGGAGATAGAAGCAGCGAGAGAAGGGGTGTTAAATCAGTTTAATACGGTAAAGGAATCAAGAAGTGACATTTCTAATATTGTCGTAATGGCTCAGAATGGACGAGCTATCGTAAATGATGGACAAGATTTGATTAATGAGTACGTGGATATTAACAACACAGATTTATATATAAATACGATGCGTAATAGTGATAATACATTCCTATCCTCTTCACATGTGCAGAACTTAATTAAGAACAACTATCGTTGGGTTGTTACTCTTAGTAGATGCATTAATAATCCACAGACCAATGAGAAGACAGGATTATTCTTTATTGATCTGAATTATGATATCATCAGCGATTTGTGTGAGAAGAATGGTATGGGAAAAAGAGGGTATGTATATATCATCGATTCCAAAGGCAGTATTGTCTATCACCCGAAGCAACAATTATTATATAGTGGATTAATTGAAGAAAGAATTGACGAGGTTTTGAATAGCAAGAAAGATTACTTTGTCACGAAAGAAGGAGATGATAGTAGATTATATACTATTTCCAAATCAGCTAGAACGGGTTGGACGGTAGTGGGTGTTGACTATACTTCTGAACTAATGACTGGAAAAGAGAGTACACAAATTATTTATGTTGTTATCGCAATTGCATTAGTTGCTATTACTATGGTAATTTCGAGCTTACTAGCAGCTACTATTACCAAGCCTATTACCGCTTTAAAGGAGTCTATGAAGGAGGCTGAGAAGGGTAATTTTGAGATTACCAAGAGATTAGTACACTCTAATAATGAAGTAGGAAGTCTAAGTCAATCCTTCTATGTAATGATTGAAGAAATTCAGAATTTAATGAAGCAGAATATATCGGAGCAAAAGCAAAAGAGAAAGAGTGAGTTAAAAGCGTTACAATCACAGATTAATCCTCATTTTTTATTTAATACCTTGGATTCTATCATCTGGATGGCCGAAGAAGGAAAAAATGAGGATGTAGTGTTAATGACCTCCTCTTTAGCAAAACTCATGAGACAAAGCTTAAGTGTTCAATCAGAAGTAATTCTGATTGAAAATGAGATAGAATATGCAAAAAGTTATTTAATCATACAGAAGATGAGGTATAAGGATAAATTAGAGTTTGAAATCAATGTAGAAGACGGCATTAAAGAACAGGAGATTATTAAGCTAGTATTGCAACCTATTGTTGAGAATGCAATCTATCATGGAGTGAAATATAGGGATAAGATCGGATTAATTAAAATTGATGCATATAGCTTAGATGAGAATATTGTGATTGCCATTAGCGATAATGGCGCTGGAATGGATGAAGAAACACTAGCCCATATCTTTGATGAAGACAAGAAAAGCCATAAATCAAATGGAGTAGGTGTATGTAACGTACAAAAAAGACTGCAGTTATACTATGGTCAAGAATACGGAATCTATTATGAGAGTGAACTTGGCGTAGGTACATGCGCAACCATTATTATTCCGGGAAAGCAGAGGGAGCTGTAGCGAATGAAAATAAATAATAAAAGAGTGCTTATCATTATATTATTAATCGTTTTGATTACCATTTCTCTTTCTGTCGTTCCAAGAATGATTGTAAGGCAAAAGGAACCGATTAAGATTATCTTTATTCCTAAGGTTATCGATGAGAAAAATGAATTCTGGAGTGCTTTAACTGCTGGTTCTAGAATGGCAGCAGACGAGTATAATGTTGATTTGACGATTGTTGCGCCTGACAAGGAAGAAGACTACGAAGAGCAAAACAGGTTAGTGTTGTGGGCGATCGATCAAAAGCCGGATGCAATTATGATAGCACCTTCCCATTATACCGAGTCCTATGCTGCAGCAAGTAAGGTGGTACAGCATAATATCACCTTGCTCCTAGTTGATTCTGAAGTGGAGCAAAAGGTGGCAGACTCACTTGTAGCAACCGATAATTTTATTGCAGGAAATAAAATGGGACGGATAGCCAATGAGTACATAGATGATTCAACACAGATTGCAATCGTAGGACATGTAAAAACCTCTTCCACCGCGATAGAGAGAATACGAGGTTTGAAATATGCCATTGGTAATCGAAGTGATCAAATTGTTGATACAGTCTTTTGTGACTCCATGTTTGATAAAGCCTATGATATTACTGTGGAACTCATGAAAGATCATCCGGAGATTA
The DNA here is from genome assembly GCA_023389295.1 of Bacillota bacterium. GTDB lineage: Bacteria > Bacillota > Clostridia > Lachnospirales > Lachnospiraceae > Mobilitalea. Next base: position 5,519 of record JAEWEO010000157.1, read on the forward strand.
ATATGATTATTGGCACGAATGAGTATGCCGCAGTAGGTGCAGCAAACGCAATCAAAGATTTAGGTTTGAGTCAGCAAGTTAAGATGATAGGCTTTGATAATTCCATAGAAGAAGTGCAACTATTAGAAGAGGGTGTGTTTTTAGGATTAGTGATTCAGAAACCCTTTAATATGGGATATTTAGCAGTTAGGCAGACGATAAAAGCCATTAAGGGAGATACTGAACAACAATTCTTAGATTCTGGTTCTGAAATTATTACGAAGGAAAATATGTATACGGAACAGAATCAAAAATTATTATTTCCCTTTGTAGGCAGACAATTTAGAGATGCCGATAATTAATTAATTTGGTATGAATAAAAGGTCAAATAATTACTTCGTGTAATTATTTGACCTTTTTCTGTAAGATAATGAATTAATTTATTTAGCAGATGACTTTAAAATAAAGTATACAAACAGAGGAGAGAGAGGAGAAGAGAATGGAAGGTGAAAATGTGGGAGATATAATTTTAAGTATGAAAGACATTGATAAATCATTTGTTGGTGTTCATGCTTTGAATCATGTGAATTTTGACCTGAAATATGGTGAGGTTCATGCTCTTATGGGGGAAAATGGTGCCGGTAAATCCACATTGATGAAAGTACTAACAGGTATCTATGCAAAGGATTCAGGTACTATTGTCTATGAAGGAAATATAGTAGAATTCACTAGTCCGAAAGATGCTCAAGATGTAGGTATCTCGATTGTTCATCAAGAGTTAAATATGATGAATCATTTGACCGTGGCTCAGAACATTTTTATTGGTAGAGAGTTTATGAAGGGCAAATTAATTAATGATAAAAAAATGAATGAAGAAGCTTCGAAGCTTTTTCAGAGAATGAATATCGACATAGACCCAACAGAAATCATGGGAAATCTTACGGTAGGTAAGCAGCAAATGTGTGAAATTGCAAAATCCATCTCAAAGGATTCAAAATTAATCGTTTTTGATGAGCCGACGGCAGCACTTACAGACTCTGAGATTGAAGAACTATTTAAAATAATACGAGATTTAAAGGCTGCGAAAATAGGTATTATCTACATATCACATCGAATGGATGAAATTAAAGTAATTACAGACCGCGTTACTGTTATGAGAGACGGAGAATATGTTGGGACATTAATTACAAAAGACTGTAGTAAAGATGACATCATCAATATGATGGTAGGGCGAGTTATTTATGAAGAACCAAAGCAAAAATCGAATGTAGCAAAAGATGCATCCATTGTACTAAGTGTTAGAAATTTGAATGCAGGAAAACTTGTTAAAAATATAAGCTTTGATTTAAAGAAGGGGGAAATATTAGGCCTTTCCGGTTTAATGGGTGCAGGAAGAACAGAAACTGTGCGTGCAATCTTTGGAGCAGATAAAGTTGATAGTGGTGAAATCTATGTGAATGGAGAGAAGATAGAGATTAAATCTCCACAGGATGCTGTAAATGCCGGAATTGGTTATCTGTCAGAGGATAGAAAGCGATTTGGGGTAATTGTTGACAAAAAGGTAGTAGAAAATTGTACTCTACCATCACTCGAGATGTTTTCAAAATCTGGTTTTGTTAATACAAGCGAAGAGGAGTCGGCGGCAGAAGAATATGTCACATCGTTAAAAATCAAGACACCGGATGTAAATACAGCATTAGTTAATCTTTCCGGTGGAAATCAGCAGAAGGTAGTTATTGCGAAATGGTTAATTAGAAATAGTGATATCTTAATCTTTGATGAACCAACCAGAGGTATTGATGTAGGTGCAAAAAGTGAAATTTATCATTTGATGAATCAATTAGTAGCACAAGGAAAGTCAATCATTATGATTTCTTCTGAGCTTCCTGAAATACTTAGAATGAGCGACCGTATTATTGTAATGTGTGAAGGAAGAATAACGGATGAAATACCAATCGAGAAAGCAACACAGGAAAACATAATGCAAGCTGCAACAATGAGAAATGAAACGGGAGGAATTAAAGATGTCAAATAAAGCAGGTGTTGAAAAAAAGAAGAATATACTACTCAATAATCCAATTATAAAAGCAATTGGTACGCAACGGGCCATAGCACTTGTAGCATTAATCGTATTATTTGCGTTCTTTTGCATCGCTAGTCCCTCTTTTCGGCAATACAGCACATTTGTAAGTATTTTAGATGCCTCCTACTATATTGGGTTAATGGCAATCGGTGTTACCTTTGCAATTATCACAGGAGGAATTGACTTATCGATTGGTACTGTACTTGTTTGCTCCTCACTAATCTCAGGAACCCTTGCGACAAAGTATAATCTTCCTCTTTATCTATGCTTAATAATTGCTGTATTGATTGGTAGTTTATTTGGACTTTGTAATGGATTAATGGTATCCATAATGGGATTACCACCCTTCATTGCTTCCCTAGGTACCATGATGATTTCAAAAGGTTTTGGGTCTATATTTACAAAAGCGCAAAGTATTTCTTGGCCTCAAGCATCTCAAGAGGGAGGTTGGTTTAGAAATATTTTTAAAATTAACATCGCCACGAGTAATGGGAATATTATGATCCCCACCGGTTTCATTCTGTTGATTGTTTTGGCTGTTATCATGGCAATTGTGTTAAATAAGACAAGAACAGGTCGATACATAATTTCACTAGGAAGCAATAAAGAGGCAACAAGACTTTCCGGTGTAAACGTAAAAAAATATGAAACCTTAGCCTTTGTATTTAGTGGAACATTTGCAGGAATTGCAGGTGTAGCATATGCAGCAATCTACTCCACCTTATTACCAGGTAATGGTGGCGGAATGGAATTGGATGCGATTGCTGGTGTTGTAATCGGTGGAACTTCCATGAGCGGTGGATATGGAACCATTGCTGGAACCTTAATTGGTGTATTTATTATGTCAATCTTAAAAACAGGCTTACCATTCATTGGACTTCAAAATCAGTATCAGCAATTTATTACCGGATTTGTTTTAATCATTGCAGTATTCGCAGATGTAGCTAATAGAAGGAAACATAGTGGTAAGTAGTAAGTATTAAACAGTAAGTAGTAAGCAGTAACCAGATTATAACCCAAAGGGGTTAATAATAAAATATTCTTATGGGAGGATTTCATTATGAAGAAAAAGTTTTTTAGTTTAGTACTAACAGTAGCAATGGTTACATCCCTTTTAGCAGGATGTAAGTCTACAACGTCTTCCGATGCACCTGCAACCGATGACACCAAAACAAGCACAGAGACAAACGATGCAGCAAAAGATACTACAGATACTTCTACATCAGATAATGGAGATATGCTGATTTACTTAGTATCAAAGGGTTTCCAACATCAGTATTGGCAAGCAGTATACCAAGGGGCTCAAGAAGCAGCGGACACATTAGGTGTTAAAATGGAAATGGTTGGACCGGCAACAGAGAGTGATATTGCAGATCAAGTACAGATGCTAAATAATGCAATTAATTTAAAACCAGCAGCAATCGGTTTGGCAGCGCTTGATACAGAAGCTTGTTTGGATCTAATTAAAACAGCTATGGATAATAAAATCCCGATCATCGGCTTTGACTCTGGTGTTCCAAATGCTCCAGAAGGTGCAGTATTTGCAAATGCTTCCACAGATAATTATGCAGCTGGTGAACTAGCAGCAGAAGAAACCTATAAATTAATTGAAGCTAAGATTACAGGAGCAACAAGTGTAGTAAGAATTGGCGTTATGTCACAAGATGCTACTTCTGAATCAATTGTAAACCGTGGTAAAGGCTTTATTGATAAGATGAAAGCATTGGTAGAGGCTACTGGTAAAAAAGTATCTGTTGAAGGACATGATAAATTTGCTGCAAAAGTAGATGGCGCAGACGTTATTATTGATGTAGCAGTACCTGCAGCAGTTACTGCAGAAGCATCCTTAACAGATGGTATGAATTTATTAAATAAAACGGATATTATTGCAATATATGGCTCAAATCAACATTCAGGAGAAGCATTAGTAAATGCGAATGCTAACTTAAATAAACTTGGTAAAGACGGCGTTATCGGTATTGCTTTTGACTCTGGTGTTGTTATCAAAGGTGCTGTTAAAGATGGTACATTATCTGGTGCAGTAACTCAAGATCCTCTTTCTATTGGGCGTAAGACAGTTGAATTAGCTGTTGCAGCTGCAAAGGGTGAAGCTGTTGCGGATGTGGACACAGGTTGTCAATGGTATACATCAGAAAATATGGATGATCCTAAGATTGCTCCTAACCTTTATGATTAAGATGAGTACTTTGCTAATCAGTAGAAAATAGAGAAATAGTAAAATAGAGAATTAGTAAATAGAGAATTAGTAAAAATAGTAAAATAGTAAAATGGTAAAATGTTGAAATATTAAAATAGTGAATTAGTATAATAGTGAATAGTAAAGACGAAGAAATTAAATGAATGGGAATCAAGAGCAAAGACTTGGTTCCCATTTATTAAACCGAAACGTTTCAGAAAAGTCATTGACATTTCTTCTGTTATTGCATAATATAATAATATAAAACCGAAACGTTTCTGTTTAAACAAAGAAGGAGGAATATTTATGCCGCTAGTTACATCAGAAAGAATGCTACTAGATGCCCAAAAGGGTGGATACGCAGTAGGGGCATTTAATGTGGAGAATATGGAGATGGTTAAGGCAGTTATTCTGGCAGCTGAACAATTAAAGGCGCCAGTTATATTGCAGACTACCCCATCCACCGTTAAATATGGAAGTTTAAAAACTTATTATTCGAATGTCAGGGCCGCAGCGGAAGAAACAGAGGTACCGGTTGCATTACATTTAGATCATGGTAGTAGCTTTGATTTAGCAGTAAAAGCAATTAAAGAGGGATATACATCAATTATGATTGATGGTTCTCATTACAGTTTCGAAGATAATATTACTTTGACAAGAAGAGTGGTTGAGGTTGCAAAACCGA
>JAEWEO010000182.1 GCA_023389295.1 Bacillota bacterium
CCAGTAGAGGCCCTAAGACAAGAAACAGTACCATATTTCCGGAAAAGTGGCTCCAATTTGCATGACCAAGAACATGTCCGAACAATCGTAGGTATGCCAATGGGTCCAACCAAGAGGACCTGTAAGCGCTAAATAATAATCTTGTGGTATATCCTTTTGTGAAATATCCCAACAATAACACGATTAAGGAAATCAAAGCAAAGCTTAATGTTACCGGCGAATTATACTGGAACTTCTCTAACAACTTGATTTTTTTCAAATCTAAAGTCCTCCTTTTTTTGGATAAGCTCACTCCATTTGGTATTCATCTATATAAAGTTAATCCCTTTTCCCATCCAGTCCCGGAAATGCATCAACAAGTTCCAGATTATACTTTCTGGCAAGCTTTCGGCATTTTTCCTGCTCAGCTTGATTCTCAAGAAATTCAGGAAAGTGTGCATCAACACCGATAATAGCAGAATTTCCAACCTCTTTCGCAATGTTTAAAAAACGTTCTGACGGATAATGTCTCTTTTCCTTAAAACCAAGCTGATTTATTTCAATGGGGATATCCTTATTTTTTAAATAGCGGCACAGTTTTAGCATATATTGCTTATAAATCTTCTCCGGACCCGTGTAATTTATCAAATCAGGATGTGCAACATAAAGATATTTCCCAGTTTCCATTCCTTCAATTACAAGATCAACATATTTTTTTAACAAAGATTCATCCTTTGTTGAAATGCCCGTATACAAAGAATATGATTCTCTTTCTAGAAAATGTTGCCCCAAAATCATATAATCTATTGGATAGTCTTTTAGAATTTCATTCTGTTTCTCCATGAGCTCCGGTATATATTCTGCTTCAAAACCCGCATAAATTGCTATATCCTTAGCATATTCTTTTTTCAGCTTCTCCATTGAGTTGAAATATCCATCCAGCTCCTCAGGAACCATTCTGATACTAGAAACAAATCCATTGTCAAAAACCCAGGGGCAATGATCAGAAAAACCCAGAACCTTCATTCCTGCTCTAATTGCAGCTTCCACGTATTCCCTATCTTCACCGTGTGCATGCTTACACCTGGTTGTATGTGTATGATAATTTGCAAACATGTTAATTCTCCTATTAGTACTTAAAATCTGACTGTAATTTAACTAGTAATGTTACCGTATCCACGTGTCTTAATATCAAAAACTCCTTACATCGTTATGAACTAACTCTTATTATACCATCTATTTTCATGTTTGTACTAACTAAATTGTAAAACCAGGACATTTTGTCCTAGAACGCCCCATAAAAAGCGGTTGAGATTACTCCCAACCGCCTTTTTATGACTTTAAATTATTAATAATCTTTAGCTATCTTCCTAGCTTTTTGAATCCCTTCGCCTACCAAAGCCTCAACATCCTGTCCTATGACATCAAGTTGATCTGCAGCAATCGTTGTGACATCTGTGATGCCTAAAAAGCCTAAGATTTGCTTTGATATAAAGTATTTTACTCATTTTATGCTTCTCCTTATGTAATAAAATGTGGTATTATTATAACAATTCAGTATTTTTGTGACAAGTAGGCACTAATAAGTGTTATAGTATCGAAAAAGATATCTAGATACCTTACTAGTTAATTAGAGATCTGGAATAATACTAGTAACCAACTATCTAAAGTCTATGTATATAAAATACTGCCCCTCGTAAGATAACATTATTTAATAAAGGAGAGTTAAATTTGATATTGCTAGATGACCGACATGAAGTAGTCCCTCCAAAAGTAGAATATTCACTTACGGAATTAAGGAAAAAAATAATTCCTATTCTAGAATTAATGCATGGGTATGGAATAGAATACTTAGACGCTATAGAGAAAAGAAAGGAGGACTAGCATTGAAGCAAATGTTATCCTATCTCAATGGTTATAAAAAAGAAAGTGTATTGGCCCCGTTATTTAAGATGTTGGAAGCTTCCTTCGATTTACTCGTACCGCTAGTGATGGCATCTGTTATTAACATCGGGATTTCAAATAAAGATACTAAATATATTCTAAGGCAATGTGCCATATTAATTTTACTAGGAGTGATCGGGCTTATCTGCAGTATTACAGCACAATATTTTGCATCTAAGGCTTCCGTTGGATATGCCACCGGTCTGCGCCGCTCACTCTTTCAACATATTCAGTCTCTTGGATTTACCGAAATGGATACCTTGGGAACCAGTACACTAATTACTCGAATGACGAGTGATATCAACCAGGTACAAAACGGGATCAATCTCTTTCTTCGATTGTTTCTACGCAGTCCTTTTATTGTATTTGGTAGCTTAATTATGGCATTTCAGATTAACCGAAGTGCCGCAATGATATTTGTAGTTGTAATTCCAATTCTTTCGATTGCAGTCTTTGGCATCATGCTTTATACCATGCCCCTTTATAAAAAGGTTCAGGGAAAGCTCGATCATGTTTTGGGTATAACAAGAGAAAATTTGTCAGGCGTGCGTGTGATACGTGCTTTCAACAAAGAACAAAGCGAAGTTTCCCGCTTTGAGGCTGCTACTTCCTTACTCACAAGATTACAGCTAAAGGTTAGCCAAATATCAGGTCTGATGAATCCCGTTACCTACATTATTATCAATCTTGCAATCATTGCTCTTTTGTACTCCGGAGCAGTTAATGTTGGCATCGGAAGCCTACAACAGGGTGATGTAATCGCACTCGTTAGTTACATGAGCCAAATCCTCATTGAGCTCGTAAAATTAGCAAACCTGATCATTCAGATGACAAAAGCTGCTGCCTGTGCAGGAAGAGTACATTCGGTATTTCTAACGAAACCCGGTATGGCATTTGGCTCCTCTCACGAACAGGAACACGGTGGTAATATAGATATAGATGAGGCAATATCTTTTGAGCACGTTTCTCTCACCTATGAAAGAGCAAGTGAAGAGAGTTTAAGTAACATTAGTTTTCTTGCAAAACGTGGACAAACCATTGGTATCATTGGTGGCACAGGAAGTGGAAAATCCAGCCTTGTTAATCTGATACCCAGATTTTATGACGCAACGGGCGGTACTGTAAAAGTCCTTGGTAGATCCGTTAAGGAGTATTCGAAAGAAGAACTTCGAAGTGTAATTGGGGTAGTTATGCAAAAAGCTTTACTTTTTAAAGGAACTATACGGTCAAATCTTCTGTGGGGAAATGAAAATGCCACCGATGAAGACCTCTGGAATGCGCTAAAAGTGGCACAAGCCGACGGTTTTGTGAAAGATAAAAGTCTTGGGCTTGAGGAACCTGTTGAACAGGGAGGAAGAAACCTATCCGGAGGCCAAAAACAGCGTCTTACCATAGCACGTGCTATTGTCAAAAATCCTGATATCCTGATTCTTGATGACAGCACCAGCGCATTAGATTACGCTACGGATGCAGCTCTACGCAAAGCCCTCCGTAACCTTCCAAATTCAATGACAGTATTTATTGTAAGTCAGCGAACCTCCAGTATACAACATGCCGATCAAATTCTGGTTCTGGAGGATGGGTGTCTCGTAGGAAAAGGTACGCATAAGGAATTACTTAAAACCTGTAGTGTCTATAAAGAGATCTATGAAAGCCAATACAGGAAAGGCGGTGAGCAATAATGACGGTGAAAGGAAACGAAATAAAAAAGAAGGGTACCTTCAAAAGGGTACTAAAGTATATAGCACCTTATCGAATCTTTGTCATAATCAGTATCTTCTTTGCTATCATCAGTGTTACCTCACAACTATATATTCCAAACCTTTCCGGTAGAGCAATCGATTATATGCTGGGCCCGGATAAGGTAGATTTGCAGAAAATATTTAATATATTGATACTCATTGGTATTACTGCTTTGGTATCCGCTATATCCCAATGGATATTCAATATCTGCAACAATCAAATTACTTATCGTATGTCACGTGATTTAAGAAACAAGATGATAAAAAAAATTCAGGTTCTACCACTCTCCTACCTTGACTCACATTCCTCCGGTGATCTTGTAAGTCGAATGATTGCTGATATTGACACCTTCTCCGATGGTATTTTGATGCTATTTACACAATTCTTCACAGGAATTGTTACTATCGTTGGAATCATCGGATTTATGCTCTATATCAATGTTACAATCACCCTTGTTGTTGTACTTCTAACGCCACTAAGCCTATTGATTGCGGCATTTATTGCAAAGCGTAGTTTTCTATATTTTCAAAACCAAAGTAAAGTAAGAGGAGAACAAACTGCTTTCATTAATGAAATGGTGGAAGGACAGAAGGTGGTTCAAGCCTTTGGGCAGGAAGATATGTGCTTAGAAACCTTTGATGATATCAATATAAAGTTACAGAAAGTTACCCTAAAGGCTATATTCTATAGTAGTATAACAAATCCTGCTACCCGCTTTGTCAACAACATGGTTTACGCCGGAGTAGGACTTGCCGGTGCATTGTTTGCTATCACAGGGAGCATATCCATTGGCCAGCTTAGTTGCTTTTTAAGTTATGCGAACCAATACACCAAACCCTTCAATGAAATTTCCGGTGTAATTACCGAGCTGCAAAATGCTCTTGCATGCGCAGCACGTATTTTTGAACTGCTTGATGAAGAAAACCAGATACCTGAAGTTGAAAATGCAATTGACTTAAGAAGTGACGGGCATGTTTCAATTGAGAACATATCCTTTCGCTATGATCCTAATCGCGAGCTAATTAAAGATTTTAGTCTTAATGTAAAACCGGGACAGAAAATAGCAATCGTCGGTCCGACGGGCTGCGGAAAAACCACATTAATTAATCTTCTGATGCGTTTTTATGATGTGAACAGCGGGAAAATTTTAGTATCCGGTAATGATATTAGAGACGTTACACGGGCTTCCTTAAGAGGAAACTATGGAATGGTCTTACAAGATACCTGGTTAAAAGCCGGCACAATCAAAGAAAATATAGCTTACGGGAAACCGGAGGCTACGGAGGAAGAAATTAAGGCAGCCGCAAAGGCAGCTTATGCCCATAATTTTATCAAGCGTCTGCCGCAGGGTTATGATACTGTAATCTCAGAAGACGGCGGAAACATCAGCCAGGGACAAAAGCAATTACTTTGTATTGCCCGTGCCATGTTATCCCTTCCGCCGATGCTCATTCTTGATGAAGCCACCAGTAGTATTGACACACGAACGGAGATGAAAATTCAGTCTGCCTTTGCTTATATGATGAAGGGACGTACCAGCTTTATTGTAGCCCACCGTCTATCAACCATCCGAGAGGCAGATATCATTCTTGTTATGAATAACGGTAGCATCATGGAACAGGGTAATCATGATGAGTTACTACAAAAAGGTGGGTTCTATGCAAATTTATATAACAGCCAATTCGAAGGAACATCTAGATAAAACAACGTTAAAAGAAACTTAATAATTGTCTGAAGTAATGTAATTGAGTGAAGCAACGTAAATCACATAAAACTACCCGCCCAGAGAAGGATTCGTTTCTTCATGGGCGGGTAGTTTATCATTACTTTTCACTTCTTCACTTTTTATTTTTCATTTGAAGCAATATCTTTCTTGTCTCATTCTATGGATGCTATCTCTTTTGTTTGTTCTTTCTACTAATTTACTTTGAATTACTACTCTTTTAGTACCGCTTTTATTAATCTTTTTACTGCCTCTTGTCTAATTTATCGTCCACATAGTTAACTAGAAATTCTGCCAGGTAGCTGATTCCAATTCCACTAAGTACCCCAAACAGCACATCACTTGGATAATGCACGCCAAGATATAACCTTGATAGTCCAATTAAAATAGCAAGTATTAATACCGGGATTCCAATCTTGGCAGTCATATTTCTGTAAATAACAGCAGCTGCCGCAAAAGAGCTTCCCGTATGTCCGGAGGGAAACGAAAAATCATGTGGCTTTGGAATTAGTGGAATTAACTCCTGTATCAGATCAAAGGGGCGTGTTCTCGCCAATAGATTTTTTAAAATAAGATTATTTATGAAAAGAGACCCAAGAAGGGCACAAATTGACATGATCCCTATTTTTCTGAATTTCTTTGTCATTAGTAACCCAAGAGAAAATAAAATCCATATCATTCCACTATCTCCAAGATGAGTAATAAAAGTAAAAAATGGTGTAAAAACAGGATTTCGGATATGTTCCTGTATAAATATCAACATACTATGATCAAGATTTATCAAAGCTTCTATCATTTCCATGTTCCTTTCCTAATACCTCGAACTTAATTACTTCAATTACTTTTTAGATTATATATTTCATTAACCATTGTCTCGCAAAGTTTAACTGCTCCTCAGTATGAAAATAATGTTCACTTCCCTGCATCACCGTTAATTCTACCTCATAGTTTTTCACAAATTCATCTATGACATACCGATCAGTCAAATTATCTTCAGATCCATAAAGTATAGCTGTAGGAGCATCCCATTGCTTCACCGGATTCTCCTTTACATAACAGTAGTACTCCCAGTCAAGAATTTCACCCATCGGTGTTGGAATCCTTTGCTTATCCTTAAGCATTTCTTCACTTATATTAAACCATTTCATCATATTTTGTATCAACTGTACCATATCAAGAATTGGTGAATGAAATAAACAATTATCAAAGGGATAATCCTTATATGCCATTAAGCTAAAATATGCTCCAAGACTACATGCAAACAAATTTACTTCCCCCCAGTTCTGCTTAACAAATTCACCAATGAGACATAGATCATGAACACCGTTCCAAACATCACATGCATAACTTTCATTCTTACGTGCTCCATGTTCAGGTAGGTCGAAGCTGAGAACCTGATAACCTTTTTCTGATGCAATGGCAGCAAAATCTTGTGCTTCTTCTTTGCATGACATTTTACCGTGAACGTATATGTATATCTTATCTGACTTATCACCCCATAAAATGGATGGGATACCTTTAATCGTTAATTCCTGCTTTGTCATATTCTCCTCCGATAAAAGCCATGTTCAATGCTTCGAACATGGCTTTATAATTGTTATGAATAATAAAAAGTCCATTATGATTGTATAAATGCAGCTTTATTTTTTAAAATCGATATTTAAAAGTTAATATTAAGGTTCATATTTTGTAATCTCGCATACTGTCAATTCATTATCTCTAACGGTGAAACGAATGTTAAAGCCGGCATATCCAACCCCATAAATGCGGTTGGGATCATTTTGATAGGAAGGCCTTGGGTCATGCGCTAATACACCTTTCAATGCTTCATGATGCTCCTTGGGAATTTGGCACAGTAAATTCTCTGGAAAATTCACCTTTAAGGCGTAGTCCTTAAGGGGATCTGCAAATCCTCCGGTTGCCTCCGGATGACTGTCGGTATAAGCTAGGTATGGTTTTATATCGTAAATAGGGGTACCATCCATAAGATCTGCTCCCAACACATGTAGAATTGGCCCATGTTCAGGATCTAATTCTATACGATCCAGTTTGACGCAGGAAAGCCCTAGTGCATTTGGACGAAATGGGGAGCGTGTCGCAAAAACACCCATTCGTTTGTTCCCGCCAAGTCGGGGTGGCTTTACCATCGTAGCCCAGGATTCACGTAAGTTTTGAGAAAACTGCCAGATGAGCCATATATGTGAAAATCCCTCCAAACCGCGAAGCGCGTCCATGCTACGATAATCGGGTTCAAATACAATGGTTCCTTTTACTGCATCGATTAGACCACTTTGTCTTGGAATACCGAATTTCTCAGGAAAATTGGTGCGTATATGTGCGATTATTTTCATGGAAGGATTATTATACCGGTTTGGATTTTTTCCCTGCTCTTTATCTTTTGGCTTATCATTACTATATTCAGACATTTAAAACCTCCCGGATCATTCATGGTAATTACTAATACTTTAAATCAAGCATAAAAATCACCTGTTTTAATTATTTTCCTATTATAACGTAAATGATGCGTGAGGTAAAGACAAGCCTTGAATAATATTACTTAGTCAAGGCCTGTCCATATAGTACCTTTAATCGATGGATAGCGCTATCCAAAAGCTAGGGCCATCTTCTCCCAATACATTATCAAAACGAACCGTCTTATTGATGGTACGCCCATCTTTCATCTTGATTTCAAGATCTAAATTGGTTGCTTCAATCTCTTTATCTAATACCTCATAGTATATTTTATCTCTAGCTAGTATGTCTTTGACTCCAAGAGCATTCAACTCCTTGGTATCATACCCATAATCCTCATATTCTGCACTAAAAAGGATAGAATAGGCATAATCAATGTTTTCCTGTTCTTCATAGGACAAACTATATTTATTCCCATAGAATTCTCTTCCATCACTTTGATGCTTAGGATAATAGCAGAATTCTCCTTGATTTAAATTATAGGTAAGCGATTCTATCCCATCACCCTCTACTTGAAATCGATAGCGCAAAACAGTCTCTGATTTATTATCATCTGCCCACCAGCTTGAGGAATCATTATCTTGTACTTGGATCTTAATGCCATTCTCTTCATCAAGGAATATCTCCTGCTGCGTTCTAGCATTCTCTTTTACACTA
>JAEWEO010000102.1 GCA_023389295.1 Bacillota bacterium
ATACGAAGAAGATATTTTCAATCGTTGAAGAGATGGAGAATAAGATTATCAATCAAAGTGATTATATCGGAGGTACGATTAATCTGGGAGGAAGTAATACACCGGGGACCTATATTCTTCCCATTGCCATTGGTAAGATGAGAAAAAAATATGATTCTGTAACCTTTAATCTTCATATTGGTAACACCTCAGAAATTACCACCATGATTGAGAACGGGACGTTAGACTTAGCGGTAAACGGTGGAAACTGTCAATACAATAACACCGTGTCCATTGAGAAGTTATTTGATGACAAATTAATTGTGGTTGCATCACCTAAGAATGAATTGTGTCAAAAGGATGAGGTTACCATAGATGATCTTTCAGAAGAGGTTTTTATTGTTCATGAAAAATCCTCTCAATTATATACCAGCTTTAAATTGCTTCAGCAGGAGCTTAATCTACCGGAAAATATCAGTATGTATCTAGGGAGCATAGATGCAATTAAGCATGCGGTTAGTGCTGATCTAGGCATCTCTTTCATGCCCTATTATGCAGTAAAAACAGAAATTGAGATTGGATTATTAAAAGAGATAAAGGTTGAGTATCCAAAGCATGATTATCCCTACAATCTCATCTATAATAAAAATAAGAGTATTTCTACGACGGTTTCTAAGTTTATTGAAATATTAAAAGAGGTTTATCAACCGGTTAAAGTAGAAGAATCGATATGATATGAAAAGTTTGCTAGTTTCATATTACAAGATAAATTTACTTGATCCCTGTTAAGTTAAGGGTACAAAATATAAAGTTTATATGGGGCAGTTGCAGATTGTTGGTAGGTAGATCCAACATTTTGCAACTGCCCCATACTTTTATGGTGTTTATTCATTAGAGGTTCTCTTTAATTTATAGGATCATTTCTATAAATATTGAACGATTCCTCTTATTCGCTTCGTAACGCAACCACAGGATCTTTCTTAGCTGCGAGTTTGGAGGGAATTAACCCTGCAATAAGTGTTAATATCATACTAATCGCTACCAAAATAACAGCGCCACCAATCGGTAGAGAGGAGGATACACTTGTGATACCGGACACGGCATGAATGATCATATTAATCGGAAGATTTAATATTACTGTAATCAGAATACCAAGTGAGCCGGATACAAAACCAACGAGTAAGGTCTCTGCATTAAATACGCGTGAGATATCCTTCTTGGAGGCGCCAATGGAACGAAGGATACCAATCTCTTTCGTACGTTCCAGAACGGAGATATAAGTGATAATACCAATCATTATGGAAGATACCACTAAAGATATGGCAACAAAGGCAATGAGTACATATGAGATTACATTAATAATGGAGCTGATAGAGGACATCATGAGACCAACAAGATCCGTATAATTAATCACATATTCATCTTTGCCCTCATCTATCATTTGCTGATTGTAAGTTTCGATCGCGTCGGATATTAACTCTTTCTCCTCAAAAGTAGAAGCATAGATATTAATGGTAGAGGGTTTGTCAAGATCAACGACACCTAGTAGTTCAAGATTACCCTCATAGGTTGCTTCTGTTGTAGGTTGCTGCATCTGTTTGGAGAACATTTCTATGATTTGCTCCTCCGACATGGTTTGCATATAAGTAGACATCTGGGCTTGTTGCTCTTCGTCAAGGGTTGCAAGGTAGGCATTTACATCTTCCATTGTAACTTCTTTCTCTTCTTCATTTGTCTTAAAAGCTATTCCGGTAAAGATGTCCGTATCTGGATTAGCAAGCTGTTCTTTTACTATTTTGCTATTATTTACAGATTCCACTACATATTCAGTAAGAGCACTAGTATAGCCGATGGCACCGTTCATGGAAGTAGAAACAGAATCTTCATTTGGTCGTATTATTCCTACGATCTTAAGTTCAGGAGAATGGTCAACTAGGTCCTTCATAAAGAACTCATCCTCGCGCATATCCTTCCAGGTTTTCGTGTTTTTTTGATACTGATAATAATCAGAAGAGAGTACTAATTTGTAGGTTCTTGCCAGGATCTCTTCATAAGTATAACTTACATCCTTTGATTCATATGTTTCGCCTTTTATTGCGGCATCCATAATTTTATCGACTTCGTTTGAATCTAATAATCCAAGAGCATACATTACCATATCGCTAATTTCATTATTCTGATTAACAATCAGCACAACTTCATTATAATTAGAAGGCCACCTTCCGGAGATAACATCGTATTGAGAATTTAATAATTCTTGGTTGCCTAGCATTTCTTCCCAGACATTAAGGTTTGATGCACCCATAGGGCTCATGGGAGCGCTCATATCAACGTTTTCGTAGAAACTATCAAATAACTTGCTCGGGTTAACCTGTTCCACTCCCCCCGAAGTATCAGAGTTGTAGACATTTAAGTCCATGTTGTAGCCGTAGGATATTGCACTACTGTGTTTTGATACCTCACTATCCGGATTTTCAATGTAGGCTCTAAAGGCTTCTAAGTTATTCGTTTGTATCTCAGCCATCATAGTAGCCATCATATCCATCATGATGGTATTGGAATAAACCTTATCCAGCTCATGTGAAGTATCCTTAGTCGTTGCATCAGTCATGGAGGTCACCATGCTTGTGATATCCATTGTTTCAGATTCAATGGTAATGGGGTAAGAGGATAGAGTATCCTCCTGCACCTTATCAATGTAAGTCTGTATACCGCTTGATAGAGATAAGATCAGGGCGATGCCTATGATACCAATACTACCTGCAAAGGCAGTCATAAAGGTACGTGTTTTCTTGGTCATAAGGTTATTTAAGGAAAGTGAAAGAGCAGTAAAGAAAGACATGGAGGTCTTTGGCTCAGCTTTCCTATTCTTATTTTTTGCCCCCTTTTTTGCAGCTTGTTTTGCTGTTGTATATTCAGCTACTTCGTAAGGATTTGAATCATTGATGACTGAACCATCAAACAAATTAATAATTCTTGTGGAATATTCCTTTGCTAAATCCGGGTTATGAGTAACCATAATGATCAATCGTTCCTTAGCGATGTCCTTCAAAATCTCCATAATTTGTACGCTGGTCTCAGAATCTAGTGCTCCGGTAGGCTCATCAGCAAGTAGGATTTCAGGATTATTAACGAGGGCACGGGCAATGGCGACACGCTGCATCTGGCCACCGGACATTTGATTTGGCTTCTTTTTAATCTGATCCGCAAGTCCGACTTTAGTGAGAGCATCGATGGCTTTTTGTCTGCGTTCCGCTTTGGAGACACCGGAGAGCGTTAGTGCCAATTCAACATTGGAAAGTACGGTTTGATGAGGAATTAAGTTATAGTTCTGGAAAACGAACCCCACGGAGTGGTTACGATAAGAATCCCAGTCACTATCTTTAAATTCCTTGGTTGATTTACCGCCAATGGACAGATCGCCCTTCGTATAACGATCGAGACCACCAATAATATTTAATAATGTAGTCTTACCACAACCGGAGGGTCCGAGTATGGATACAAATTCATTTTTTCTAAATTCGATATTAATATCTTTCAAAGCCTCAACCGTTGTTTCACCGGCTTGATAATCCTTAAAGATATGTTTTAGCTTTAACATTTAAAAATGCCCCTTTCAACACGTAATAGGTCGAGTATAATAAAGGAATATAAACTGAATATTAACAAAAGGATATTTTATGAAAAATTAATAATATATTTCATGAACCTATGTTAGAATACCAATAGAAATCATTGGAGGATACTTTATGTTTCAGATTATGATCGTAGAGGACGATTTTCATACAAGAAAATTAATGAAAGCGGTAATGGAGCAAAACGGATATGAACCAGTTCTTGCCGAGAATGGGAAGGAAGCTTTGGAATTACTTGATAGGGTACAAGTGGATTTGATTTTATTGGACGTAATGATGCCATATATGGATGGTTATGAATTTACAGAAATACTGCGCCTAGGAGGATGCAATATTCCCATTCTTATGATTACAGCTAAAGAAGCACAGGCGGATAAAAAGAGAGGATTTCATCTTGGAATTGATGATTACATGGTAAAACCCGTCGATGAGGAAGAGATGTTATTACGTATTGCTGCAATTCTAAGAAGGACAAATATTATGAATGAACATAAATTATACATAGGAAACAGTACTCTCGATTATGACGAGTTGACCATAATCATAGAGGAAACGAAACAGGAGTTACCCAACAAAGAATTTTTATTGTTATTTAAACTCCTGTCCTATCCAAATAAAATATTTACAAGAAGACAACTGATGGATGAGATTTGGTCCTTGGATAGCAATACGGATGAGCGAACGGTTGATGTACATATCAACAGATTAAGAGAACGCTTAAAACATAACAGAGATTTTGAAATAGTCACAGTGCGAGGACTTGGTTATAAGGCGGTGAAATTATGAAAAAAGTAAGATCCATCCATCTGGTGATGGTGATTTTAGTGCTGTTTATCATGATTTCGTCCGGTTTTATGACGGGAGCCTTCCTTATCTTATTATGGTCCTGGGGCGTTTTAACCAAAGCCACACTAACGCCCTTGATGCTACAGGTAATATCTCTAATTGTTAGTATTATTCTTGGAACGATGATCTCCATTTGTGTCAGCAGAAAGGTTTTAAAGCCCTTAAAGGAGCTAATAAACGCAACGAATACCATAGCAAAGGGAGATTTCTCAGTTCGTGTAAAGGAGATAAATCAGAGAACGGAACTGGGAGAACTAATGAAGAGTTTTAATCTGATGGCGGAGGAACTAGGTAGTATTGAAATCTTTCGCAATAATTTTATTAATAACTTTTCCCATGAATTCAAAACTCCCATCGTATCGATACGGGGGTTTGCAAAGCAATTGAAAAAAGAGACTCTTACGCTGGAACAGCGTCATGAGTATACGGACATTATCATTGCAGAATCGGAGCGCTTGACGAATATGTCCTCCAACATCTTATTGTTAACAAAGTTTGAAAATCAGCAAATTGTTAGTGATAAGAAGGAATTTTATTTGGATGAACAAATTAGAAGATCAATTCTTTTACTGGAAAAACAATGGAGCAAGAAGAAGATTGAATTTAATTTAGACCTCTTGGAGGTAAAGTGCTTTGCCAATGAAGAAATGATATCCCATGTATGGATCAATCTGCTTTCCAATGCCATTAAGTTTAGTGATAATGGAGGAGAAATACTAATCCGTTGCCAAACTGACAATGAGAATGCATATGTGGAAATTACAGATTATGGGATGGGGATTAGTCAGCAAACTATGAGTCATATCTTTGATAAGTTCTATCAAGGGGATACCTCACGTCTTATGGAAGGCAATGGTTTGGGGCTGTCTCTTGTAAAACGAATTATCGAACTGGGTGAAGGCGACATTACTGTTTATAGTGAAATGGGAAAATACACTACGTTTCAAGTAAGATTACCAATTTATAGATAGCCCAGATAAAATATATAGTTTATCTGGGCTATTATTTAATACATAATTCATAAAATATTTGCGATGCTGACATTTTGAATTATCGCTTATCTTTTCATTTTTGTTAATTAAACCAACATGCTACAAATTAATTTAAAAAAAGTATTGACATTGTAGGATATCAATGTTATTATGAATGAAGTTGTTTTAGTTGTAAGTTTTGATTCACATATTTTTGTAAGTCATTAGTACACTTAATGGTTTACAAAAATATGTGATTTTTATTTTCATCTAAAAATACACAAAATATTTTTATTAGGAGGTATCTTTCATGAATAAAGGTACAGTAAAATGGTTTAACGCACAAAAGGGATTTGGATTTATCACAAACAACGAAAATGGAGAAGATATATTTGTACATTTCTCAGGAATCGCTACAGATGGCTTTAAGTCTTTAGAAGAAAATCAAAATGTAACTTTTGATATTACTAACGGAGCTCGTGGTTTACAAGCTGTTAACGTTGTAGTAGCTTAAGTTTATCATAATTGCATAAGAAAGTAATGGCCCTAGATAAAAATAGTTTTATCTGGGGCTATTTTTTTATCCTATTTTTTCTAAGTAAAACCATTCAAAAAGAGAGAAGCATAAAGGGAGTCTAAACTCCCCTTATATTTCCTGATGAAGGCCTCTTGTTTCCGGCGGACTCAGTATTGTTTGTTAAACTGTTTGATTTTGTCTTAGAACGATGATCAGTATGAGTTACATTTTTATCACTAATATTCTCCGAAACACTACTTTTGCCTTGTTTTTTGGATGATGTGTCTTTGCTATTCATAGGAGACTCCTTTCAAAGTTTTTAGTAGTGTTTGTAGAAAAAAAATAAATATACATGACCAATGAGTCGACTAGAGAAATAAGAGGTTGTTCATATTTACAATTTGATGTTGATAGATGGTAAAATTTGTAGTACTATTTAAACAACAGTAGTTGAAAACATTCATTACTATTTGTGTCGCTGCTTGGCGGCGGAATGGAGATTTTTATGAAAAAATTAGTATCAATTCTATGTGTATTTGTAATGCTTATGACCGTTACATATCCAGTTACAGCAGCAAAAAAAGATACGAAGGCTCCTATGATTACCAAAACCAGTCCGATAGATTTCGGATCTGATATTATGATTGAAAGCTCAATTGTAATCAGATTTAGCGAGGCAATTAAGAAGGGGAAGAACTTTACGAAAATCAGTATTAAGGAAGCTGAGACGAAGAGTATCAGTTATACTTATGTGGTAGAAGATAACTTGTTAATAATAACTCCGAAGGCAGATTTAAAATATGATACCTCCTATAAAGTTACAATACCTGGGTCAGCTGTGACTGATAAAGCTGGAAATAATTTGAAAGAAGCCTATTCCTTTCATTTCATTTCTGAGAAAAACCCATCTAAAGTAGGTACAGATGCAAAGATAGAGGACACCCAATACGTTCTTGAGATAGGCGTTGTTTTAAAGGAAGAGTTGACCGATGCAAAGCTTGCTTATTTCTCACAGCTATTAGAGAAATTCGGAATCGAAGCTACTTACGTTAATATGTATAAACCAGCTGACAAGAAAAAGTGATCAAAAGCTGTCGGGCAAATTAATTAAATAAGCGACCTTTTGGGATAGAAAGAAGTGATTAAAAATTATTAAATTTTTAATCACTTCTTGACTTTTTCCAACATTTTCATCTATAATGTTAGTTACCTAACAATAAATGCTAGTATACTAACAAAATTCGAGGCAAGAGAAAGAGGTGAATAACATGAAGAAAAGAACTGACATTGGTTATTCCATTAAAATGCTCAATAATGTTTTAAAGAGAAGAATAGCTAATATAAAAGTGATTACAGATACAGATCGCCTTACGGGAATGCATAGCTGGATTATAGGATATATCTATAATCAATCCAACACAGAGGGGGTACTCCAACGAGATTTGGAGGAAAAGTTCACCATACGAAGGTCAACAGCTACAGGGATATTAAAACTGATGGAAAAAAATGATCTTATCAAGAGGGAAGCAGTAGATTATGATGCAAGATTAAAAAAAATTACATTAACACCGAAGGCAATAGCAATTCATGAAGAAATAATGTCAGAATTCATGAAAGTTGAAGAGGAGCTTACACAAGGGATTACGGAGGAAGAGTTGGAGGTCTTTGTGGCAGTACTTAATAAAATGAAAAATAATCTGGAAGAAAAGTCATAATTATAATATAGTTCGGAGGTAGAACATGATAAAACGACTCGCAAAGTGTGTAAGGCAATATAAGAAGGATCTTGCCTTAACACCTTTTTATGTTATGCTTGAAGTACTAATGGATATACTAGTTCCATTACTTATGGCCTATTTAATTGATCATGGAATTGAAAAAGGGAATATGAATTACATATGGAAGATCGGCTTACTTCTTGTCTTAGCAACGATTATATCCTTAGTTTTTGGAACTTTAGCCGGACATTATGCAGCAAAAGCGTCTGCCGGCTTCGCTAGCAATCTTCGTCAGGATCTTTACTATAGAGTTCAGGATTTTGCTTTTTCTAATATAGATAAGTATAGTACGGCAAGTATTGTAACTAGATTAACGACGGATGTTAGCAATGTGCAAAACTCATTTCAGATGATTATCCGTACAGCAGTACGTAGTCCCATACTATTAATCATGTCTTTGGTAATGGTATTATCCATTAATCAAAACATTGCAATTATTTTTCTTGGAATTGTTCCTTTTCTTGGAATTGGTCTATATTTAGTTCTAGTTAATGCATTTCCTGTATTTGAAAGGGTATTTAAAACCTATGATAAACTAAATAATGTTGTACAGGAGAATTTACATGGTATTCGTGTTGTAAAATCCTATGTTAGAGAAGATTATGAAATAAATAAGTTTCAAACCGTATCCGAAAGGATTTATCAATATTTTTGTAAAGCTGAAAAAATTGTTGCCTTAAATAATCCTTTGATGCAAATATCTATGTACTCCTGTATTCTCTTAATCTCCTGGTTTGGTGCAAAAATGATTGTTACAGGTACGATGACCACCGGAGAATTAATCAGTATTATCGCTTATTCCATGCAAATATTAATGAGTCTGATGATGCTTTCCATGGTATTTGTTATGATTACCATATCTAAAACCTCTGCAGAGAGAATTGTAGAAGTTTTAGAAGAAGTAAGTGATTTGGATAATAGGGATCATCCTATTTATGACGTTGAAAATGGTGATATAACCTTCGAAGATGTGAACTTTAGTTATGCAAAAGATAGGACCAAATTATGCCTAAGTGATATTAACTTAGATATTAAATCAGGTGAAACCATTGGTATTATTGGTGGCACCGGTAGCTCAAAAACTTCTCTTGTTCAACTAATTCCAAGACTTTATGATGTTACAGAAGGAAGCGTTAAGGTGGGAGGAGTGGATGTAAGAGATTATGATATAGCTTCTCTGCGTAATGAAGTGGCTATGGTTTTGCAAAAGAATGTATTATTTTCAGGCACCATAAAAGACAACCTTCGTTGGGGTAGTGAAGAAGCTACAGACGAGGAGATGATCCGAGTTTGTAAGCTTGCACAGGCAGATGATTTTATTCAGTCCTTTCCAGATAAGTACGATACTTATATAGAACAAGGCGGCACTAATGTATCCGGTGGTCAAAAGCAGCGTCTTTGCATTGCCAGAGCATTACTAAAGAAACCTAAGATTTTAATCCTAGATGACTCTACAAGTGCGGTAGATACAAAGACAGATGCACTTATTCGAAAGGCATTTTTAGAAGAAATACCAAATACAACGAAAATCATAATAGCGCAACGTATCTCTTCTATAGAAGATGCAGATAAGATTGTTGTCTTAGAAGGCGGAATGATCAATGCCATTGGAACACATGAGGAGCTACTCGCGAGTAATCCCATCTACCAGGAAGTTTATCAATCTCAGAAGAAGGGAGGAGAATAGCATGAAGTCACGGAAACCGTTAAAAAATCAAGAACTTCAAAGTCAAGAACTTCAAAGTCAAAAACCTTCAAAAGGGCCTGGTGGTCCCATGGGTAGACGTCAGGGACCAAAAGATATGGGAAAGACTGCAAAGCGTCTTCTTTCCTACATTACCGGTAAATATAAGCTTCGGCTGTTTTTCGTTTTCCTTTGTATCCTACTTAGTTCCTTAGCAGGTGTAAAAGGATCACTCTTTTTGGAAACCTTGATCAATGATTATATCACCCCTTTGCTGTCGGCAGATGATCCAGTTTTTACAGGATTATTACTTGCAATATTTCAAATGGCAGGAATCTATCTCATTGGTGTAGTTGCTTCCTTTTTATATAATATTTTGATGGTGACAATGGCACAAGGAGTACTTAAGAGAATACGTAATGATATGTTTTCTCATATGCAGACACTACCGATCAAGTATTTTGATACCCATACCCATGGTGATATTATGAGTCATTATACCAATGATGCGGATACTCTTCGTCAGGTAATTTCACAGAGTATTCCACAGGTGGTATCCTCCATAGTAACAGTAGTGACTGTATTCTTTGCGATGGTATATACCAGTATTCATTTAACAATATTTGTACTGCTTTTTCTTACTTTCATACTATTTCTTACAAAGAAATTGGGTGGCAAGAGCGCTTCCTATTTTATTAAGCAGCAAAAATCCCTTGGTAATATCAACGGTTATATTGAAGAGATGATTAGCGGACAGAAGGTAGTTAAGGTGTTTTGCCATGAGGAGAAGGCAAAAAAGAAATTTGATGAGTTGAATGATGATCTAAGAGAAAATGCAACCCAGGCAAATAAATATGCAAATATTTTTTGGCCGATTATGGCTAACTTAGGAAATCTACAATATGTTTGCATTGCCATATTGGGAGGTGCAATGGCGATTAGTGGTATTGGTGGATTAACTCTGGGTGCTATTGCAAGTTTTCTGCAATTAAGTAGAAGCTTTAATATGCCCATCTCACAGATGTCCCAACAAATTAGCGCTGTAGCAATGGCACTTGCCGGGGCGGAGCGAATCTTTGAATTACTGGATGAGAGTCCGGAGGTCGATGAGGGAACTGTTACTTTAGTTAATGTAACTGATGAAGAGAGCAAACTGATTGAGACAAAAGAGTCAACCGGTATCTGGGCATGGAAGGTGCCTCATAGCGATGGTACGGTGGAGTATGTTAAGCTAATGGGAGATGTTCGCTTTAAGGAGGTGGATTTTGGATACGATAATGAAAAAATCGTATTACATGATGTTACCTTATTTGCAGAACCTGGGCAGAAGATTGCTTTTGTTGGCGCAACAGGAGCAGGAAAGACTACCATCACCAATCTAATTAACCGCTTCTATGATATTGCAGACGGTAAGATCAAATATGATGGTATCAATATTAATAAGATCAAAAAGAGTGATTTAAGGCGTTCGCTTGGTATTGTACTTCAGGAAACGAATCTATTCTCGGGAACGGTGATGGATAATATTCGTTATGGCAAGTTAGACGCGACAAAGGAAGAAGTGATTCAAGCAGCAAAGCTAGCAAATGCTCATGATTTTATCACACGTTTACCACTCGGTTATGATACCAATCTATCCGGGGATGGGGCTAGTTTATCTCAGGGACAGAGACAGCTCTTATCCATTGCTCGTGCAGCGGTAGCTAATCCTCCGGTCATGATCTTGGATGAAGCAACTAGCAGCATTGATACCCGTACGGAATCCATTGTTCAAAAGGGGATGGATGCTCTTATGAAGGCAAGAACAGTCTTTGTAATAGCGCACAGGTTATCAACGGTGCAAAACTCTGATGCAATCATGGTTCTCGAACAGGGGCATATTATTGAGAAGGGGACTCACCAAAAACTGATAGAGCAAAAAGGTAAATACTATCAGCTTTATACCGGAGCTTTTGAATTAGAATAAAGGATATGGAATAAACTCGCAAAGAGTGTTTCTTACAGTTCATAACATAGGAAAAGTGGCGGTAAAAGTAGCGGATTACTGAAATAACTTGACAATTTTCTTATCCATCATATATTATAAAATAGTTTGCTATATTTAATATTGGTTTCAAGTTACAGTTTGGAGGATTCATTTTGAAGAATTATGCTGACGAAATAAAGAGAAGACGTACGTTTGCCATTATATCCCACCCCGATGCGGGAAAGACAACGTTAACGGAGAAGTTACTTCTATATGGAGGCGCGATTAATCTTGCCGGCTCCGTTAAGGGAAAGAAAACAGATAAGCATGCAGTATCGGACTGGATGGAGATTGAGAAACAGCGTGGTATTTCGGTTACCTCTTCCGTCATGCAGTTCAATTATGATAATTATTGTATTAATATATTGGATACACCGGGCCATCAGGACTTCTCAGAGGATACCTACCGTACACTAATGGCAGCAGACTCCGCTGTTATGGTAATTGACGCTTCTAAGGGTGTTGAGAATCAGACGAAGAAGCTTTTCAAGGTCTGCGTTATGCGTAACATACCGATTTTTACTTTTATCAATAAGCTAGATCGAGAGGCAAGGGATACATTTGAGTTGTTGGATGATATTGAGACCGTTCTTGGCATTCGTACCTGTCCTATGAATTGGCCTATTGGCTCCGGTAAGAATTTTAAAGGTGTATATGATCGGACCTCAAAGCATATCGCACGATTTTACGCTGCCCATAACGGCCAAAAGGAAGTTGACACCATTGAAGTGGAACTGGGCGATCCTAGTCTTGATTCCTTAATTGGTAAAGAAAATCATGATAGATTAACAGAGGAAATCGAGCTTATTGATGGGGCAAGCAGTGAGTTTAATTTGGAGGAAGTTCTATCGGGTAAGCTTACTCCGGTATTTTTTGGTTCTGCATTAACAAATTTTGGTGTAGAAACTTTTTTAAAACAATATCTTTCCATGACTACTTCCCCCCTTGCGAGAATGTCCTCTGAAGGCAAGATAGATCCGCTTACCAATGAGTTTTCTGCCTTTGTGTTTAAAATTCAAGCGAATATGAAT
>JAEWEO010000200.1 GCA_023389295.1 Bacillota bacterium
CGATTTCTAGTAGCCAAGTAACGATAACGGCTAATTTATATGGTTATTTAGTACTTTTAATGATGTTGATTACGAACTTACATCATTATTTTATAAGGGCGATCATAGACTCGTTCCAAATTATTGAGCTTGGAAAAGCAAACTTAAATCCCGGTGCCTATCATTTAATGGCTAAATTCATAGTAGACTATTTTATTATTGGTTTTCGAATTGTACTTCCTATTTTTGCATCAATATTAGTTGTAAATACAATTCTAGCAATTATATCCAAGATTGCTCCACAAATGAATATGTTTGTGATTGGTATTCAAATAAAAATTTTTGTAGGTCTTTTAGTTTTATATTTGATGATCGAGATGATACCGTCGGTAGCTGATTTTATATTTAATGAAATGGTTGAGATGCTGAAAGCATCCGTTGAGTTATTGCATTAATAGGCAGGAAAGATAAGGAAGGCTGAGGAAATATATAATGATACAACTGGATCAAATTCGTTATTCTTCTTACCGGCTTTCATATAACCTACAGTTTTTTGCGGAAGGTGCAGATAAAACAGAGGAGCCCACCGCGAAGAAATTAAATGATGCCAGAAAAGAAGGGCAGGTTGCAAAAAGTAATGAAATAACTTCAGCAGCAGGGCTAGCTACTATATTTATCATTTTAAAATTATTGGCCGGATCAATTGGAGAACAATTTATTAATATCTTCAAAAGCTCCTATACCAATATCGATAAATTATCAAGTACCGAGTTAACGTTACCTCTTAGTCAAGCAATCCTATCTGATGCAATACAGAAGATTATCATAATCTGTTTACCTGTGTTTTTGTTGGCAATGCTAGTGGCTTTTGTTGTTGTATTCTTTCAAGTAAAATGGGAGATATCAACCAAAACCATAGCACCTAAGTTCAACAAAATTAATCCGGTTAGTGGTTTTAAACGTATTTTTTCAAAAGACAAAGTTGTTGAATTAGTGATTGAAATTATTAAAATTATAGTTGTCTCGGTGGTTGCCTATAACACGCTAAAGAGTGAATGGGGCCTGCTTCTTCGCTTTTATGATATGGAGTTCGAACAGGCAATTATATTAATAGGAAACCTAGTCATCGACCTGGGATTAAAGATCAGTATGATTTTTCTTGTCATAGGTTTTGGTGATTTAATATATCAGAAAATTAAGTTTAAAAAGGACATGAGGATGACAAAACAGGAAATAAAGGATGAATTTAAGAATTCCGAAGGAGATCCTCAGGTTAAGAGTAAAATTCGTGCTAGAATGCGAGAAGTTTCTATGCGAAGGATGATGCAGGATTTGCCAAAAGCAGACGTAGTAATTACGAATCCAACCCATTTGGCTGCAGCTATTCGTTATGAGAAGGAGACAAGTGAAGCACCAATCTTGGTAGCAAAGGGTGCAGACTACCTGGCTCAAAAAATTAAAGATGTTGCGAAAGAGCATGATATTGAGATTGTTGAAAATAAGCCGCTGGCAAGAATGCTTTATCATAATGTTGAAGTAGGAGCGGAAATCCCTCCTGAACTTTATCAAATGACGGCGGAAGTTCTAGCTTATGTTTATGGACTAAAGAACAAGACAACTACATAGATAAACAGGAGGAACCTCTGATAGAACAAGAGGAAACCTCCAAAAGAACAGGAGGAACCTCTGATAGAACAAGAGGAAGCCTCCAAAAAGAACAGGAGGAACCTCTTAAAAAACAAGAGGAAGCCTCTAAAAGAATGGAGGCCAAAGCCTCCAAAAGACAGGAGGCTTGAGAAGGTATGAAGAAGAATGACATAATTGTTGGATTATTTTTGTTATCAGCTATCATCTTTTTAATAATACCAATTCCCGCCTTTTTACTTGATATTCTATTAGCATTAAATATTTCCATATCATTGGTAATTCTATTTAATGCGATGTTTTCAAAGGAAGTACTTCATATGTCGGCATTCCCGACTATTTTGTTATTTACAACAATATTTCGTATTTCACTAAATATTTCCAGCACGAAATTGATTTTGGGCTCAGGAGAACCCGGTGATGTAATTACTACCTTTGGTCAATTCGTGGGTGGTGGAGATTTAATTATTGGTATTATCATATTTATTATACTAATTCTCGTTCAGTTCATGGTTATTAACAAAGGATCTGAGCGTGTGGCAGAGGTAACCGCTAGATTTACGCTGGATGCGATGCCTGGTAAACAGATGGCCATAGATGCTGATCTAAATACAGGAGCAATTACCGATGTAGAAGCTAAAGAGCGTCGTGAGAAAATTCAGGAAGAAGCGGCATTCTTTGGCGCCATGGATGGTGCAACAAAGTATGTTAAAGGTGATGCGATTGCAGGGCTCATTATTACTGTTATAAATGTTGCAGGTGGAACCATGATGGGTATGTTAAGAATGGGTTTTTCTGCGATGGAGGCATTCGAGCACTTTTCCATCTTAACCATTGGTGATGGTCTTGTTAGCCAGATTCCTTCCCTGATGATATCTCTAGCTACCGGTATTCTAGTGACGAAGGCCTCCAAGGAAGCTGATTTTGGAGACATGCTGATGAAGCAGCTCTTCGCCATACCAAAAGCATTGTATCTGGTAGGAGGAACGATGATCGCACTTGGTCTTTTGACTCCGTTAAATGATTTACTTTTCATTGCTTATGGTTTAATCTTCATTATTTCCGGTAGAACGATTGCCTCCAAGCTGGAGGATACCAAGATAGAAAACGAAGTATCTGCCGAAGACATTTCTGCCAATGAAATACGAAAGCCGGAGAATGTGGTATCACTTTTACAGGTTGATCCTATTGAGCTTGAGTTTGGATATGGAATTATACCACTTGCAGATACGAACCAAGGAGGAGATTTACTGGATCGTGTTGTATTAATTCGTAGGCAGATAGCGCTGGAACTTGGTTGTGTGGTTCCGATGATTCGTTTAAGAGATAATATACAGTTAAATCCAAACCAATACATTATTAAAATTAAAGGAATTCAAGTAAGCGAAGGAGAAATCTTATTTGACCACTATATGGCAATGAATCCCGGTTATGTGGAAGAGGAGATTACGGGTATCCCTACTTTTGAACCTTCGTTCCATTTACCTGCTATTTGGATTACCGAGGGACAGAGGGAAAGAGCGGAAACTCTTGGGTATACCGTGGTTGATCCCCCGTCCATCATTGCAACCCATTTGACAGAAATTATTCGAAGTCATATTTACGAAATGCTTACAAGACAAGATGTTCAAACACTTGTTGATAATGTAAAGGAATCTCATCAGACGCTTATCTTGGAATTGGTACCGAAGCTACTTAGTATTGGTGAAATTCAAAAGGTACTTCAAAACCTCTTAAGGGAGGGTATCTCCATTCGAGATTTAGTAACCATTTTTGAAACCTTAGCCGATTATGCTCCAACAACCAGAGATTCGGATGTATTAACCGAATATGCGAGACAGAGTTTGAAAAGAGCAATCTCTAGTAAATATTTTCCTCAAAGTGAAATGACGAGTGTTGTAACACTAGATCCCAAGGTGGAACAGGAAATTATGGGTGCTGTGAAGCAATCGGAACAAGGTGCATATCTTAGCCTTGATCCTAATATAACGAGAGAAATTATTGAATCTGTTCAGAGTGAGGTCCATAAACTGGAGGAGTTAGGGAAAAATCCAATCATAATAACTTCTCCCATCGTTCGTATGTATTTTAAACGATTGACCCAAGATTATTTTAAGGATTTAGTAGTAATATCATATAATGAGATTGATTCCAATGTTGAATTACAGTCGGTAGGGATGGTGACAGTTTAGTGATAATTAAGAAATTCCAAGCAAATACAGAGACGGAAGCAATTATGCTTGCTAAAGAAGAACTTGGCAAGGATGCTATTGTCACGAATATTAAAACAATATCTCCAAAGGGTATCTATAAGCTATTTCGCAAACCCTTAGTGGAGATTACGGCTGCTGTAGATGAAAATATCACCTACAAGAATGATAAGCCGAAAGTGACAGCTGCGTTCTCAGCACCACCAGCGCGTAAATCCTTTCATCCGGATATTATATACGATGAACCTTCGGAAAACACAGCTGCTTCCAAAAATAGTGATTTTGGAGCATCACCTTCTGCAATAGAAATTAAATTAAACAATCTACAGAACTTAATAGAAAAGCAAATGGTGGAAAAAGAAAAAGAAACTCAGCAGAAAACGGAAGAAAAAGTAATGGAAACAAATAAAAACCTTGCTTGCATTCAATTAATTTATAACCAGTTGGTGTCCAATGAAGTGGATGAAAAATATGCGAATCAAATTCTTACAGAAATAGAAGGAAACTTAAAAAGGGATGCATCCATGGATAATATACTTGCAAGTATATATCAGAAAATCATCCTAAAGCTTGGTCAACCAAGAACAATAGAATTAAGTAATAGTAAACCTAAATTTGTTTTTTTTATTGGACCAACAGGAGTTGGAAAGACCACAACCATTGCTAAAATTGCTTCTAAATTTAAAGTGAATGATAAAGCGAAGGTAGCCTTACTAACTGCGGATACCTATCGAATAGCTGCGGTAGAACAGCTTAGAACCTATGCAAATATTTTGGGATTGCCTCTCAAAGTTATTTATACCGAAGAAGAGATGAGAATAGCCAAAGAAGAATTCTATGATTATGATATTGTATTTGTAGATACTGCCGGACGTTCCCATCGTAGCAAAGAGCAAAGAGATGATATAGAAACCCTAATTAATTCCATAGAAGAAGAGGATAGAGAAGTTTATCTGGTTCTTAGTGCAACAACAAAATATAAAGATCTAGTGAAGATTACGGAAGCATATTCGGAGATTATAAACTATAACTTGATATTTACGAAGCTTGATGAGACAAGTTCTATCGGGAACCTATTTAATATTCGCATGTTGACGCAAGCACCATTATCCTATGCATCCTTTGGGCAAAATGTACCGGATGATATTTCTCGAGTCGATGCACAAAATATTGCAAAGCAACTTTTAAGGGGGCAATAAGATGGATCAGGCTGACAAATTAAGAAAGATGGTGCAAGAACAGACCGCTCCCAGAAATGTTGCTAGAGTTATCACGATAACTAGTGGAAAAGGAGGCGTCGGTAAATCCAGTATATCAGTTAATCTAGCCATTGCACTTGCAAAACTGGGGAACAGAGTAATAATTTTAGATGCTGATTTTGGTTTAGCCAATGTTGAAGTTATGCTTGGAATTAGACCTAAGTATAATTTAGCGGATCTGATGTTTAAAGGAAAAAACTTAAACGAAATTATTACCGAAGGACCTGAAAATATTGGTTTTATATCCGGGGGTTCAGGAATACAGGAGCTCACGAATCTAACAAAGGATCAGATTGTATATTTAATACAAAAACTGGTGGAGCTAGATGAAAAAGCGGATATCATTCTGATTGATACCGGAGCCGGAATTTCAGATTCTGTTTTGGAATTTGTGGCTGCAAGTTCCGAAGTTTTACTGGTTGCTACACCCGAGCCTACTTCTATCACAGATGCGTATGCGCTTCTTAAGACGTTAAATCGCAGGATGGATATTTCCTTACAAGATACAGTTATCAAAATGGTTTCAAACCGGGTTGAAACTTCTGAGGAAGGCAAAGAATTATATGATAAATTAAGTTTAGTTGTTAGTAAGTTTCTTAATCTTCAATTAGAATATTTGGGAGCTATAGCCCAGGATGCCATTGTTTCAAAGGCAGTAATAAAACAAAAACCGGCAATTTCTTCATTTCCCAATTCCAATTTTACTAAAACAATTTATAGTTTTGCAGACAAGTTATGTCTAAATGATGCGGATGAACATCAACACAAGAAAGGGATAGCCCAGTTATTTACGAATCTTCTCCGCGCAAGAATAAAGAAATAGTAAAGTTTTCTAATGTAAATTCAAATTAGTAGTACTAATTATTCAAAATCCATAATTTACATAGACCTATACTATGAGCTATACTATGAGCTATACAAAAGGAATAGAAATATTAAATCATATGATTTTGCATAGTAATAATTCTTTGGGAGGGAAGACATGCTTCGCGAAATATTAGCCATAGGTGACAAAATTGAGATAAAACCACTAGGAAAAACAGGAAAACCAATTCATAATGCCAGAAGCTTTGTGAGTCAGCTGATTGATTTCGTGGATTTTGATGTAATACATATCGCCACACCGATTGTTTTTGGAAGAACATTACTTTTAGTAGCTGGTGAAAATTATAATCTTTGCTTCTATACGAGCAAAGGTTTATATCAATGTAATTGTGTAGCTATGAGTAACCACAAAGAAAATAATACTGTAATATCCGTTGTT
Source organism: Bacillota bacterium (assembly GCA_023389295.1). Classification (GTDB taxonomy): domain Bacteria; phylum Bacillota; class Clostridia; order Lachnospirales; family Lachnospiraceae; genus Mobilitalea. The sequence continues at coordinate 6,357 of JAEWEO010000200.1, forward strand.
CGGATCACAACTAATCTGGAAAAGTTTCAAAGAAGACAATATTACAGGTTGGAATGCATCATAGATGTTGATTTTCGCCTAATTTCAACAGAAGAATTAATTATAAAACATAAGCTACAAGATGGGGAGATTAGGAGTACACAGGAATTAGAAGAATGGAAAGAAAAATTAGAACTTTTAGACCAAAATTGGAGCCAAGCTGCTGTAACAAATATAAGTGGAGGTGGATGTAGATTTAACTCCAATATTTTGCTAAGTCAAAATGATAAAGTTAAATTAAAATTCAATTTGGTAATTGGGAATGAGTTGAAAAAGTTAGTGTTTGGTGCAGTTGTTATTTCCTCCGATAGATTAATAAATCGTGAGGGTACCTATGAAAATCGAGTAGAATTTTACGATATCATTCAAAAGGATCGTGAAGATTTAATTAAATATATCTTTGAACAGGAGAGAAAACGCAGGAAAAGTAGCAATAGCTAAGGTGCATCTTAATTCAAAAAGCCATGAAAAGACTAGATATGTTTCAAAGAACTAGCTTTTTGCAAAGGAATAATGAAAGGTAAACCAGAAAAATGACGAAAAATATTTTAATAATAGATGACTCTGCACTTATGAGAAGGGTTCTTTCTGATATAATAAATGCAGATGAACGATTTCAGGTTACTGAAGTTGCGATTAATGGTCTGGATGCTTTGGAAATTCTTCAAAACAGAGGGAAAGATTTTGACGGTGTAATCCTTGATGTTAATATGCCAAAGATGAATGGTATTGAACTGTTAGAAAAACTGCAGGAGAAGAAAATCAAAGCAACTATCATTATAGTTAGTACAATAGCTAAGAAAGATGCGAAAGAAACCATTCGCGCATTGGAATTAGGTGCATTTGATTTTGTAACAAAACCCGAAAGTTATTTGGAAGTTAAGAGTAACCAGTTTTCAGACAATATATTAAGGTGCCTTTCTACTGCAACTAAGGCAGAAGCATTAGAGCTGAAGGTTGAGCAAAAAACAGAGCCCAAAAGAGAGTCTAAAACAGAGCCTAAAACAGAGCCTAAAACAGAGCCAAAGATTACTATTACTGAAAGACCGGAATCAATCAAACCTAGCGCTAGATCCTTAGGCAAAAAAGTAGCAAAACAGCTACCTCATAATGCTACAAAACTTGTAGCACTTGCATGTTCTACCGGTGGACCCAAAGCATTACATATGGTGATACCAAGCTTACCAAAAAATCTAGATGCTAGTGTGTTAATTGTTCAGCATATGCCGGAGGGCTTTACAAAATCCTTAGCTGACCGATTGAATGAGATAAGTGAGATTAAGGTTAAGGAGGCTGAGGATGGTGAAACCTTAGTGAAAGGATGCGTATATATAGCTAAGGGTGGTTACCAAATGAGGTTGGTTAAACATGTGGATGGGCAATATAAAATCTCAATTACGAAGGAAGCAGCGCGGCATGGTTTGCTGCCTTGTGCAGATATTATGTATGAATCCTTAATAGAGACGGAATTTGATCAGATAACATGTGTGGTTTTGACTGGTATGGGCGGAGACGGTACTGCCGGGATAACGAAATTAGACAAGAAGAAAAATACTTATGTAATAGCACAGAACGAAGAGACCTGTATTGTATATGGTATGCCAAAGGTTATAAAAGATGCCGGTCTTGTAGATGAAGTTGTGGCGCTTGGCGATGTAGCTAGTGCCATCACAAAGAACGTGGGGGTGTATTAAATGGACGTTAGTCAATATCTTGAGATTTTTATTGAAGAAGCAAAGGAACATCTACAGAGTTTAAATGAACATTTACTTATTTTGGAGCGTGAACCGGAAAATGAAAATACCATCAACGAGATTTTCCGCGCAGCACATTCCTTAAAAGGTATGTCCGGAACCATGGGTTATAAGAGAATGCAGCGTTTAACTCATGATATGGAAAATGTATTTTCTGAAATTCGAAGTGGTAATATGAAAGCAAGTTCCCAGCTCGTGGATGTTTTATTTAAGGGATTGGATGCACTTGAAAATTATTTAAGCAATATTCAAGCGCAAGCAAATGAAGGAGAAGAGGATAATGAGGACATTATCAGTACTCTTAATGATATTTTAAATGTAGGCCTAGGTAAGTCTGTAGTTACTGAACCGGTTAAAACGGTAGAAAAGACGGCGGATACCTCTAGCGAAGCTGATAACACAAAGATGAAATTTAAAAATATTAAGCTGGAGGAGCATGAAAAAAAGGCAATTGCAAAGGCCGGAATGCTTGGATTAAACGTAATTGGTTTAACCGTATATATACAAGAATACTGTGTTTTAAAGGGTGCCAGAGCCTTTATGGTGAACCGCTCCTTAGAGGAGCATGGAGAAATTATAAAACTTTCTCCAAGTGCTCAGGATTTGGAAGATGAAAAATATGATTTTGATTATTCTGCATTTCTTATCACAAAAGAAACACCGGATAAAATAATAAAATTAGCATCCGATGTATCTGAAGTCAAAGAAGTGGTGGCTGATTACATTCATCTTGATAAATCAGATGAAGAAAGTCTGACTACTCAATTAAAGCAGGATGAAGCAAAAGCTTCTATGCCAAAGCCTCCTGTTATGGAAAACAATACATTAAAGGCTGCAAATGCTCAGGCAGCAAAACCTGCAGCAGCAAAGCCCGTAGCAAACCGTTCGGTACGTGTGGATATTGACAAGTTGGATGTTCTAATGAATTTGGTTAGTGAGTTAATCATTGCGAAAAACGGATTAATATCTATTAGCGGTACTTCAGAGATTATGTTAGATAACAACTTCCATGAGCAGATTGAATATCTGGAGAGAGTAACTACGAATCTCCACGAATCAGTTATGAAGACTAGAATGGTACCTATTGAAAGTGTAGTGAACCGTTTCCCAAGAATGATACGAGATCTGACTAAGAAATTGAACAAGGAAATGGAATTATATATGACAGGTGAGGAGACTGAGCTAGATCGTACTGTAATTGATGAAATTGGTGATCCTCTCATGCATTTACTTCGTAATGCAGCCGACCATGGTCTGGAAAGTAACGAAGAAAGGGCGAAAGCGGGTAAGAATCCGGTTGGTTCCATCTATCTTGATGCATATCAAGATGGCAATAATGTTGTAATTGAAGTTAGAGATGATGGATCAGGTATTGATACTGAGAAGATCAAAAGGAAAGCCATTGAAAAGGGTAAGATTACGGAAGAACAAGCACAACGAATGTCGGAGAAGGATATTATTGATATTTTATTCCAACCAAGCTTTTCTACTGCGGAGCAGGTAACTGATGTATCCGGCCGTGGTGTCGGGCTTGACGTTGTTAAGACAAAGATTGAAACACTCGGTGGTGAGATTGAGGCAAAGACAAAACTAGGAGAAGGCTCTAATTTTATCATTCGACTTCCTTTGACCCTTGCTATAATACAAGCGCTTATGGTTATTATCGGTGATGAAAAGTATGCCCTGCCTCTTGGTAGTATTCAGACCGTCGAGAATATTCTAAATACAGAGATTAAAACCATTCAAGGAAAAGAAGTTATAAATTTAAGAGGAAATGTTGTCCCCATTGTACGTTTGGGAAATATTTTGGATTGCAAAAAGAAAGAACAGGAACCGGAAGAACTTCTTGTTGTAATCATGAAAAAAGGTGATAGATTAGCGGGAATGGTAGTAGACGAGTTAATCGGACAACAGGAAATCGTAATAAAATCCATTGGTAAATACATCAAGAATCATAAGACGATTAGCGGAGCAACCATCCTTGGTAATGGTGAAGTAGCTTTAATTCTGGATGTAAATTCATTAGTGTAGGGGGTGTCAAAATGGCTGCTGTAGATACAAAACAATATATCATCGCTTATTTGAACAAGGATTTGTACGGTATTGATATTATGTACATAGATAATATCATTGTAATGCAAAGTATAACCAGAGTGCCTAAGGCACAGAACTATTTTAAGGGCGTCATCAATCTTCGTGGTGAAATTGTGCCTGTTATGGATCTTCGTTTGAAATTAGGTCTTTTGGAAGAGGTCTATACCTCCAAATCACGTATTATTATCGTAAGACCGGAACCACAGGCTGCACCGGTAGGACTGATTGTTGACGAGGTGAAGGAAGTAATCACCATGGAAGCTTCTGCTATTGAGAAGATAACCTATGAAGAAAATGAAAAATCAAGTTATGGTTACGGTATAGGTAAAGTTGGTAATGAATTAATTAACCTCTTGAACGTTCCTTCCATCGTATTGGAAAAAGACTTGATTTAATTTAAGTAAAGGGAAGAAAAAGGGAATAGTTATAACAAATTTTAAATGAGAGGTGAATGAGTGGTGTCCGAAATAAATTTAAACGAAATGGATCATATGCAGTTTGATGTACTCAGAGAAATTGGTAACATAGGTGCAGGGAATGCCACAACAGCACTTTCACAAATGATTAATTCTAAAATTGATATGAAGGTTCCGAAGGTTGACTTATTAGAGTTTAAGGAACTTTCCGATATTGTAGGTGGTGCAGAGAATCTTGTCTTAGGTATTTTATTTACCTTAGAAGGTCAAATTGATGGAATGATGATGTTCATGATGGATATGGAGGCTTCCCGCCATTTAGTGAACTTATTACTTGGAGGCTCCTATGAAGGTGAAAACGGTGAGTTTTCAGAAATGGAGCTATCGGCACTAAACGAAATTGGTAATATTATAGCCGGAGCTTATCTATCCTCCCTCGCCACCTTAACAAATATGATGATTACATCGAGTGTTCCCTATATGGCCATTGACATGTCAGGTGCAATACTGAGTGTACCTGCTATAGAGTTTGGTAAGATTGGTGATAAAGCCTTACTAATTCAGACAGAATTTGGTGATGACTTAAAGGCAGTGAACGGATATTTTATCTTGATTCCAACCATTGATTCCTACTCTGCAATATTAAAATCATTAGGATTATAAGGGTGAATACATGAACGAAATGATAAAGGTAGGGATGGCAGATCTAAATGTATGTGTCTCACCGAATGCGTTAACGACATTAGGACTTGGCTCGTGTGTAGGAATTATACTATATGATCCGATTCGAAAAATTGCCGGTTTAGTACACGTTATGTTACCGGATAGTACAAAAATAATAAACAATTCAAATAGAGCGAAATTTGCTGATACGGGTATCGATGAATTGATTGATCGAATGGTTGCAATCGGTGCGGACCGGAGAGTGTTAATTGCAAAGATTGCCGGAGGCGCTCAAATGTTTGCCTTTAACAATAATAATGATATGATGCGAATTGGCGATCGCAATGTTGAGGCCACAAAATTAAAGCTTGCGCAACTTGGGATTAGCATTAAAGCAGAGGATACCGGTGCTAACTACGGTAGAACCATAGAGTTTTATCCTGAAAATGGATCTTTATTAATCAAATCCGTAGGTAAAGAAAAGAAAATAATTTAGACAGAGAACATCCTTAAGGATGAAATGTTGTACGATCATTCGTGCAGATGGAGGTTACATGAGGGAAAATTATATACCGCCTTTCATTGTGCTTTTAGCAGGAGCAATAACCGGCATTATTAATATAGTGAACCATGTTGAAGTGGAAACGGCTTTAAAGCGGTTATTAATCGTAATCATAATATTTTATTTTATCGGCTTAATTACAAGGTCAGTAATAAGAATGGCACTTACGAAATTTGCGAAAGAAGAACAAACAGAGGAAATCATAGAAGAAGAGCTGCCTGATCTTAAGTAAAGTAAGAGCTTCTGTATAAACAGTTAGATCTCAGGAGGAGCTATGAGCGCTGAACAAAGACAAAAGCTTTGGGAGGAGTATACAAAAAAGAAGACTCCCGAGCTTCAGGAGAAAATTATAATAGAATATGCCGGATTAGTGAAACTGGTAGCAGGCCGCCTTAGCATGTATTTGGGTTATAATGTAGAATATGATGATTTGGTCGGATATGGTACCTTTGGTCTAATTGATGCGATAGATAAATTTGATTACTTGAAGGGAGTGAAGTTTGAAACCTACGCTTCTCTTCGTATTCGCGGTGCAATCCTCGACCAAATTCGTAAGATGGATTGGATCCCAAGAAGTATCAGACAAAAGCAAAGAAAAATTGACTTAGCTTATCAGAGCCTGGAGATTAAATATGGTAGAATAGCAAGTGATGAAGAAGTAGCGAAGGAACTTGAAATCACGGTAGATGAACTAGATACCTGGCAGAGCCAGACAAAGATTACGAATGTTATATCTTTAGACGAGTTTATGGAACAAGGTACGGAATCGAAGGTAGAACAGAGTCTTACTACAGACTTTGCACAACCGGATCGTATCGTTGAAAAACAGGAATTGAAAGAGCTACTGATCAAAACATTGGAAACATTAACGGAGAAAGAGAAGAAAGTCATCGTTCTCTATTATTATGAAGAATTAACTTTAAAGGAAATTAGCCGGATTCTTGAAGTGTCCGAGTCTAGAATTTCCCAATTACATACAAAGGCATTACAAAAAATGAAATTTAAATTAGGTAAAAATATTGAAATTTTAGCTAGTTATTAGACCTGTAGAAAGAAACCGGATGATACTTCATAATCAGCAAAGGATGCTAATTATGAACTTTTTTCTAACTTATTATAATATTTACTGTTACTACCAAGTGATATAATTTATAGATGATTACGAAACTATATAGATTTGGTAATGGAATGCTTAAATTGTATATTCAATACCTAAAGTTTACGAGTTACGCAATTACCTAATAAAATTTATGATAGGAGGAGAATAATGAGTGGGAGAAATGGTTATTTTCAATTGCTTATCAAGGACGATGGAACCTATATAAATATTTATGGAGCTATTGATGGTGGCGAAGCTGTTTTCTACGATGAGATCAGTAACTATCTGAGTGACAAGAAAATATACGACTTTGATAAGATAATGATCGGCAGAGCTTTAACCACTCTAAAAGATCAAGAACAGGTCAAAGTTTCGCCACAAGTTATACCTCCGATTGATGAAATGATTAAAATTGAAATATTGGAGGAACGATTATTCGTTAGGGCAAGATTTTATCCACCTTCCAATAAAGGGCGTTTATTAAACAAAGAAGATATCGTTGGAGCTCTCGTAAGAAGTGGTGTTAAGTATGGTGTAATTGAAAAATCTATTCATGATTTTTTACAGGACAGGCATTATTGCACGGACTATATTGTTGCAAAAGCAACGCCACCCGTTCAGGGGCATGATGCAAAGATAACATATCATTTCAATACGGACCTAACTTTAAAACCAAAAAGAAATGAAGATGGTTCAGTGGATTTTCACAAACTGGATATGATTAGTCATTGCAGTAGAGGGGACATATTGGCAACTCTTACACCCATAGACGTAGGTAAACCGGGCATTGACGTATGCGGAAATCTTATTAAACCTCTAAAGGTAAATAATAAAATATTACGTCATGGTAAACATATTCGTCTCTCCGAGGATGGACTTAAAATGTATTCGGAGGTGGATGGACATGTTACTCTAATGGACGATAGAGTATTTGTTTCAGATACATACGAAGTTTCAGCTAACGTGGATGCATCAACCGGAGATATCGTATATGACGGTAATGTTGTAATCAAGGGTAATGTAATAACCGGTTTTTCTGTAAGAGCGAAGGGAGATATCGAAGTAAACGGTGTCGTAGAGGGAGCCTATATCGAAGCCGGAGGGCAGATCATTCTAAAGCGCGGCATGCAGGGCATGAACAAAGGTATTTTAAAGGCTAATAGTAATATAGTTACAAAATTCCTTGAAAATTCGGAAGTAATTGCCGGAGGATATGTCTCAACGGAATCCATATTACATTGTAAGATATCGGCCAAAGGTGATATTATCGTGGGAGGCAAAAGAGGTTTTGTTACCGGAGGGGAGATCCGTTCGGGAACGATGATATCAGTCAAAACAGCCGGCTCAAACATGGGGACAGCAACACTACTTGAGGTTGGTATCGACCCTAAGGTGGTTGAGGAATACAGAGAGTTAGAAAAGAAATTGGTGAATATGATTTCAGATAAGGAAAAACTTTCACAGGCAATCATTCAATTTCGTAAAAAACTTACTCTTGGTAGTCAAGTTCCTGAAAATAAGAGAGAGTATTTAAAACAAGTTACACAGAACAATATCATGCTAGAGGCTCAGATTAGAGAAGCAAAAAAACGTTTTGAAGAGTTGAAGATTGAAATGGATAATAATTCTACCGGTGTGATTAAGATATCCGACGTTGTGTATCCCGGGACAAAAATAGTTATTTCTAATGTAACTCATTATGTCAGAAATGAAACCCATCACAGTAAATTTATTCGAGATCGGGCAGATATTAAGGTTTTACCGCTAGTATAGTTTTTGGATATATCAAATTCAAATGGATGCATTGTAATATCACATATGAGAATGGAGGAACTATGTCAATTAGACCAATAGATATTGTAAAGACACAGGATGTTTCACAATTGAAGCTAATGGAAAATCAACGATTACATCATCTCCAGGATCAAGTAGGAAGAGATTTTAAATCCATGATTGAGCATGAGCATCAAAAACCGAAGGAGACAACCAGCTCGGATAACCCTGAATATCGATATGATGCGAAAAACAAGGGAAACAATCAATATGGCTCCGGTGGGAAAAGAAAAGAAAAAAAAGAAGAGAAGGATGAAAAGGACAATAAGAAAACTCCACCCTTTGGTGGCTTTGATGTCCGAATTTAATATCCTTTCTAATCGGTTAGGATTGGAGATATAAATGAGTCCGTTAGAGATTGTCTTAATAGTTATAGGTATCGTCATTATTATTATCAGTTGTGTCCTTGTTGATAAATCGTCTATGCAAGAAAAGATAGAGACGATGTTACCATTTACTTATGAAACTAGTCTTACAGAGGAAGATAAGAAGAAATTGATAGAGAAAATCAAAGAACTAATATCTGAGATTAGTGAGGAAGCAGTCGTAAATACAGATGATACGTTAAGTAGATTATCAAATGAAAAAATTATTGCAGTAAATGAATTCTCTGAACAAATCCTAGAGAAAATAAAGCAAAATCATGAAGAAGTAGTTTTTCTTTATAATATGCTAAATGATAAAGAAAAAGATCTGAAAGCAACGGTTAGGGAAATCGATGCCTTTAAAAAGAAGATACAGGAACAGTTAGAAACTGCAGCCAGTCCTGATATATCATATACTTCTACTAAAAATACCAAAGACCATGAAAAGATAACGTCTTCATCGGCCCCGGTGGAACAGCAGATGAGCATCTTTTCAGGGGATAATTCTGAGTGCCAGCCAGGAACCAATAATAATTCTAGAATATTAGCCTTGTACTCAGAGGGGAAATCTATCATCGAAATCTCTAAGATCTTAGAACTCGGTCAGGGAGAGGTGAAATTGGTGTTAGATTTATACAAGAGTAAGAAGTAACTTGAAAGGCTTGGTGCATATGAAGTTAAAATATTATTTGAGAGGAGTAGGAATAGGCATTATTCTTACTACACTTATTTTAATCATAAGTAATCCGAAGGAGAAATTATCGGATAAAGAAATTATGGAACGTGCAGTACAACTTGGTATGGTGATGGAAGAGGATAATGACAAGGCCTTAGAGCAGGTATTAAGTAATCTAAGCTCTGCAAACAAACCATCAACCGTACCGGATGTGGAACCTAGTACAAAACCAACCCCCATGCCTACACAGGAACCTACTCCAGAGCCAACACAGGAACCGACCCCCGAACCGACGTCTACTCCAACAAAGGCTCCGGTTGAAGAGATGCCTGAGGATGAAACAGAGGACACCAAAGAAGATATATCAAATCAAACGATTAACTTTACCATTGAAAAAGGTATGACCTCTAATAAGGTAGCAAATCTTCTTGAAGAAGTTGGGCTAATTGATAATGCAACCAATTTTAACAGTTATATCGTGTCGGTTGGTAAAGCAAGTGTTATTAGAGTGGGAGAGTATAGCTTGACTAAGGATGCATCCTATGAAGAAATTATAAAAGCAATTACTGAAGAATAACAGAAATAAGGACTGACCTAGTTGTTAACAAATGCATATGGGTCAGTCATTTTCATATATGAATAGAATTTTCTATAGGGAGGTAAGTCATGGAGCATTGGGATTGTTTGATCTGTAGAAAACATGAAAATAAGATAGGGGTAATTTATCAGAACGAGATTTTATTCGTAAGTCATTATATTCCTCATCCCGATGGAGATGATAATTATTTGGGATACTATTTTATTGAAACAAAAAGACATTTTAAGGGAATATATGAGGCAACCGACGAGGAAATAACAGCAATTGCAATGATGCAAAAAAATCTGAGTAAGGCATTAATGACAATACCAACTATGGAGCACGTATATTCATTTATAATTGGTGAAGGGGTCGGTCATTTTCATGTTCATATCATTGGCAGGTACAAAAACACTCCGAAAGCATTTTTAGGACCTATGGTAGATGAATGGCCGGAAGCACCTAGAGGAACAATTGATGATATTGCAGTACTTGACGAGCAAATAAAAGCTAAGTTATATGACTACTATAAAGGAAAATAAGCTGATTAAGTTGATTTCTGCATGGTAATACACAGAAATGGCATCAAAAAATGTAATACATACTAAAAAATGTACAAGCTTTGTGAAAAACACTTGCTAACCATAAAACACTATGTTATAATATCGTAGTCAAATTACACGCATACGGATTCTTGCAGTGGTGCCACAAAAGCAAGAGGTCTGACAAGAATATGATGTATGCGGAAGAAAACAACCAAATGGAGGTATATTATGAGCGTAATTTCAATGAAGCAATTATTGGAAGCTGGTGTACATTTCGGACACCAAACAAGAAGATGGAACCCTAAAATGGCGGAGTACATCTACACAGAGAGAAACGGTATCTATATCATCGACTTACAGAAATCTGTAGGTAAAGTAGATGAAGCTTATGCAGCAATTAAGAATGTAGTTGCTGAGGGTGGTACTGTATTATTCGTTGGTACAAAGAAGCAAGCACAGGATGCAGTTAAGTCTGAAGCTGAGCGTTGCGGTATGTACTTTGTAAATGAGAGATGGTTAGGTGGTATGTTAACTAACTTCAAGACCATCAAGAGCAGAATTGATAGATTAAGAGAAATCGAGAGAATGTCCCAAGATGGTACTTTTGAAGTTCTTCCTAAGAAAGAAGTTATTGAACTTAAGAAAGAATGGGATAAGCTTGAGAAGAACCTTGGCGGTATCAAGAACATGAAGAATATTCCTGATGCTATCTTCGTAGTAGATCCTAAGAAGGAAAGAATTTGTATCCAAGAAGCTCATACACTTGGTATTCCGCTCATCGGTATTGCAGATACTAACTGTGATCCTGAAGAATTAGATTTTGTTATTCCTGGTAATGATGATGCGATCAGAGCAGTTAAGTTAATCGTTTCTAAGATGGCTGATGCTGTTATCGAAGCTAATCAGGGAGTTCAATTAACTGATGCATCTGAATCAGAAGCTGATGTTGAGATGTCTGAAGCAGTTACTGAATAAATTAATTCTAGACTTTTAATACATGATTCATAAAATGTCTGTGAAGCTGACATTTTTGAATATGAGATTAACGTGATATAATATCACGCTATTATTAGAATATATGCACATGTCTTTTAGAAGACTAAGCTAAGATGGAGGTTAATATGGAAGTTACTGCTAAAATGGTAAAAGATTTAAGAGAAATGACTGGCGCTGGTATGATGGACTGTAAGAAAGCTCTTGCATCCACAGAAGGCGATATGGATAAAGCGGTTGAGTTCTTAAGAGAAAAAGGACTTGCAGCTGCTGAGAAGAAAGCTGGTAGAATTGCTGCTGAAGGTATTGTAGACACTAATGTAAGCGAAGACGGCAAACTTGCTGCAATCGTTGAAGTGAATAGTGAGACTGACTTCGTTGCTAAGAATGAGAAGTTTAGAGATTTCGTTGCTGCAGTAGTAGCTCAGGCTGCTAAATCAAGCACCAATGATCTTGATGCTTTCCTTGCTGAGAAGTGGGCATTAGATACCGCTAAAACTGTAAAAGAAGAATTATCTTCTATGATCGCTGTTATTGGTGAGAACATGAACATCAGAAGATTCGAAAGAATCCAGGCTGAAAATGGTTTTGTAGTGTCCTATATCCATGGTGGCGGTAGAATTGGTATCCTTGTTGAAGTTGAAAGTGCTGTTAACAACGCAGAGGTACAGGAAGCTGCTAAGAATGTAGCAATGCAGATTGCAGCTTTATCTCCTAAGTATGTTGATCAGTCTGAAGTTTCAGCTGACTTCATCGCTCATGAGAGAGAGATTTTAAAAGCTCAGATCATGAATGATCCTTCTAATTCCAAGAAACCTGAAAACATCATTGAGAAGATGTTAGAAGGACGTTTACAGAAAGAATTAAAGGAATTCTGTCTTGTTGATCAGGTATATGTAAAGGATGGCGATTTATCCGTAGGACAATATCTTGCTAACGTTTCCAAGCAAGTAGGTTCTCCTGTAAGCGTTAAGCGTTTCATCCGTTTCGAGACAGGTGAAGGCCTTGAGAAGAAATCCGAAAACTTTGCAGAGGAAGTTGCAAAGCAGATGGGTAACTAATCCAAAGTCTTTATGCAACTTCCTCTGGGAAGGTTGCTAGACAGATGGGCAACTAGTCCAAAGTCTTAAGTCAAGGTAGGAAATGAAGCATTTGAATACACGAGAGGTTTTAGAATAATTAGTTAAAAAACCGTAGCCTTATCTTTTAGGGTTACGGTTTTTTCTTAAAGAATGACGAACTTCCGTCATCATTTTCCCTGTACTAATCAATATACAAATTATAGGTTGAATATATCCTATATAAGGCGTATAATAATATCATAGAAAGGACGGTGTTATTATGAAAGTTGATTTAAACAACCTGATATCAATAACAGAAGCTAATCAGAATTTTTCAAAGGTAGCTCGTATGGTAGATGAAAACGGAGCAGCGGTTATATTAAAAAATAATGCGCCAAGATACGTGATTATAGATTATAGTAAATTACAGGAAGATAAAACTGCTGATAATGTAATGGTGGAGGAAGCAGCAACGAAATATCTTACGAAGTATGCAGAAGCTTTTGAGGAATTAGCAAAATGACACAGCTAAGTAAAGAACAAATCATAATACTGCATTCCATGGCAATAAAGCAATCTGGCGGTCTAGATGGTGTCAGAGACATTGGTCTACTTGATATGGATTGGATTATTGTACATAGTGTTGACTGATAATTTTTCTATGAAAATGGCGGATACCTTTACAGGAATCTGCTATTTTTTAGTTAAGCTTTAATCAGAGTATAACGTTCTTACAATTTTAATATCTCATTCATCAAGTTATTTTCATTCAAAATTTACCTATTAGAGTTCATCC
>JAEWEO010000202.1 GCA_023389295.1 Bacillota bacterium
CTACCTTATCAAGGAAGTCAAACTTATCAGATAGAATGTGCTAATTTTTATATAGACCATATTATAAATATTCCGTGTAGTAGTAATTTGAAGGCGGAAGATGTGGAACGAGTGATTTATGAGATTAAGTCAATTGTTTCTTAATATACACAGGAAGTAAGAGGTGTGCTATGAAGCTAAATGAGATGATAATAACAGAGACTATAACAATTTTAGAAGCAATGGAACGTCTCGATAAAAATGGAACAAAGGTACTTTTTTTACAACGTGATGGTAAGCTAGTAGCAGCACTTACCGATGGAGATATCAGAAGGTATATCTTGTCAGGGAAAGAGTTAACATCCCCGATTAGTGAGGTAGCAAATTATCATCCCAAATATTTAGAGGTTCAGAACCAGAGAAAAGCATCTGCTTTTATGAAACAGCATCATGTTGAAGCTGTTCCAATTGTAAATGAATCAATGGAAATCATCTCAATCTCGTTGCTTGATAGTAGTATTATAGTAACAGCAAAGGATAAAGTAGATATTCCTATCGTAATGATGGCTGGTGGTCTTGGGACAAGGCTTTATCCATATACCAAAGTACTTCCTAAACCACTTATTCCAGTTGGTGAAAGTCCCATATCAGAAATTATTATGAATCGTTTTTATAAATATGGATGTCACCGATTCTTTATGGTTGTTAATCATAAGAAGAATATGATTAAAGCTTATTTTAATGAAATTGAAAAACTTTATGATCTAGAATTTATTGATGAAGATACGCCACTTGGAACAGGTGGAGGTTTAAGTTTGTTGAAGGGTAAGATTAATGAAACATTTTTTCTATCTAATTGTGACACCTTGATCGATGAAGATATATCAAAGATTTATGAACTTCATAAGAATGAAAAGAACATAATTACTATGATTTGTTCGTTAAAGAACTTTACAATACCATACGGAGTAATTGACATTGGTGAAAACGGTGAAATTGCTAATATTCGTGAAAAACCAAACCTAACATTCTTTACAAATACAGGATGCTATGTCGTAGAACCTGAAGTATTAGAATACTTAGAGCCTAATACACCAATTAGTTTTCCGGAGATTGTGGAACGAATGAAGAATGCAGGGAAAAAAGTTGGAGTATATCCAATTAGTGAGAGTTCTTGGATGGACATGGGACAGATGGATGAATTGGAAAAGATGAGAAATAGACTAGAGTTATAATAACAAGAAGCAAGGTGAGTGCTATGAAGTCAATCGCAATAATACCTGCCCGCAGTGGCTCTAAGGGATTAAAGGATAAAAACATTAAATTATTAAATGGGAAACCACTGATAGCTTATACTATTGATGCAGCTCTTAAGAGTCAACAGTTTGAAGTGGTTTATGTATCAACGGATTCTTTGGAGTATGCCAGTATTTCAAAGTCTTTTGGAGCAAATGTGCCAAATCTCCGTCCAAAAGAATTGGCCGAGGACCATACCTCTTCTTGGGATGTTGTGAAATACATACTTGAGGAATACAAAAAGAATGGGCTAGTGTTTGATACTGTAATGTTACTACAGCCAACATCTCCATTAAGAGCTGTAGAAGATATCATAAGTGCATTCAAGTTATTTGAAGAAAAAGAAGCAGATGCTGTAGTATCTGTATGTGAAGCGGAGCACTCCCCTCTATGGTGTAATACATTACCTGAGAATCTTTGTATGGATCAGTTTATAAAAACTGAATTATCTAATAAGCCAAGGCAGCAACTAGATAAATTTTATAGATTGAATGGAGCTATTTATTTACTTAAAACGGAGATGGTTGAAAGAGTGGATGAATTGTATAATAAAAATTGTTATGCTTATGTAATGAAAAAGGAATGCTCCATAGATATTGACGATATCTATGATTTCCGAATGGCAGAGGCTATCTTAAAAGAAGTATAATAGTAGCAATAAAAGGACGTAATCTTTGTGAAGGGATGAAACAATATATCACGATGGAGTAGAGGTTAATATGGATAAAATAATTATACTTGGATGTGGTGGTCATGCAAAAAGTATTGTGGATATTATTGAGCAACAAGGAAAATATGATATTGCAGGGTTCATTTCAAACGAAGATTCTGGTAGCTTTGCATACAGAGGTTATCAGATTCTTGGAGGTGATGCACTTTTACCTCAAATCTTTCTCTCAGGAGTACATTATGCAGTAATAGCAGTTGGTTATCTTGGTAACTCGAGAGTTAGAGATCGGTTATATGAAAAGCTAAAATCCATAGGGTATCTCTTGCCAGCTATCGTTGATCCTAGCGCTATTCTAGCTAAGGATATAAGGATTGGTGAAGGTTCAGTCGTTGGAAAAGGTGCTGTCATTAATTCTAATGCAGTCATTGGCGCTATGACCATCATTAATACAAGAGCTACCATTGAACACGATTGCATTATTGAGGACTATGCTCACGTTGCGGTTGGATGTGCGTTGTGTGGGAATGTTATAGTAAAAAACCATACCTTTATTGGTGCAGGAACAAATATCATACCTGGGATTACCGTAGGAGAGAATGTCATAATTGGAGCTGGTAGTACCGTGATATCTTCTGTGCAGCCAAATTCATGTGTTTATGGGATTGTAAAATAAGCAAGGAGGTAGGGAATGGGAGTTTTTATAATTGCAGAAGTAGGCGTAAATCACAATGGTTCCGTATCGATTGCAAAAGAAATGATTGATATAGCAGCAAATGCAGGTGTTGATTGCGTCAAATTTCAAACCTTTAAAACTGAAAATATTGTTACCTTATCTGCAAAAAAAGCGGAGTACCAGGAAGAAAATACAAAGAGTTCAGGCTCTCAATATCAGATGTTGAAAAGTCTTGAATTAACGAAGGAAGAATTTATAGAACTAAAAGAGTATTGTAATCAGAAGGATATCATGTTCTTATCTACACCATTTGATTTCGAAAGTATAGAATTTCTAAATCAGATGGATATGAAATTATTTAAAGTACCATCTGGCGAAGTAACGAATCTTCCGTATTTAAGAATGATAGCAAAAACTAAGAAGCCAGTTATTTTATCTTCTGGCATGTGTGAATTGCACGAAATTGAGGATGCTGTCAATGTATTACGTGAGGGAGGTTGTCCTGATATCTCTTTGTTGCAGTGTACGACCGAGTATCCAACAAAGTATTCAGATGTAAATCTTAAGGTCATAGATACTTTAAAAAAACATTTTAAAGTAAGGGTTGGACTTTCTGACCATACAAAAGGAATTGAGATACCAATTGCAGCCACTGCATTGGGAGCAGAAATCATTGAAAAACATTTTACATTGGATAGGTTGATGAAAGGACCTGATCATAAAGCTAGTATAGAACCACAGGAATTAAGGGATATGGTTCAAGCGATACGCAATGTGGAAGCTGCGATCGGAAGTAGTACAAAAAAACCAACTCAGATGGAGTTAAATAATCGAAATGCAGCAAGGAAAAGTATAGTTGCAAGATGCGATATTAAGTTGGGGGACTATTTTTCAGAAGAAAATATTACTGTAAAACGCCCAGGAAATGGGCTATCTCCTATGAGATGGGATGATGTTTTAGGAACTAGAGCAAAAAAAGATTTTAGAAAAGATGAGATGATTGAAGTATGAGAAGTTCCATTGCTGTTGTAACCGCCACTAGAGCGGAATTTAGCCTCCTAAGTCCTATTATTAAGGCATTAAAAAAGGAGAAATATGATGTCCGTGTTGTTGTGACAGGGGCACATTTGTCGTTAGAATATGGACTCACCTATCGTCAGATTGAAGAGGATGGGATAGAGATTGATAAGAAAATTGAAATATTATTAAGCTCTGATACACCAGTAGGAGTTTCAAAAGCGATGGGACTTGCCATGATAAGTTTTGCTGAGTATTTTGAAGAATCAAAGCCAGAAGCATTAATGGTATTAGGGGATCGTTATGAGACGCTTGCTATTTGTTGTGCAGCGATGAATGCAGGGATTCCGATTAT
>JAEWEO010000215.1 GCA_023389295.1 Bacillota bacterium
ACCGTATACTTACTAATGATGCCCAGATACTCTGCTTGGCGAACCTCTTCCTCCTCTAAGTGACTCATAATCATAGACTGCAGTAGGTCGATGCCGGCTATAAGAATCAATATTGCGAAAAGGCTGGGAATTCCTTCTAGTAGGTAGGATACAACTAGAAAGAAAAAATTAAGGAAAGTAGTAACGGTGTTCTTCTCCATGTAACGTGAAATATCCTGTAACATCTGAAATACCATAAAATATCCAAAGATAAAGATATAGATCACAGTAACTATTAGTAATATATATTTTAATCTAATACATAGGTATTGAAATTTATCCATCGTTCTTTCTGATTTCAGATGGCCGACCATACTACATAAGAAATAACCAACGATAAGACTGAAGAAAGTGAGGGAATAAGAAAGCTTAATCATTGGAATCATGGATTCGTCTGCTAACAATTCCGGAGCTTGATTAAGCATTAGACCGGGATTGATAAATTGGTAAAGCATATAGAATAGGTAAGTACTTAAAAAGAAAAGTAAAAAATCAATTCGTTTCAACCCCTTTTTACTTTTTCTAATTACCAAGTAAACGATGGGTAACATAGATAGTAACGTATAAAGAAGAATAGCAATGATATTACCTATCCCTGAACTTAAGGATAAGTAACGTAGTCCTGTTCCGATTAAATCAAAGGGAACTACAAAAAGAAAGAGTGGAGAGTCTATCTTTGCAAAAAAGAACATGATGATTGCTAAAATAATAGAAATCACACCGATGGGTAATAAAAGTACTTTCTGATTCTTCATGATATCAATCCTTTTCAATTATTGTTTTACGATAATAATACGCGCTAAATTATCGTTTGTCAATAATAATTCCAAAATATTCTTATTATATGGATGTAGATGGATATGGATGCATTTCTTTTGTACTTGAAGCATGTGATATAAAATAAGTTATAATGCCTACAAGAAATGTGTCATTTCTAGGGGGGTTTATGAAACGATAGAATAAGATTAGATTGGAATTAATGGGTAGGATTTACATATGATTTGAGTATACATTGACATTGTCCTTTGAAGTATGGTACCTTATAAGTAACTATTTAAGGGAGTGAAGAAATGGACGAACATGCTCAAAGTAAGACATATGCCAATGGCGTAACTAAATATGCTGCACGAACCAAAATATCGGTAATCAGAATAGTTTAATCTTTCGATTTTTATTCATGATAAGTGAATTAGCTTGCTAATTCATCTTGTTTCTTATAAATGGATTCTAATACTAATTCTATGTCGCCTATTTTGGGCGGCATTTTTTGCCTTCTTTGGTGTTTATTATGTTAAAATCTTTACTGTATGAAAGGACGGATGGCAATGAAAATCTTTAGATTAGAAAACAGAAAACCATATAACCAAAAGAGTAGTGATAGTGAATCAAAGCTTCGAAAGTTTGCTTTCATTGATTTTGATGAGCTTTATTTTTTATCGCATTCCCATGCAGAGGGACTTACCATGGAGGAAGCGAAAGAAGCGAGTAATGAATTTGGACAAAATATTATTACGACAGGACATAAAAACACTTCTCTTCATAGGCTCTACGAATCACTCATCAACCCATTTAATATTGTGCTTTTTATCATAGCGATGATAACCTTTTTTACGGATGTTGTGTTCTCCGAGAAACGGGACTATTTAACGATTATTATATTACTTGGTTTAATTATCATTTCTAGTTTAGTTGCTTTTGTTCAAAGTGAACGTTCTAACGCAGCTGCAGAGAAGCTATCCAAAATGATAAGTAATAAAGCTGATGTTTGGCGAAGTGGTAAGCTTATTGAAGTACCAATCGATGAGATCGTTAGAGGAGATATAATTAAGCTCTCTGCGGGTGACATGATTCCGGCAGATGTTCGGTTTATTACAACAAAAGATACCTTTATTTCTCAGGCTGCATTAACGGGAGAGTCAAATCCTATTGAAAAATTCAGTTATAGCAACAATAATTCGGATGCGATTACCGATCTGCAAAATATTGGTTTCATGGGAACCAACGTCATTAGTGGTAGTGCTACGGCAATTGTCTTAGCCATTGGAAATGATACTTATTTTGGATCTATGGCAAAATCACTTTCCGGAGATCGTGCAAAAAACAGCTTTGAACGCGGTGTAGACTCCGTGAGTCGATTGCTGATCAAACTAATGTTAATTATGGTGCCTATCATATTTATTATTAATGGTATTACGAAACAAGACTGGATAGGAGCTTTGTTTTTTGCGGTGGCAATCGCTGTGGGACTAACTCCCGAAATGCTGCCGGTTATCATGACCTCGACTTTAGCCAAAGGTGCTGTTTCTATGTCAAAGCATAAGGTAATCGTTAAGAGTTTGGGAGCGATACAAACCTTTGGAGAAATGGATATTTTATGTACGGATAAAACAGGTACATTAACGGAAGATAAAATAATTCTTGAAAAATATATGAATGTTGAGGGTGATGATGATCCTCGTATTCTACGTCATGCATTTTTGAACAGTTATTTTCAAACCGGTCTTAAAAACCTCATTGATTTGGCAATCATCCATAGAGCGAAAGAATATGGACTAGAGGATATTTTGCAAAGTTATACTCGAGTAGATGAAATCCCATTTGATTTTGCACGCCGCAGAATGAGTGTGGTTTTAGAAAACGAAGAGGGTAAACGTCAGCTTATTACCAAAGGTGCTGTAGAAGAGATGATAGCGATTTCCTCTTTTATAGAGATAGATGGAAAGATTTATCCGCTTACAGAGGAATATAAAAAGAATGCACTTGAGGTCTATGAGAAACACAATATGGATGGACTTCGTATGATTGCAGTCGCTCAGAAGAACGAAGTTCCCGATACGAATACCTTTAGCGTAACGGATGAAAGCAACATGGTGTTGATTGGATTTATTGGATTTCTTGATCCACCGAAAGAAAGTGCGAAAGCTGCGATAACAGCATTAAAAGAACATGGCGTTCGTACTGTTGTACTAACCGGTGATAGTGAAGGGGTTGCTATTAAGGTGTGCAATAAGGTAGGAGTTGATGTTTCTAATAGTCTCACGGGCAAGGATGTTGAAGCAATGGATGATGAGACCCTTATGAAAGTGGTTGAAAAATGCAGTTTGTTTTCAAAGCTGTCACCTTCGCAAAAAGAACGTGTAGTCAGAGCTTTTCAAGAGAGAGGGCATACGGTTGGATATATGGGGGACGGTATTAATGATGCTCCACCAATTTATCAAGCAGATGTCGGTATTTCTGTCGATAGTGCTGTGGATATTGCCAAAGAAACAGCGGACATTATTTTATTGAAAAAAGATTTAATGGTACTTGAAGAAGGTGTAATAGAGGGACGTAAAACATTCGGAAATATAATGAAATATATTAAAATGGCGGCAAGTGGTAATTTTGGAAATATGATTTCAGTAGTTATAGCTAGTATTTTTCTTCCATTCATGCCAATGATACCGGTGCAGATTTTAACTCAGAATTTACTGTGTGATTTTTCCCAAATGGGTATGCCTTTTGATAATGTTGATAAAGAATACATTAGAATACCAAGAAGATGGGAGACAAAGTCCATCAAGGCCTTTATGAAAGTAATGGGGCCACTTAGTTCACTCTTTGATGTTTTATGTTTCGCAGTAATGTGGTGGATCCTTGGGGCCAATACAACTAGAATGGCTCCACTATTTCAATGTGGCTGGTTTGTTTTTGGAACGATATCACAGGTTCTGGTTATGCATATGATAAGAACCGCAAAAGTTCCGTTCCTGCAAAGTCATCCGTCCTTGTCTTTATATATTTCAACTGCTATTGTTGCAATAGTTGCTCTTATTACCGGCTTCACGGACTTTGCAATAGGACTTGATATGCATAGACTTCCTATAAAGTTTATCCCCTGGTTAATTCTACTATTACTAGGATATTGCTTATCTACGCAATTCATTAAAAAGCAATATATGAAATGGTTCAAAGAATGGATATAAAAATAAAGCCTACAATCCTTTAAGATATTGGGATTGTAGGCTTTTTCTTATGTTCTTATTCCCACTCAGAGCTTAGAATCATTTTACTTATTCTATTTGTCTGGCATAGCTGGAGGAATATCCTTAGCTTTTCTATATTTTTGCTTACTACTATTCGGCTTATCCGGCACCGTCATCTCAATCAACCCAAGTTCCAAAGCTGGCAACAAATAATTATCTCTAAAAGTCGGTCTATGCTTTAACCCAAGTAATTCCATAAGTTCTTTCGTTGAATATTCTTTATCACCAATAGCATCTAACAATCTTTCAACTTGTTCGGTAACTTGTTCTCCAACTTGTTCGGTACCTGCAATTTCATATAATGCATCATAGATGGTTTTTAGCAGAAACTCTACAAATTTCCCTGAATCAGCACTATGATCACATTCGCCAAGTACTTTATAATACTCATCTTGCCGTTCCCTGATTAATGTTTCTATTGGAAGCCAACCAAACAGCGTTTTCCATTTATACAGCAATAGTGTCTGCCACATTCGTCCCATTCGTCCATTACCATCTGCAAATGGATGAATAAATTCAAATTCATAATGAAATACACAACTTTTTATAAGTGGATGAACTTCTGCTTTTTTTGCCCAATCTACCAATTCTTTAATCAGATGTGGAACTTGATTTGCGGGTGGAGCCATATGAACTAATTGTTCTCCAGCAAATACACCCACACCACTACTTCGAAATGTTCCAGCCTCTTTCGTCAATTCATTCATCAACTCTTTATGTGCTAGAAGCATATCCTTAATGGAATATGGATTCATTTCCAACAGCCTATTATATGCTTCAAAAGCATTCTTTACCTCGCATATTTCGTCTGGTGCTCCAAGAATCTTTTTCCCATTGATAATATCGGTTACCTGATTCAAAGATAAGGAATTATTTTCAATTGCTAACGAGGCATGAATCGTACGAATACGATTATCGCGTCTAAGTCTTGGGTTATTACTCATATTATCATTTATTGTGATTCTGGTTATTATTTCAGTAATAGAAGAAATTAAATTTACTGTCTTATCTGATATTGTATATGGTGGAACATAACCTTTTTCGCTCATATTTTTCCTCACTTTGTGCTCAAATTTGCACTTGCATGATTAAACTTCATTGTTTTATCACTTGTACAATATTATACCGTACAAGTTTTAATAATACCACTACTTTTCAAATAATTTGCAAAAATATGTGATAGAAAAAACTCCATCAAAATTGCCTAGTGATAGTATTTTGTGCACTCACTTTAATATTTCAAGGGTTTTAGGGGATTTCCCCCTAACTACATGCCTCAGAGACCAGAGCAAAAAAATAACGCTACAACCCTTAATTTTACTGGGGTGTAGCGTTTCTTCTTATTATTCCCACTCAATCGTTGCCGGCGGTTTACCGGTGATATCGTAGCAGATTCGATTAACATGTTTTACTTCATTTACAATTCGATTGGAAATCTTACCAAGTAAATCCCAAGGAAGTTCTGCAAACTCTGCAGTCATGAAGTCTGTGGTTGTAACAGCTCTAAGTGCCACGGTGTAATCATAGGTTCTTTCATCACCCATAACACCAACGGAGCGAAGATTAGTCAGTACTGCAAAATACTGTCCGATGCTTCGGTCTAATCCGGCTTTTGCTATTTCTTCACGGTAGATATAATCAGCCTCCTGAAGAATGGTTACCTTCTCAGGAGTAATATCTCCGATGATTCGGATGGCAAGACCAGGTCCTGGGAAGGGCTGTCTAAATACTAATTTCTCCGGAATACCAAGCTCAAGACCGGCTTTTCTTACCTCATCCTTAAATAGGTTTCTTAGAGGTTCGATAATTTCTTTAAAATCAACATAGTCAGGTAGACCACCTACGTTGTGATGGCTCTTAATTACGGCTGATTTACCAAGTCCGCTTTCAATTACGTCCGGATAGATGGTTCCTTGTACAAGGAAATCAACGGTGCCGATTTTCTTAGCTTCTTCTTCAAATACTCGGATGAATTCCTCGCCAATAATTTTTCTCTTTGTTTCAGGATCCGATACACCAGCTAATTTATCATAGAAACGTTGTTGTGCATTAACACGAACGAAATTAACATCAAACTGGGTAGTGAAGATTTGCTCAACTTCATCACCTTCATTCTTACGTAATAGGCCATGATCTACGAAAATACAGGTCAGTTGCTTGCCGACTGCCTTACTAATCATAACAGCTGCTACGGAAGAGTCTACACCTCCGGAAAGTGCACAAAGTACTTTCTTGTCGCCAATCTTTTCCTTGAGGGAAGCAACCATTTCTTCCGCAAAGGAGGACATTACCCAGTCACCGGCACAATGGCATATTTCAAATAAGAAGTTATGAAGCATTTTGGTGCCTTCCTGTGTGTGGTTAACCTCAGGATGGAACTGAACACCATATAGATTTCTTTCTTTATCTTCAATCGCAGCAATAGGACAGGAATCAGACTTAGCAATAATGGAGAAGCCGGTAGCCGGTGTCTCTATATAGTCAGTATGACTCATCCAACAAATGGTGTTCTCTGAAACCTCATGGAATAACTTTGATGTTGTAGTTACGTTGACCTCCGTACGTCCGTATTCTCTTACGGGAGCCTTGGATACTTTACCACCATCTAAGAGATGAGTCATCAGCTGACAACCATAGCAGATGCCAAGAACAGGAATTCCTAAAGAAAAAATCCCAGGATCACAGCTGGGAGCTTCGGGGTCATATACACTGGAAGGACCACCAGTAAAAATAATACCTTTTGGTGCAATTTCCTTTATACGTTCAAGGCTTGTAGTGTGGGGCAGAACCTCACAATATACATTACATTCTCTAACTCTTCTAGCAATTAACTGATTATACTGACCACCAAAGTCAAGTACAATAACCATTTCTTTTTCCACTTGTTAACCTCCTATAAATCCAATGTATGGCACACACGTTCATTTATTAAAAATGTAGATACATAATACAACATTTTTTATAAATATGCTAGTCCAAAAATTAGTTTTGTCCGATATCAATAATGAACATATCGGTTTTTATAAAAATCTAGTAATAAGTGAGTAGTTAAATTAGTATAAGCCTGATATCTCCAATCTATTACATAGTAGATAACGAAAAATATTATTTACAAATTTACTATATCATGATAGAATTTACCTATTGTTACAATATATGGTGCATATTTACAATGGCATTGGCACAAAGGAGATGTAACTATGGGAAGAGAATTAACCAGGGCTTCGTTTGATAACTTGCCTGAGATAGATTTTAGTATTGGCCTTCGGTATTTTCTGGGCAATCTGGACAATTATACAAAATCTCTATGGGCTATCCTTAAGAGTATTAAATCAAAGCTTCCAATTCTGCAATCCATGAATCTCAACAACGAGTATGAAGGACTACGTACGATAACTCAGACTCTTAGGAAAATGCTTGGTAATATTGGAGCAATTGAACTTTCTAATGAGACCTATGATTTAGAATTGGCTTTGTTAAATGATAATTATAATTATCTTGAGGAACATTTAAATATCTATATTGCAAGGCTTGTTGAATTATCAGAACAATTGGAAGTATTACTTAAAAATTCGGATTACAAGAATACAAATAAAACAAAAGAGCCAAATTCCTTCTTAAATTATGATTTTACCAAAACCAAAGAAAGTATTAAACGTACTACGGATCTGTTAGAGCGAAAAATTATATAAAGTATTGCAAACAAGCTGACCTTCGCTTATATTGTAATTAGTAAATATTTTGTATTGGAGGAGAGCCAATTGCTAGAACAATTAAAACTTGAAGTATATGAAGCAAACATGGAGCTACAAAGAAAAGGTATGGTTATCTATACTTGGGGCAATGTTAGCGGTATTGACCGGGAAAAACAGCTGGTAGTCATTAAGCCAAGTGGTGTAGATTATGATACAATGAAGGCCGACGATATGGTGGTTTTAGATATGGACGGGAATGTAGTAGAAGGACGTTATAAACCATCTTCAGATACAGCAACACATTTAATTCTGTATAAAACGTATCCGGATATTGGTGGGGTAGTTCATACCCATTCCACATGGGCAGTAACCTTTGCACAGGCGGGAATGTCTATACCGGCATTAGGAACCACTCATGCAGATTACTTCTATGGCAATGTTCTATGTACCCGTGAGCTAACGAAGGAAGAGATAGAAGAAGCCTACGAATTAAACACCGGTAAAGTTATCATTGAAACTCTTGGAGAGATAGATGCTTTGAGTATGCCGGGAATTCTGGTTAAAAATCATGGACCTTTTGCATGGGGCAAAAATCCTTCAGATTCAGTACATAATGCAGTTGTTCTTGATAAAGTAGCAGAGATGGCATATAAGACACTTACGTTAAATCCTAATGCCTCATCGGTATCTCAATACCTATTAGATAAGCACTATTATAGAAAACATGGTGCAAATGCAACTTATGGTCAAGAGAACTAAATTAGAAACAAGATATATTAGCAAGCCAATTCATTTGTTATGAATAAAAATTTGATCGGATAAATAGTCCATATTATTCTAGGGATACTATACTTTATAGTATTCCTATTTTTTAACGTATGATTTATAAAATTCCTGCGATACTGACATTTTTGAACTGGGTATGCATAAAAAAATAGTAATGATAAGCTTATAGTAGTTAGAGATGTACGTATCTAACGTCATTTATATTAACAAAGGAGGCAATAAAATATGAATCAGGGGCAAGAACGTTTCTATCAATTTATCATTGAGAGAGTTGAAGAGAATCAGGTAGAGGAAGCAAAAAAACTACTAGAATACAACTTTAAAAAGCAAGATGAGGGTAATTTTACTCAGAATGATATGATTCAATTTATTCCTAAGCTTATTGGGATGTTAAAGCCGGATAAGATTGAGGAAGTTCAAGCAGTTATGAAAGAATTTTCTAGTCAACTTCATAAATAAGCTTCTAAAGAAATATCATTAATTAGTAAGCAATAGAATTACTGGTCATGAATAACAGAACCCCATAACTTTTGATCTGTCAAAAGTTATGGGGTTCTTATAGCCTAAATTACTTAAGAAACAGTAGGGTGTCAAAAGCCACTAGGTAAATCCGGCTTCGTCAATTAGTGCAAATTGGCGTATGATACTACTCAAATCTTAAGGAAGCATTCAATTAGGACAAAGTAGCTTTTTGTCCTTTATCACCACGTTTGCGGTTACGTACTTTCTTAGCATTTAAGGTTTTATCATTGTACTTAAAGGTTTCCTCATTTTGATTAAGTGCCATTGCAAAACATACGGTATCATTTTTCTCTAGGGTAATTGCTTTCACTCCTCGACTAGTTTTCTTAAGTTCACTTACTTCTCCCAGAGGGAAACCAAGAGACAATCCTTTCTCTGTCAAGACAATAACCTTAAGGTTACCGGATAGTACTTCACTTGCTGACATGAGATGAATGGAAATTACTTCATCGTTTTCTTCCAGTTTTGTTGCATTAATCTGAGATCGGCTTGTTTCAAATTCAGCACCAGAAACTTGTTTGATGAAGCCTAGTTTTGTGGTAAATAATAATTGTGATTCAAATAGCTGTTCGAAGGAGGTGTAAAGAATTACATTTTCTTTATCTAATTTACAAAGGGTATGAATAAGTACCCCTTTGTCCTTCATCTTGCATCTTGGGATATGTTCTGCCTTTACCTGATACATATTACCTTCCGCGGTAAAGATGCAGAGACGGTCTGTATTTTTCATCATAACGATGTGAACATATTCCTTCAAATTCTCTTCCGAAGCCCTACTGTAACTAGCTGTATCAATGGATTTGGTATATCCGAAACGGTCGATTAATACATAAATATCTTCGATTTTAACTTCTTCTACATAATCTACGATAACGGTATTAGCAAGCATGGTTCTTCTTGGGGTATGGAATAGTTTCTTGTATTCTCTGAGGCGGGATTTGATAATTTTATATAGCTCCTTTGAATCTCCCAGTATCCTGCGATACTCCTCAATAGAT
Organism: Bacillota bacterium; assembly: GCA_023389295.1. Classification (GTDB taxonomy): domain Bacteria; phylum Bacillota; class Clostridia; order Lachnospirales; family Lachnospiraceae; genus Mobilitalea. The sequence goes on from JAEWEO010000215.1 coordinate 10,066, forward strand.
TTGGTAAGGGCTTCGTCTTCCTCGTGTAGTTTGAGTATCTCTAGTCCAATTAATTTGCTTAATTGCATGGTGAGGATAGCATCGGCTTGACGTTCTGTAAAATTAAACGTCTTTGCTTCTTTTTCGGATTTTGCAGATTTAAATTTTATCCCTTCGACATTACCTTCCATGAGGCAGTTTTTTGCCTGCTTGATGGATGAACTTCCTCTTAAGATTTCAATGATTAAGTCGATTACATCCGTTGCCCTAATTAAACCACCAACGATTTCCTGACGTTTGATTGCCTTATCCAAAAGATAGTTATATTCTTTGGTGTAGAGCTCCACTTGGAAATCCACAAATTCACTTAGGATGGATTTGAGATTGAACACAATGGGTTGCTGGTTTTTAACCGCTAGAAGATTAGCTGAATAAGTATCTTCCATCGATGTCTTCTTATACAAACCATTTAACAAATTATCAAGATCACGGTCTTTTTTCACCTCAATAACAACACGAATACCTTCCTTTGAGGATTCATCTCTAACATCATAGATTTCATCAAAGACTTTATCCTTCATTAAAGTAGCAAGAGCTTCTACTAACTTTGTTTTATTACCCGCAATGGTATAAGGAATTTCGGTTATGACAATATTTTTTCTTCCATTGTCACCGTTTTCTATTTCCACTTTACAACGAATTTTAATCTTACCTTCACCGGTCTCATAGAGGGCTATGAGATCATCTTTGTTGGTAATAATTCCACCGGTAGGGAAGTCAGGTGCAGGAATATAATCCATCAGTCGGCTGATGCTAATGTTAGGATTGTCCATATATGCAATAACACCATCGATTACTTCATCCGGGTTATGGGGCGGTATATTGGTTGCCATACCTACGGCGATTCCTGTGGTTCCGTTAATTAATAGATTGGGGATCATAGCCGGAAGGACGGTGGGTTCTTTTTCACTATCATCAAAGTTAGGAGCAAAGTCAATTAAACCTTTCTCCAAATGGTCAAGTAATGCCATAGCACCGGAGGATAACCTTGCCTCCGTATAACGCATGGCAGCAGCACCATCTCCATCGATGGAACCAAAATTACCATGTCCATCTACAAGGGGAACCATGAGGGAGTAATCCTCTGTCATACGAACGAGAGCATCATAAATGGAGGTATCACCATGAGGATGATATTTACCCATGGTATCACCAACGATACGAGCACTCTTTCTATGAGGCTTAGAAGGTTCTAATCCAAGCTCTATCATAGAATAGAGAATTCTTCGTTGTACCGGCTTTAATCCGTCTCGGACATCCGGTAGCGCTCTGGAAATGATTACGCTCATAGCGTAATCACGGTAGCTGTTCTTCATCTCTTCGGAAAAATCCATTTGGATGATTTGATCAGTATCTTTTTTCATCGTAAATTATCCTCCCTTTAAATATCAAGTTTTGCGTACTTCGCTTCTTCCATGATGAAATTGCGACGAGGGGGGACGTTGCTACTCATTAACATAGAAGTAATCTCATCAGCCTCCACCGTATCGGTAATGGATATCTGAGCCAGAATTCTAGTTTCAGGATCTAACGTGGTTTCCCAAAGCTGATGTGCATCCATTTCACCAAGACCTTTGTATCGTTGCAAATTAATGATTTTATTACCCTCTATTTTTCTAAACTTATCTAGTTCAAAGTCATTAAATAAATATTGACTCTTCTTTGCCTTTTTGCCCTTTATGGTTGTCTCATATTCGACTTTATAGAGAGGGGGCAATCCTCGATAGATTTTTCCCTCGTTAATAAGTTGTGGCATGAAACGATAGAAGAAGGTGAGAAGTAGAGTGCTGATATGAGCACCGTCAACATCGGCATCGGTGAGGATGATAATCTTATCATAACGAAGCTTTGAAAGATCAAAATCGTCACCAATACCACAGCCAAAAGTAGCAATCATGGATTTGATTTCATTATTGACCAGTATTTTCTCAAGTGACGCCTTCTCTACGTTTAAGATTTTACCGCGTAGGGGCAGAACCGCCTGGGTCCTTCTGTTTCTTGCAGTTTTTACGGTACCACCTGCGGAATCACCCTCTACAATATATATTTCGCATTCCTCCGGTTTTTTAGAGGAACAGGAGGCTAGCTTACTTCTGGTATCAACTTCGTTCAGCTGCTTTAGTACAGCAGTTCTAGCCTTATCACTAGCACGTCTTGCATTAAAGGACTTTAATGAATTATCTAGAATGGTACGAAGGACCTCAACATTCTTATCAAACCAGCGCTGTGATTCGGCGGAAAAAACTTCTTCCACCGCACTTTTTGCATCGGTATTACCAAGCTTTGTCTTAGTCTGTCCTTCAAATTGAGGATCCGGATGTTTAATGGAAACGATAGCTACTAACCCGTTACGGATATCTTTACCATCAAAATTCTCATCTTTTTCCTTTAAAACATTTAATTCTCTGGCATATTGGTTCATAATACGCGTCAGACCTGTCTTAAAACCGGTGACCAAAGTACCACCGTCTACAACGTTGATCCGGTTGCAATAGGCATTAATCTGTTCAGAGAAGCTATCTGTGTATTGAAAAGCTATTTCCACCTCAATATCACCACTTTTACCCTCCAGATAAATGGGTTCCTCATGTAGTGGTGTCAAATCACGGGTTAGATAGGATACGAAACTCTTGATACCATATTCTTCTTGATATGACTTTGTTATGCCTGAGATTTGATCGGTGAAATTAATTAGAATGTTTTTATTTAGAAATGCTATTTCTTTTAATTTTTTTTGAATGACATCTGCTTTAAATTCTACAGTTTCAAAGATAGTATCATCCGGGTAGAAGGTAACCTTCGTACCAGTATCGGATTTATTACATTTGCCAACGACAGGGAGTAAACCATCCTCTAATTCAACAACAGGATGTCCACCGTTTACATACTCATCACGATATATTTTTCCATCTCTTCTTACTTCAATAATCATACGTCTTGAGAGGGCATTTACAACCGAAGCACCTACACCGTGAAGACCTCCGGATACTTTGTAGACTGAACCACCGAATTTTCCACCGGCATGCAATATAGTATAAACCACGCGCACCGTTGGTATTTTCTTGGTGGGATGAAGATCAACAGGAACCCCTCGCCCATTGTCACATATTTCTATACCACCATCTTTTAATAAAGTTATATCTATTTTTGTACAAAATCCTGCAAGATGCTCATCAATTCCGTTATCAACGATTTCCCAAATAAGGTGATGTAAACCTCTGGGACCGGTACTTCCTATGTACATACCGGGACGCTTTCTTACAGCCTCGAGTCCTTCTAAAACCACAATCTGGCTTCCGCTATATTGTTCCATGAATGAAAACCCCTTCTGAATAATAATGATAAGCTGGGATAATGATTGATTTCCCAGCATTCAAGTTGGATTATAACATAAGTTGAGGAAGATTTCCAGTAATTTTGCAATCATACGTTCGAACTAGGATTGGGAATTGCGAGAAATTAAGCTGTTCCCAGTATCTCTTTTAAGCAATTTGGCTGAAAATTAAAATACTATAAACAAATAGAGGATAATTTATGAAAGATTTGAAAAATATATTGAAAAATACGTAGGATGATGTATAATGGGAACAATTATTTGATGAACTATTTGCCCCCTTGAAGCCAAGCGACAGGGGGAGAATTTTTTCACTCCCGTAAGTTAGGAGAAGTTGCAAAGAAATTCAATTCAAATTAAATCTAGGACAAGTGATTTGGCTTGCTAATTGTATAGGAGGTTCTTTATGAAAAAACCATTTGTTACTCGTGAACAACTATTGGAAATTACAAAAAAATATCCAACCCCCTTTCATATTTATGACGAAAAAGGTATTCGGGAGAATGCCAGACAATTAAATAAAGCATTTGCATGGAATAAGGGTTTTAAGGAGTATTTTGCTGTAAAAGCTACACCAAATCCTTATATCATCAATATATTGAAAGAAGAAGGCTGTGGCGTGGACTGCTCCTCTATGACGGAGCTTATGATGGCAGAGACTCTTCAAATTACCGGTGATAATATCATGTTTTCCTCAAATGCAACGCCTCCGGAGGATTTTGTGAAGGCAAGAGAATTAAATGCTATCATTAATTTGGATGATTATACGCATATTGATTTCTTAGAAAGAGTTGCAAGTATACCTGAAACGATTTGCTGTCGTTATAATCCGGGTGGTGTATTTAAGACTTCCAATGGAATTATGGATAATCCCGGAGATGCAAAATATGGCTTTACAAAGGAACAATTAATTGACGGATTTAAGAAATTAAAAGAAAAGGGTGTAAAGAACTTTGGTATTCATTCTTTTCTTGCTAGTAATACAGTATCCAATGAATATTATCCGACCTTAGCAGCAATATTATTTGAATTGGCAGTTGAAGTTAGTGAGAAAACCGGTGTAAAAATTAAATTTATCAATCTCTCCGGTGGAGTTGGAGTTCCTTACAAACCGCACGCAAAAGC
>JAEWEO010000216.1 GCA_023389295.1 Bacillota bacterium
ATACATGTGATCTAAATGTTATACGGTCAACTAATGCTGAAACCATGGTAGGATTATCAAATAATTCTGTTCATTTAGAAAATTCAAGGTTCGTGGTTATTATGATACTTCCTTTTTTGAACGGTTAGATATTACCTTAGATAAATCATACTCATCAATCGTTTTAACATATGGATATTTAGCGGCTTTGATGTGACGAAGATAGTTACGAACGAGGTCTTTCGTAGGTTGCATCGTGTATGGAATCTGGTTTTTAATATTTAGTATTCTATCTACACTATAATCGAGGCATAGTCTGAGGAGCTTGACCGTATCTCTATTAGCATTAGGGAATTTCATTCCCCATTCTAATAAGTCCTTTTGAATCACTTGTCTGACAGGTTAGCATGGAATACTGACCTTGGTTTACGCTCAAGTAATGGCATGTAATGTTCAAGTGTATAACTTGTTGAATTGCCACTACCATAAAGCCTCACATAGGTTGCTACAGTTTTGTTGTGATATAGACTTTCAAAAGAGATCAGCTGGAACAGAATAATTATTCTTGTCAAAACGAACTGTTGAATACTCATTAACCTTTGCAATAACAGTTTTACTTGTGTCAAAACAATACTTAGGAAGCGTATAAAAGTAACTTGATTCTTGTCTAAGCCGAAGACCAACTGTACCTTCTCGACCAGGAATTTCATGTTCTTTATATTTATTACAGCCATTAAGTAAATACAGATTTAATTCTGATAGATTAGCCAAATGTGGAACTGGAGCAAGTAAGTTTCTTCTTGAAAATCCAACAAGGTTTTCAACTAATCCTTTTTCATTACTACTGGAGACATTGCAGAACAAAGCATCAAATGTGTAATGAGCACTAAAAGCCTTATAGGCATTCTGCATTACCGCATATTTACCGAAACTTTCTTTCACAGCTACCTTAGCATTATCAAAGATAACCTTGTGAGGAACACCTCCGAAGTATTCAAAGGCTTTCTGTTGTCCTTCCAAGAACGATTCTTCGTTCTGATGCATAAATGCCATAACAAACATGCTGCAACTACAACAAAGTCTGGCACAAAACAGGTTAAGCTTTGTTTTATTACCTTTTAGATTAACAGTGGCTTCACCCCAGTCTATCTGCATGGCTTCACCAGGATCAAACTCAAGCGGTATAAAGGATTTAGGAATGCCTAAAGTAAAAAACTTTCGATATATAACGGTTGATTTTTTGAAAAAAAAGTTATACTATTTCGAAGTACTAAGTACAAAATTTATAGATGATACGACTATAAATAAGGAGGATATTCTATGAGACTTGAGAACAAGGTTGTATTAGTTACAGCATCCACAAGAGGAATTGGACTAGCGTGTGTCAAAAGGTGTGCTGACGAAGGTGCAGTAGTATATATGGGTGCAAGAAATTTAGAACGCGCTAAGGAGATTGCCGATGAGCTTCATAGTAAGGGAGCTAAGGTTAAAGTTGTTTATAATGATGCAACGGTCAAAGATAGTTATAAAACAATGATAGAAGAAGTTGTGAAAGCAGAAGGACGTATTGATGTATTAGTAAATAATTTTGGGACATCTAATCCGAACGTTGATTTAGATATTAAATCAACGAATTATGAGGATTTTATCAACACCATAGATTTAAACTTGGCTAGTGTATTTTTAACAGCACAAGCAGTAATTCCACATATGGCAGCAAATGGTGGAGGAAGTATTATTAATATCTCATCCATTGGTGGAATTATCCCTGATATCTCTCAAATAGCTTATGGAACCAGTAAAGCATCGATCAATTATTTAACCAAATTAATCGCTACTCAATGTGCAAGGGATAATATCAGATGTAATGCAGTACTTCCTGGAATGACAGCAACCGATGCGGTTACTGCTAATTTAACGGAAGAATTCAAAGAATTTTTCTTAAAACATACACCAATAAAACGTATGGGAACCCCGGAGGAAATTGCCGGAACAGTAGCTTATTTTGCGAGTGATGATTCTGCGTATACGACAGGACAAATTGTGGATGTTTCCGGGGGATTTGGCATGCCTACTCCCGTTTACGGTGATATGATTTCATTATCGATGAAACGTTAGTTAAAGACTAGATTCTATCAGAAATTATCTATTAGATATGTAACATAAAACAGCAGTTTCTCCAGGTTGGAGAAACTGCTGTTTTAGTTATTGCTCCTATACATAGTTCGCTTTGCACCGTTCGATTGCGCTATCTATGATCTTTATCGTCTCATCTTTCGTATGAACTAAGCTACTACCTGGCAGGCTTTCAAAGAAATCATAAAAGGCTTCGGTGATGCTCTTTTCTTCTATTACAGAGGACGATATCATTCCATTATTATTCGAAGAATACAGATCCATTCCTTTCGTATGAAATATTTGAATTGAGCATATTGGAATTTGGAGTTTTGAAGGGTCGGCGGCATAAACTTCATAATTGCCGTTTGATATTTCATGTTTAAGCTTATTTAATAATGTGATTCTTTCTTCTACAGAAAAGGGAAGCGCAAATGGGGTCGGGAGATCCGCTAAAATTCCGGTATGAGCAAAATCATATAGTCCATCTATAGAAAAAATAGAGATCGGTCTTTTGTTGCTAGCTTTATGATTTGCATAATAACAAATTAAAAGCTTTAATACCTCATCACGGTTTTCTACCTCTGATCTTAAATGCTTTTCTATTAAGTCATCGGTGTAATACCAGGCGAAACAAGGCTGGGGCTCCAAGACATGGGAAACTGCACCGAAATTATGATAAGCCTTCAGATATGACTGTAGCATATCATCGCAGTTTAAGTGTTGTGAAATTAATGGTGCTGATATCGCAATGGCATGATCAAATTTTTCTTGATAAATAGTTACAATGTCTGGGTTATTATATAAAACAGCCGTTTTAAAGTCAGAAGAAATGTTTATGACACGTTTACTTGTGATAATATGAAATGGCATTAATAGAGTAATGTCTTTCGAAGAATCAAAGTTATCGTAGTAATAATAAGGATCGTATCCATTTCCAGCTGAAAATGTAAAAGGCATTACGTGAGATAATATTTCAAGATTATAATTAGAGGATTGCGAACTGTGGGGATTTTTATTTAAGCGTACGATGTTTCTTATGTTAATCTTACCGCATGCTTCTAAGTAAAGCTGATATAGTAAATCATATAAAAAGCTGTACTTAAAGGGTACTGTTAGATCTATTTTGGGAGAGGAATGATTAATTACTTCATCCTCTAAAACAGATCGAATCAAATTGTTAATGATATACTGCCCTTCAAATACGGCGCTATCATCGTTGATTTTCCCGGTGATTGAAAGTTTTTTGTCACCAAGGGTATTGCCGGCTACCGTACGAATTGATGCAATTTGCTCAATCATTTTCTTTATGTATTTTCTTTGTTCATAAACCTTATCACCAATTTTGCTCATAGAGTAAAGCTCTTGTAGCTCAACTTTATCATTTGGGGAAAGTCTTAAATAATTACTAAGGGTTTCAACAAACTCAACACTCGGGAGACGTTCGCCGGTGATCGCCCTTTGAATAGTCGTTCGGTCAAGCCCTGATTCCTTAGACAGCTTATATATTTTTAATCCGCTTTCTTCAATCAACATTTTGAGTTTGTTACTGAACTTAGACATATTCCGCCCCCCCTATTGCAAAAAATTTCCATATAAATATTATAATTTATCTAGGCACAATTGCAAGCACATATTGAATAAAGTTACATATTAAGTAAAATTTAGTTAGGACTATTGGTATGGAATAATATAGCAAATTGGAGGTAAAAAGCAAGGGAACATTATTTAATTACAGAAAGATGGATACCTTGAAATATAAGGAGTATAGAAAAAAGGGGTGTCAGACTTGGCGCTACAATAAAATTCTAGGAGGTAGAATATGAAAAAACGATTTATGTCATTACTTATGGTACTTATCATGTTGTTTACTATGGTACCAACAATAGCAGGAGCAGAAAGTGTGTTTGATAAAGCTATTAACATGGAAGAACTGGAGCTTTACTCAGAATCCTTAGTTGCAGAAGATAATAATGGAGATAACTTTATTTATTATAAGATATCTATTCCAGAAAAAGGACGTATTGAATTTCGTTATGATGAATGTCCGCAATATACATATGGCTATTTATATGACTCCAACGCAAAACTTGTTGGTGATTATAGCTATAATATGTGTTTTCAACTTGCTGGTAATGAACCGCTATTGGAGGAAGGTATTTATTATCTAAAAGTAGTTGGGAAACAAGATAATTCTCATTTTAAGAACCTTTATTATGTATTTACCCCTTCCGAGGAGCCCACAATCCAATTCAAAATTACTTTAAAGAAAGGAGAAGCTCTTAACCTTTCTGCAATTGTTGATCCAAAAGATGAAAAAGTTACATGGCTTTCCACCAAAAAAACAGTAGCCACCATATCAACGACAGGAAAAATTAAGGCGATAAAAGCAGGAACAACAAAGATTTATGCATCACTTGACAATAAAACACGAATTGAACTAACAATTGTCGTTATAAATTGATTTGATAAAAAGTATTGTTGCTTATGTGAGAAACAGATCTTATTAAATAGATAATATTAGTATAATTTTTGTTTAAAGATAAAAAACATATTTGTGGAGGACTTAATTTATGAAGAATATGCGGTCAAGAGTTATAATCTTACTAACAACCTTCATTGCAATATTTTTAATTTCCGGTGTTGCGGCATATGGTAAGCAAGTTGAAAAAACGATTAAAGTGCTCTATAACAACATTAAAATCGTGATCAATGGCAAAGAATATAAAGCGCAGGATGAAAAAGGAAATGTATTAGAGTCCTTTGTATATAACGGTACGGTATATGTACCGGCGAAAGCCATAGCAAAAGCAATTGGAAAGGATATCGTATGGGACACTAAGACCAGTACTGTAAAAATCGGAGATAGAAAATTTGATTATTTAGATCAAAAATCATATCTTAGTTTCGCATCGACTGGCGACAAAAACTTTATAGAACCTTTTAAAAATGTAACTGTTGATAATGTTACTTATTCACGGGGTATCCGTTATAAGCTTTATTTTAAAGACAGAGAAGAAAATACCGATAGGGTAGGTAGTACAACGGAATATGTCCTGAAGAAGGGATATAAAAACTTATTAGGAACCATTATTACGGAAAAAGAAAATGAACCTGAATATCTTCAACCAACGACAATAAATTTCTACGGGGATGATCAATTAATATACACGATCAATTTAATAGCAAATGGTATGGAACCCATTGATGTTAATATTGATGTCAGTAAAGTAAGCATTTTGAAAATCGAAACGGTTAATAAATTCATTGGTGACTCTGGTATGTATTTTAGTGATCCTAACAGAATGATTCTCTTTGCAGATGCGAGGCTTACAAAATAGGATATAAAAAGCTCTCCCCAATGCGGTTACAGTATCAAGTACAGGATCAAAGAGAGATATTCCAATTTATTGTAGATATGAAAGAAAAAGGTGGAACTCAGCATTGATGCAGTCTGGGGGAATGGTAGGTTGCGTTAAAATTAGAAGGTAGTGTAAAAAAAATTGTTCATTCATAATAAATGCCATTTTCTTAGTGAGAGTTTGATTTGAATATTCTCATCCGGAAGGTGGTTTTTATTTGTCCATGCAGTAAAACGTGTAGCTAAAGCT
>JAEWEO010000051.1 GCA_023389295.1 Bacillota bacterium
AAATGTAGCACATCAAGAGATAGATCTTAAGAATCCAAAATCAAATACAAAGAATGCCGGATTTTCACCTTGGGAGAGGGAGAAGATGACACAATTATTAAATAGTGGTTTTATAGATACCTTCCGTTATAAATATCCGGATGCAGTAGATGCTTATACTTGGTGGTCTTATATGTTTAAGGCGAGAGAGAAGAATGTAGGATGGCGTATTGATTATTTTCTAACCTCCGAACGCTTAAAGGATTGTATTGAAGATAGTATAATTCACGCAGAAGTTTTAGGTAGTGATCACTGTCCGGTAGAGTTAAGATTAAAATAGTTTTTCTGTATGGGGCAGAGAAAAGATTTTAAAGAGATCATCATTGGAATAGAGTTATAGAAATAAACATAAATAGAAGGTACGAAAGAAGAAAGCAGAGGGGGATTTCATGGATGTAGTTAGGGTTATGACGGACCAAGCCAAAGCAGGGATGACAGTAGCAAATGACATATATTCTTCAAATGACCAGCTTATCATTTCAAAGGATACTGTTTTAGATGACAGGATGATTACCAGGCTTCGTCTCTATCATATTTTTGGTATTTTGGTGTATAAAAAAGAAAAAGTAGTAGAAACATCAGACTCTTATATTGAACTGTTACGAAACACACCGGAATTTAAAAAATTTAATCGGACCTATGTAAATACGATTAATGAAGTAGAAGATAGCTTTGATCATGTTTTAAAGGGTACCAGCGATTTTAATATTGATGAGCTTCTGGTCAACACCGACAGAATTTTGAAGGAGGGTCGTAATGGAGCACATGTTTTGGAAATGCTTCATGGAATCCGTGACTATGATGATATAACCTATGTCCATTCTCTCAATGTATCTTTAATTTGCAATATATTTGGAGGGTGGTTAAGACTACCCGAAGAGGATATAAGAGCCTTAACCACAGCTGGCTTACTACATGATATTGGGAAGCTATTAATACCAGAGGAAATTATAACCAAAGACGGAAAGCTTACAGAGGAAGAATTCAAGATTGTAAAAACCCATACCATAAAGGGATATCAGGTGGTGAAGGATCAACCCATTGATATTCGAATTAAGCATTCTATCTTAATGCACCATGAAAGATGTGACGGAAGTGGCTATCCCAATGGTTTTGTTAGTGAACAGATTGATAAGTTTGCAAAAATTATCGCTATTGCAGACGTCTATGACGCAATGACCTCGAACCGCCGATACCGTAATGCAATCTGTCCTTTTGATGTGGTGGAGAATTTTGAAAGGGATGGATTTCTCAAATTTGATCCCGGATATTTGATGGTATTCATGGAACACATTGTACAATCCTATCTTCATAATATTGTTAGATTAAACGATGGGCGAGAAGGAGAGGTAATTATGATCAACAAGCTCTCCTTATCCAGACCCGTAATCAAGACAGGAGATAACTTTGTTGATCTTTCCAAAGAACATAAATTAAAGATACAAAAAATTATATAATTATTAAAATATAAATTGAACTAAGAGCATGTAGGAAAGAACACCGCCTCCGATACTAAGGAGGGTGTTCTTTTTCCATATATGGAGTAGGAAAATAAGTAAAATACTAATCGCTTCCGGTATCCCATGGGGATTTGATAGAAGTGAAACATCCTTAAGGCAGTAGATAACCAGCATACCGATAATGGTGTAAGGTAGAACATCGGCAAGATATTTTATGTACTTTGGTATTTCTTTGTTTTCCGGAAAGAGGATAAAGGGTAGAACTCGGGTTAGTAGAGTGCCTAAAGTAACAATTCCAAAAAAAAGAAACATTTCTGTGTTAGTATAATTCATAGCCTTTTCTCTCCTTCCAATTTTGGTCGACACACCGTCACGAGGAGTAATATAACTAGCATAGTAGGTATGATGAAATTAGATGCAGCAAAGAGTAGACGGCAAAGAATTGCACTTATAATACCTATGATAGCAGGAATATGATTTGATGTGGATTGCCATTGATTGATTAATATTACTACAAATAGAGCAGTAAGTACAAAATCAATTCCCTTTGTGTCAAAATGAATTATACTACCAAGTACTCCACCAAGGAGCGAACCGACGATCCAATAAAGGTGGTCTAAGAGAGAAATAAAGAAATAGAACCATTTTCGGTCGATCCCTTTTGGAACCTCTGCAGAACATAGGATGGAGAAGGTCTCATCGGTTAGAGAAAAAATAATATAGGGTTTCAATTTTCCCAACCCTTGAAACTGCTTTAACATGGATACACCATAGAAGATATGTCTGGCATTAACGGCTATGGTCATAAGAAAGGCTCCTATTGGATTAAAACCGGAAGTCAAAAGTGCAACTGCAACAAATTGCATGGAACCTGCGTATACAAATACGCTAGCAATTAAGACCCAAAAGAGGGAGAAGCCATTACTATCCATGAGAATCCCATAGGCTGTACCAAGCACTAGATAGCCGGTTAGCACCGGAATTGTGTGGGGGAAAGCGGCCGCAAGGGCCTTATTTTTGTCATTCATATTCAGTCTCCTTTGTAAAACTATGATAGTGCTTTATTCCTTTTTTGAAGAACCGGCATACACGGGATTAAAATTCTCTGTATCCGCACAGACAAAGCCTTGGAATTTTTCAACAAGTAAATTGAAGAGGGGAATAACAGTATCTAGGTCTGTTTTACATAGGGCCAGGGCAAAAATTGTTTGAATGTTACGATTTTTAACAAAGGCAGCATCAGAAGGATCTTTTAAATTAACATCCAAAGGCTCAAAGTCTATGGAGTTATCATTTGGTAGTTCTAACTCAAGGACATTCATATCCTCCCATAATTGTACGGAGAAATCTTTATTTGCTTCAAATAAGTTAGAGATATCCTTTGCGGTGATGGTTAAGGGGGTCATATATAATAAATCTATGTATTCCTTTATCACTTTTTCTTTTGAACCCGATTTTTTGTTGTTCGCCATGTGTTCTTCCTCTTTTCTATTTAATATTTTGGTTTCCTTCTCTCGTTGTAGCCCAATAAAGAAGGGGGACTTTCGGTAAATTATAATATATTCCTTCAAGATTAGCAATCATACATTCTTTTAGCAGGCTTATATTTCCTAAAAGCGTATAATAAATGGTCATATTTTAGCATAGACATTCAATCTAAATTGAACTATATTTAGAATGTAGCACAATAATTCCAAAGCTTAACTTTATATATTTACATAAAAGGAATGCTTATTTATTGATAGAAGGAGGTAATACTTGAAGCTAGTTAAAAAAGTATTTATTGGTCTTATCCTACTTACCCTGATACTTCCTACGATTCTTCCGATGCAAACAGTAGCAGCAGAGCAAAAGTATGGTGTTATTATTGGTGATAAGAACAATAATTATAAGCTATATCAAGATTTAGTCGTACTTTCACCGAGTAAAAATATCATGTTGAAAGCGTATACCACAAGTAGACGATTAGGACTCACTTATTCCTATGATAAGGCTTTAAAGAAGCTGACAATAGCAAATCCTTATAATGGTAAATCCATAGTCTATATTAGTGGTAAAAAAGAGTTTACTTATTATTCCAGCAAAACAGCGAAAGGCTCTGTTAAAACAGCAATTAATAAATTTTATTATGATAGTGCTACCAAAAGTTATGTTATTCATGCTTCCACATTACAATATATTGTTGGTTATAACTATTATAAAAATATTCAAGATTCCTACTATACCCAAATGGGTTACAAAGGGATCTTATCCTTTAGCACAAAGGGATACAAAAGTAAAGAGATCCCCATTACGACGGAAGTGGTTAATTATTTTAATAAGAAGACATTTACTTCAAAGGAGGAGCTCTTAGATGTAGTTCGATTGAATTTAATGGCGCGAAATCCAAGTTTTACCCTAAAGACCAATCGAGGGGTAATGAAGGATGTTGGTAGCTCCAAATCCATCTATAGTATTATTAAAAACCTTGATTCAACAGACACCTCCAAAGATGCAGATTATCTGACTCTACTGGTTGACCAATTCAGCCAGCAGTGGAGATCCACCAGTACAGTTAAGATTAGTCCAGATGGCACTAGAACAGTAATTGAGACGGACCAGGATGCTGCTTCTCTTACTTTGAATGTAAAATATGAGACTACTTTAAAACAGGAGAGAGCGGTGGATAATAAGATAGGGTCTGTACTAAAAGAGTTAAAGCTAGAGGGAGCTTCGGACTATGAGAAGGTTAAGAAGATTCACGACTATATTATTAATCTTGCAAAATATGATATCACCTATCAGAATTCTACCACATATGATCTGTTCTTTAAGAAATCCTCTGTTTGTGAAGGCTATGCTTTAGCGGCCTATCGCATGTTTGTAGATGCAGGGTTGGAGAGTAGAATTATTGTCGGTAATGGTAAGGGGGAACCCCATGCCTGGAACATTGTAAAAGTGGATGGCAAGTGGTATAACATTGATTTAACCTGGGATGATCCAATTACGAATACAGGAAAACAAGTATTAAGATATGATTACTTCTTAAAAAATACCAAGGATTTTACAGATCATCAAAGAAATGATGAGTATAATACGAGGGAATTTGGTACGAAATATCCCATTGCTTCAAAGAGTTATGTAATACCGCAATAAACAAGATGAATTAGCAAACTAATTCACTTGTCATGAATTAAAAAAGGAAAGAACCTGCGTCAAAATAAATATCTTGATTGCAGGTTCTTTGTGGTTTTTATTTACTCTACATATTTTAGTGTTTCCATACCACCTTTGATTAATTTTTGAATGCTTTGATTATGAGACCGACAGATACGTTTTAGTCCAAAGAGGGCATCCTTATCCTCCACGCGAATGACATTTACGCCGTAGGTGCAAGAAAGTGTAGCTTTAAAACCTAGTTTTTTAATAATACTTTCTGTATTATCATTGTATTTTCCATAAGGATAGGTGAAGGTATTCGGCTCAAAGCCTGTGATATCCCTGACTCTTGATTGTAAAGCATTAACATCTTCTGTGATAATTGATTCATATTCGGATAGACTCTCATTCTTCTTCTGATAGCAGCCATATCTGCCATTACGTACAAAATGAAGGTTATAAGTGTGATTTTGAATTTCAACGTGTCCGGATTGTTCCATTTCCTGTATTTGATCCCAGGATAGATGTGCATAATTAAGATTATCATCGAAGACTTTGGTAAAATCGTCGGTGCTCTTACCAACGATGGATAATACAATTTTCATATCATATTCCTTCAGTAAGGGATAGACATATTTATAGGTGGTTAGATATCCATCATCGAAGGAAAGAATTATGGGATTATCGGGAAGATCAATACCGTCATAAACGTAGTTAATCAGTTGTGACATGGTAATGGTATTATAATTATTCTCTTTTAGATAGTTTAAATCACTTTTAAATTCGTCCGGGCTAATTACATCCTTACCCAAATCCTTATATTTGATTTGATGGTACATCATGATTGGAACATATACTTTATCCTCTATAGAAGAAACCGAAGTGATTTCCATAAGATTGTTGATGATGGAGAGGCTAAGTAGGGTGAAAACGACTACAAGTGTAATGGTTTTTATAAAGGACTTATATTTTAATAATTTATTCATTCTGATATCACCTAATAATTCACCTATATGTAGAAATATATGTGACAGGATTATATTTCATGTTGATTCCCAAGCAATGATTTTAAATATTGAATTTTTGCAATATAGAGTAAGCATTAGGAATATATTTAAGAGATAGACAATGTGTGGCGTTTCAATATGAAAAAGAAATATTATAACTTGGCTAGTTTATGTCTCGCATTATTAATATTAATAGTCTTATATCAGCAAGGAAAAGATGCTGTTCGGTTAATGATGGAGCCAAAGAATAGTGTAATGATTGCAATTGATGCCGGACACGGTGGTTTTGATCCGGGGAAGGTTGGTGTAAATAAAGCACTTGAGAAGGATATTAACTTAAGTATTGCATTAAAATTAAAAGATGTATTGGAGCAAAATAATATAAAGGTATTGATGACGAGAGAAGATGAAAAAGGATTATACAAGCCGACAGATAGTGATAAAAAACATGTGGATATGAGAAATCGAGTATCCATTATTAATTCCAGTAATGCAAAATTTGCAATCAGCATCCATCAAAATAGTTTTACACAGGAGAGCAGTAAAGGTGCGCAGGTATTTTATTATAGTAACTCAGAGCAGGGCAAAATAATTGCTGAGACAATACAAGAGAGAATAAAATTGACCTTAAATGATGGAAACAAAAGGCTGGCAAAGGCCAATGGTACTTATTATATGCTGAAAAATACCAATTGTCCTTTGGTAATCGTTGAATGTGGCTTTCTATCGAATTGGAAGGAAGCAGAACTTCTCTGTACGGAGGAATATCGGGATAAGGTGGTTTGGGCAATCTATTTAGGAATAATGGATTACCTAAACATCAATAAGTTATCCTTTAATTTCACAGGATTAAAAGGATAGTTCAGATACCTTACTGTTGTAGGGTATCTTTTTTGTGAGAAGGGCTTAGGATGAAATAACACCCTCCTCAATAATATCACGATAGGTCTGGAAAAAACCTTTTTCCATATTGTTTTTCATAATATTCTTAGCTGTGTCAAAATCAATCGTATCATTATGCTCCATCCACCACCGAACCGTAGCCATACAATTATAGGAGAATAACTTAGAATAAAGAATGGCGTAGGATAGTTTATCCTTTGTAAAAAGAGAATCAGTATGTATGGTGTTTAAAATATTACTCTGAAGGATGTCGATCATATTTTGATATAGATCGCTGCCAATCTCTGAATTCCAAAGTATTTTATAAGTCTCGCAGTTTTTTTCAAAAAGGTCCAGTATGTCAGAGAAAAGGTCACAATAAATGGGATAGTCTATTTCACATTTATTGGCTTTGATAAAATCGCAGTTTGTGACAGATCGGAATTCAGTTATGATTTGTTCAAGGTAAAATTCAAGTAGATCAAATTTATCAAGATAATATTTATAAAAGGTAGATCGATTAACACCCGCCTGCTCCACGATATTCTTAACCGTAATTTTCTTAAAAGGGGATATGCTTAAACAGTATAGTAGTGCAGAACATATTTTCTCTTTTGACCTGTTAGCACTTAACTCTTTCTTTGTCATTTTGTTCTCCTTTATAATAAATAACCAACACTTGACCTATTCAATGTTGATTGTTTGTAAATATTAACTATGGTATATTATAGTATAAGATGGATGATAAAACAATCATTCTTAACAGTAGGCCATCAGGTAGTATAAAGTTAGTCATAAGTTACATGGCGAAAAAGTTAGTAATAAGAAGCATAGCGGTAAAATTTATTAATAAGCTACGCGGTAACATAAAGCCGGTAACATAGGTAATAAGATGTTGATAATCGGATATAAATCAATAAGAAATTAGTAATTGAGTATAAGTATATAAGAAGTTAGTTGTAGATAATAAAACAATACAAAAATGGTAATAGGTATAGATTACCTAAAATAATATGAGAAGAAGGAGAGTATGGTCAACATACAAAAGAAAGAATGAGTAAATATGAACATTTATTTTCCCCTATCAAAGTACGTAATCAGGTGTATAAAAATCGTATTATTAACGCACCAACGTTATTTGCCCACTCAGTTCTGTTCTTACCGGAGATAAAGGAAAACGTATATCGAATGGTTGAAAACAGAGCAAAAGGAGGAGCGGCAGCGGTTTCTACAGGAGAAATCTCTGTGAATGCGGAAGAAGGAAGATGCATGTTTCTCGATCGCCCTGTTGATTTCAAGAAATATGAAGGAGAGGACTTCGAAGCATTCAAAGAATATGCCACTCGTATCAAAAAGCATGGGGCGATATCCTATTTGGAGTTTTGTCATGAGGGTTCACGCTCTGAAGCACAGCCTCCCTACCAACCATGGGGACCGGATGGATATATCCGTGAAGATGGTATTGAAGTTAAAGCGATGGACCAGTCCATGATGCAAAAAATTATTGATGATTTTGTTACTATATCACTCTTTGCAGAGGCGTGTGGCTTTGATGGGATTTTAATACATGGAGGACATGGGTTCCTTTTTCAACAATTCCTATCACCTTGGACCAATCATAGGACGGATGAATTTGGAGGCAGTATAGAAAATCGTTCTCGTTTTCCCATAATGGTACTTGATGCAGTACGAAAAGCGTTAAAAGAGGATACGATTATTGAGTTAAGAATCAGTGCTGAAGATGGAGTAGAAGGAGGACTTACCATTGATGAAACTGCCGAGTTTTGCAAATTAATTGATGGCAAAGTAGATATTATACATATTTCAAACGGATTAAAATGGGCAGGTAATCAAACGAATACCTTCTCCGATTTTTTTGATATCCATGGAGTTAATGTAGGATATGCTAAGAAGATAAAGGAAGCGGTTGATAAATCATTGGTTTCAGTTATCGGAGGAATTAATAGTCCGGAACTGGCCGAAGATATAATAGCAAGTGGTAAGGCTGATTTTGTGGAGCTTGGAAGGCAGGGCTTCGCTGATCCTGAGTTTGCGAATAAAGCAAAGAGTGGAAGGGAAGATCACATAAGACGCTGTGTAAGATGCTTTCAATGTTATCCTGGCTTTTGTGAACATAAGACGGATGTACCACTTTGGGAAAAGGGTCTCTCTCCACAGGAGGTAAAGAAGATCTATTCTCCAGCCTCCATGGGACGTTGTGCCATTAACCCCAACTCTGGCTTTGGATATTATCCTGAGACAATGCCAAATTCTGAAGGAAATAAAAAGGTATTAGTCATTGGTGGTGGTGTGGGTGGATTACAGGCTGCCTTAACCGCAAGCGAAAGAGGACATCTGGTAACTATTGTAGAGAAAAAGAATCAACTTGGTGGAACCATAAACTTTACAGATTACGATCATGATAAGGTTGATTTACATAACTTTAAGAACATGCTAATCATGGAGGTTCTAGAGGATAACCATATTGAAGTAAAGCTTAATACCATAGCGGACAAAGCGATTATGGATGAGTTTAACCCGGATTATGTGGTTATAGCGGTAGGTGCGAGGCCAGTTACACCAAACATTCCAGGCATAGAGAAAGCAATGGATGGACTTTCTGTATATGAAAGTATGGAAAGGGTGGGCAATAAGGTTGTTCTAATTGGCGGTGGACTAGTCGGATGTGAAGTGGGACTTCATTTGGCTAGAGAAGGCAGGGAAGTAACCATTATTGAACAGAATAAGATGATGGCATTTGAGACCTTTGGTTACTATCGAAATGCTTTGTTAGATGAGATGGATAAACGAGGCATAAAGCAAATGTTAGATACAAAATGTCTTGCCATTAAAGAAGACTGCGTTGTTGTGGTAAATGAATCGGGAGAGCAGATTGTTTCAGCTGATACTGTCATACATTCCGTTGGAATGAAATCTAATACAGAGGAGGTAGAGAAATTAGCCGGCCTTTGTAAAGGTAGAACAAGCTTTATAGTAGGTGATTGTGAGAAGCCCGGTAAATTGGGTGATGCAGTAAGAGCTGGCTATATGGCAGCTATGAATATGGTCTAATAAGAAAAAAGAATACCGACATTAAATGTAAGTTTTATCCTTAGTAAGAAGGGCATTTGTTTCATAGTTCTGTAAGCTATGAAACAAATGCCCCTTTTACGAGTTCTAAGACAGAAATGTAAATTCATGATGGATCAAAACTCTTTTTTATTAAAGATAGAAACTGATATTTGCATAGAGAAAAAGATGAGAATTAGTAGGATAATGGGTGAAAGTAATAGCAGTTGGTTGGAATGATCTAAAAGGCCTGATAGAAACCTTTGAAGATATTCCGTTTGCTCTAGTTTATTAAGTCCTATAAAGAGAAGGGTAGGAACCAATATAATAGCAATTATAGCGAAACGGGCTTTTTCTGGTCCCATCTTAACAACGAGAGGAATTTGTATGCAGTTAAAGACCAAAGCAGCAGCGGTAAATAACCATATCTCTACATAGAAATCCTTTGAAAAGGGCTGATGAATTAGGATAGTATTCAAAGCATTGGTTAAGATAGAGAAAACACCTGCTATTATGTGTAATAGGAGAAAAAGGATATATTTAGAATAAATAATTTCCTTCTTCGTAATTGGCATGGTGATAGCGTACATATCCCATCCGGCCAATTCATCATAGCTGAAGGTGGATAGGACAAACATGGAACAAAATAACATAAGGAAGGGTATGAAAAAGCTCATATTATTTGACATAAAGCCAAAGACAATATAGCAAGCAGTAACCGTAAGAGAGGTAAGGATGTATTTTTTGTTGACTAAGATATCTTTTAATAGAAAGCCGGTCATATTAGTTATCTCCTTTGCCATAGTATAGCATAATATCCTCTAAGGAAGCAGGATCCATAGTTAATTTAGGATACTTTTTATGAATGAGGGACCTATTCTTTACCAATACATCATAGGAATAAGTGCTTTGCTTATATCCCACAATATCCTTTGTCTCAATTGTCATAAAATCAGACTTACCACATCGAAGTATTCCGAAGGATTCAAGAATTTCATCCTTTCGCTCTGAGAATATGATTTTTCCATTCTGTATGAAAGTAATATAGTCTGCAATCTGTTCTAGGTCTCCGGTAATATGGGAAGACATTAGTATGGAATGTTCCTCATCTTGAATAAAGTCATAAAATACATCGAGGATTTCAGAGCGTATTACAGGGTCGAGACCGTTTGTGGCTTCATCTAAGATTAAAAAAGTTGGATGATGGGATAATGCAACAGCAATGGATAATTTCATTTTCATACCGCGAGAATATTCCTTTACTATCTTTTTCTCGGGTAGGTTAAATTTACTTAAATAATTCTTAAAGGCTTCTTCGTCCCAGTTGGAATAAATTTTGGACATTATTTTATTTATATCTTTTGCATTTAAGGAACTATGAAAATGACATTCATCAAATACAACACCCATCTGTTCCTTTATTTTACGTTCCTGTTCCTTCATCTTCATTCCGAGGATGGAAATACTACCTGTTTCAGGATGAAGAAGATTTAGTATTGATTTAATGGTCGTGCTTTTACCGGCTCCATTTTCACCGATAAATCCCATAATGCTACCTTTCTTTACCTGAAAGCTGACGTTATCCAGACTAAACCCTTCGAACTCCTTCGTTAGATTGGAAATCTTCAAACTGTACTCCATATTGGACCTCCCTATACATTTTAAATTTGACTAACATAAGACGGTCGCTATGGGCGAGCGCCGTTGTTTTCCTCATATATTAAAGTTAAATATTCTATCATTTGGGGTAGAGTATAATCGCATAGTTTTGCAGCCTCTACTGCATTCGTTAGGTTTTCTTCTACAACTTTCAAATGTTCTTCACGAATAAGTTCTAGATTATTACTCCCAACAAAGCTTCCTTTACCGGTAACGGTTTCAATAAAACCATCGCGCTCCAATTCCTCATATGCTCTTTTGGTAGTAATTACGCTAATGCGTAAATCCTTTGCAAGGGACCGCATTGAGGGTAGTGGATCTCCTTGCTTTAATTCTCCCAAGAGAATTAGATTTTTGATCTGCAAGTAGATCTGTTCGTAGATTGGATTAGTACTGGAATTACTGATGATAATATCCATGGTGAGCTCTCCTTTTGATAAGTCAATCATAATATAAAACTTGGATACCATATCTTAAGAGTTATAGTGTATATATACTGTATACACACTATAACACTATGAATCAGATCTGTCAAATGTAAATTTAAAAAGAAAATGATATAAATTTACTATAAAAACAGGGGCTGTTGCAAAATGTTGGATTACGGCAAAGCATATCCGCTTATCAACGATTTGCAACAGTCCCTAACTGTTTTTTTGCTATGAGAACTATACTATCTTGGAAAGTATATCTAGTTAAGTAACCCTATCTTTTCAAATCAATCTTTTCAATTTCAAATTGATAATTGATGATGAGCCACATCTGATTGAAGAAGCGCATGAGATTCCATATGGAGAGTCCTTGCAAATTTTTCTCCATTACTAATTGTGTCATGGAATTTACACTTCTAGCATCTTGGAACCAAACAAGGTGTAGGCGTCCATTTTCATTTATATAGAAAAAGTAAGGGTCTTGAGATATTTCGTCATATTGTATGGATGACCCCGTATTTAAGGCTAAAGCAATGGCCAAATCAAAGGTGATAGAACGACCCAGAGTGTAAGTGGGGATATATGGGAGCTCCCAATCATAGCCGATTACCTGGATTCCTAATAAGACTTTATCTTTCAAAATGATGTTAGTAACAGATTCGACTATGGATTGAATAATGTTCAATGGTGTAGCAGCTTCCGGTGGACCATAAGAATAGGCCCAGTCATAGGAGACCAAAATAACACTATCAGCATAACTTCCTATGATGGAATAATTGATATTCGGATAATCTATTTCTGTCCTTTCAATATTAATTTGCGGAGTAATGGTTACAAATAAAAGTAATTCTCGTCTTTTTAACTGTTCACTCAATCTTTTAATCAGAGACTCATATAGAGGAGTATTAAATTCATTAATATACTGCAGGTAAATGTTTATACCATAAAATCCTTTTGACTCTATAATTCGTATAAGATTATCAAACAGGTGGTTTTGCACATTTTCATCTGTTAAAACCGCATTGGTGACTTCCATACTTCCAACTCCTTGTGAGGATAAAGTAGATAGAAATAATATGGGAGCTACTCCATAGCTAATTGCCATATCAATAACAGCAGTATCATCAATATCTATAATATCGCCCTCGATGGTTATCCTATAATTCAGGATATTAATATAGGTGAGAAATGGAAGGGTTTTTCGTAGAGTATACTCCGTTATGAAAGGGTAGGCATAGCCACTTGTTTTAATGCTACCGGTTATATTGGTTTCGTAGTTAATAACAATCATTTCACCTGGGAGGAGAGTCTCCAAGTTCAGACAAATATGGATTGTTTCTCAAAAGATGCATAATGGAAACTCCGAAATTATCTGCAATACGAAGTAAGGTATCTCCTGATTGTACCGTATATGTTAGAGTTGGAAATAAAATTACAATTGTTTGTCCTATTACTAAGTCATTTGGATTTATGATAGCATTTTCAATAATCAGTCTCTCAGCAGATACCTGATAATAATCAGCAATAGATTGTATTGTTTCTCCGGATTGAACCACGTGTATGACCATATAGACCTCAAAAATGAATTATTACTAATATATGTAATTTGAGATATAATATAACTTTATCAAATCGTTACTACAAAATACAAAATACAGTCACTTGACTGTTTTACTGAAGATAATACTACACCAATAAAAGGAGAATTAATATTTTAATGTTATTTACAAATTTTCTCTTGCATTCTATTAGTGTTGGTGTTATAGTTGTAATAGAACAGAGAAACATAAGGAAAGACAAAGATTGAAGTACTATTCATAAAGGAGGAGTATAGATGAACATTAATAAGTTTACTCAAAACTCTATGCAGGCGGTACAAAAATGTGAGAACCTGGCATATGAATATGGGCATCAAGAAATTGATGTGGAGCATCTTCTTTACAGCCTTCTGACGCTGGAAGAGAGCTTGATTAAGAAGTTACTAGAGAAGATGGAAATTAATACAGACGTATTTTTGGCTCAAGTGAAAGGTTTATTAAATAAGAGACCAAAGGTATCCGGAGGACAAATTTATATTGGCAATGATCTAAACAAAGTGCTTATTTACGCAGAAAATGAAGCAAAACAAATGGGAGATTCCTATGTATCGGTAGAACATCTTTTTCTTAGTATGTTAAAACAGCCAAACAAAGCGGTGAAGCAGCTATTTCAAGAATTTCGAATTAACCGGGATGAATTTCTGACGGCGCTTCAAAGTGTTAGAGGAAATCAAAGGGTAGTAAGTGATAATCCGGAGGCGACCTATGACACTTTAGAGAAATATGGTTATGACCTTGTTGCTAAGGCAAAAGATCAAAAATTAGATCCGGTCATAGGCCGAGACAGCGAGATTCGTAATGTAATTCGAATTTTATCCAGAAAGACCAAGAATAATCCGGTACTTATTGGGGAACCCGGTGTTGGTAAGACTGCGGTGGTGGAAGG
>JAEWEO010000094.1 GCA_023389295.1 Bacillota bacterium
TAGAGGATGCTACGTTATACCAGAATACAGAGTTAGTAGCCCCAGAAGGTGGAGTACAGGAAGAGCTTGTTGTAAAGGAAACGAAAACTTATACTGTAGTAGGCTTTTATGAAAGACCAAACTATGAGTATTATTCTGCACCCGGTTATACAGCTCTTACAATAGAAGACAATACTAAGGCAGACAGCTATAATATTTATTTAAAGACGAAGGATGCAAAGGATATCTATTCCTTACTTGAAAATAATTATGAGGATAAAAGGATAGATTATAACTCGGAATATCTCCGGTTGATCAATGGTTCCAATAACTCCAGTTATAATAGAGTATTAAATGGGTTAGCTACGATATTGATTGTAATCATTATGTTTGGTTCCATATCCTTAATCTATAATGCCTTTTCTATCTCAGTAAGTGAGCGTATGAAGCAATTTGGCCTCATATCCTCCATAGGGGCCACGAAAAGACAAATTCTTCATAGCGTACTTTTTGAAGGTCTAGCCTTAAGTGTAATCGGTATACCGTTTGGTATTATTTCAGGCATTGCAGGTATTGGGGTAACTTTAGCCATATTGAAGAATTTATTCCTATCCTTTATGAACTCAAGGGTCACTCTAAACCTATACGTTACACCATGGTCTGTTGTGATTGCTGCCATTGTTGGAATCATTACCGTTATGATATCGGCCTATCTTCCGGCAAAACGAGCAGTCAAGGTACCTACTATTGAGGCGATACGACTTACCTCCGATATTAATATCAAAGCAAAGAAGGTAAAAACTTCATGGTTGACCTATAAGTTGTTTGGTTTTGAAGGCATGATTGCTTCCAAGAATTTCAAAAGAAATCGCAAAAAATATAGAGCAACGGTTATTTCTTTATTTATGAGTATTGTATTATTCATATCAGCCAGCAGCCTGTGTGCATATTTGACAAAAAGTGTAACTACTGTAATGGACGACAGGGGTTATGAGATTAGCTATATGTTAGATTCAAAGAATTTAACAAATATTACACTTGAGGAGCTGATCAATTCCTTAAGTAAATTAGAAGGAATCACAGATTCTAGCTATATGTATAATGTTTATTCTGACTTGTATCTGAAGGAAGAGTATATAGAGAAAAATTACCTTACTTATTTGAAAGAAAGTTACGGTGGAGAGCTGGAACAGTTAGAGGATGGAAGAGTAAATATTCCAAGTGTTCTTTATTTTATTGATGATGCTACCTACGAAAACTTTGCTAAGGAGAAAGGATATTTTGTAGAGGAAGGCGAGTTACCTCATGCAATTGCATTAGATACCGTTAAATTCTATAATCCGGACTTGAGTAAATACCACTCCTTCCGTGCGTTAAAGGGCAAAGATATTCCCTCCGAATTAATCGTTGAGAAATATCTGGATGATTATTACAAAACAGAGACCTACACGGATGAACAGGGAAATGTTATTTTTGTATATGAGAATAACCAAGGAGAAACTCTTCAATTTCCCAAAGAGGAAATGACAAAACAGACACCGGTAAAGATATCTGAGATAACCGAGACAGGGCCCACCGGAGTTGGAACCTATTATGGCAATATGATCATCTTGCTCTTTCCGTATAGCGAACGGGAGGCTATACTAGGACATACCATATCAGATGAAACCATAAGCTTGTTTTTCAAGACAAAGAATCATACAGAAGTGTATAATAAGCTGTATCAGACATTAGAGGAACTAAAATTACCGACACAAGATCTTTATGATGCACTCGAGAGACAGGAGAGTGAACGTGCCATGATTACAGTCATCAGAGTTTTCTCCTACGGTTTTATTACCCTGATATCCTTGATTGCAGCGGCTAATGTGTTTAATACCATATCCACCAATATTGCCCTTCGACGAGTCGAATTTGCAATGTTAAAATCCGTAGGTATGACAAGTAAAGGCTTTCATAAAATGATGAATTATGAGTGTATACTATATGGAATCAAAGGTATTCTCTATGGTATTCCGGTTTCCATCTTAGTCACTTACTGGATTTATCAAAGTATCCTACAAGGATTAGATATGGCCTTCTTTATTCCCTGGTCCAGCATTGTTATAGCGATTGGTAGTGTATTTGTTGTTGTATTTGCAACCATGCTATTTTCTATGAGTAAAATCAAGAAAGAAAATACCATTGATGCTTTAAAAAATGAAAACATCTAAAGATAAAGCAGTCTCCTTCCAAAGTAAAGTAAGCAAAAAAGAATAAAATAGAAAAGCTTAGGACGCCTCAGATACTTTAATCTGAGGCGTTTTTAAATACATGCTTCATAGTTTATCTGCGAAGTAGACCTTTTAAATACATGCTTCATAGAATGACTGTGAACCTGACATTTTTGATTACATGATTCATAGAATATCTACGAAGTAGACCTTTATGAATATAAAATATACAAAAAACATGAGAATCTATACAATATCTATCCTAAATCTAACTTTTACTATGCTATAATAAGTTTAAGAAAGAAATAATTACCAAATATGCGGTAAGTGAAAGATAAATGGCAAGGAGAGAGTGACTATGAAGCTGTTAGTGGTGGAGGATGAAGAACTATTACTTAATATAATTACAAAAGGTTTGAAACGATGTGGTTATGCAGTAGATAAAGCAGAAGACGGAGAAGTTGCGCTTGAGCTATTTGATACCAATGAATATGATTTGATTATACTGGATCTAAATCTACCAAAGCTTGATGGAATGGAGGTACTTAAAGAAATACGTAAACGTAGTGGAACCGTAAGGGTATTAATCCTATCTGCGCGGTCAGAGCTAGAAGACCGAATTCTCGGGTTGGATGACGGGGCAAATGATTATATGGTAAAGCCCTTTGATTTTTTAGAGTTGGAAGCAAGGATACGGTGTTTACTTCGCCAGTCTACCATCATGCAGGAAAAGGAAATCAAAATAAAGGATCTGATTCTTGACACGAACAAAAAGAGTGTGCAAATTAATGGCAAGGTATTAGAGCTCACAAAAAAGGAATTTGGCATTTTAGAGTATCTGGTACTAAATAGAAATCATATCATAAGCGCAGAGTGTCTGATCGAACATGTATGGGATAGTGATACGGATTTGTTTTCAAATACCTTTAAATTTCATATGAGTTCCTTGAAGAAAAAGATTTCGGAACTGACTTCAGAGGAAATAATAAGAAACATCCGTAGCCAAGGCTACATAGTGGAGGATGAAAGATGAAGAAATTATCACTACAATTTAGGATAACCATCGTGTGTGCTCTAGTTTTAATTGTCATAACAGCAATCTTAACGGCAATTGCGGTGGAAAATGCACAACAGACCTATACGAACCGATTTGAGATGAATTTTGGAGATGCTTTTAGTATTGGGATCAACGATAAGGAAATAACCTTTGATGGAGTTGGAGGAGATATTCTAAACGATATTTTTGGAATGATCAATGAGATAGAAGGTTATGATGATAGGACGGATACAGCTAAGGGCTTATTTAGTGAGGCAGGCAAGGAATTTGCAAGGGAGAGTCTAGGCTTTATGATTGTTTTTGTTATCATTGGTATAGTCTTAATCTATTTCCTTGTTCGAAAAGCACTTAGTCCTGTGAGAAATCTCAGCCAGGTTGCAAAGGAAATCAATCAAAATAACCTTTATCAGAAGATTGAGGTTCCACCAACAAAGGATGAGATCAGCAGTTTAACCGGTTCCTTTAATGAGATGCTAGAGCGTCTTAATCAGTCTTTTACTATGCAAAAGAACTTTGCTGCGAATGCAGCCCATGAACTTAGAACGCCACTTTCCACTATGAAGGCAGCAGTACAGGTACTGGAAATGGATGAAGAGCCATTGACACAAGATTACAAAGAAACCATTGAAGTAGTGAAGAAAAGTACTTGGAGGATGATCCAGGTGGTGGATGATTTATTAAACCTCACAAAGAACGAACATTGTGATTTTACAAATTATGTGGACCTACCACAAATTATCCAGGAGATAGTACTAGAACTTGAGGAGAAGGCAGCTGAGCTTCAAGTTAAAATTGAACTTGGTTCTTGTGAAGGGAGAGTAAAAGGCAATGAAACACTTATCTACCGCGCATTATTTAATTTGGTAGAAAATGCAATCAAGTATAACCGTATTGGTGGTAGTGTATATATTCAAAATGAGAAGATAGGAGATAGGAATAAAATCACCATAGAGGATAATGGAATTGGAATACCAAAGGACGCATTGGAGCATATA
>JAEWEO010000113.1 GCA_023389295.1 Bacillota bacterium
ACCTCCTATGTATTATTTTTGTGGTTGGCAAACCTACAATTATTATAACATAGGAGGTTTTTACTTGAAGCTAAAGCACTGGGAACGCACCTGCATAGCAGGTGGTTTATTTTATCTGCGATACAAAAAAGCATTGTATTATGCTATGTTTCACACATAATACAATGCTCTGTTAACCGCCAAATTTTGAAGATCTTTTATTGCTGCCCATACTGAATGTATGGTTGTTTTAACTCTTTTAGATTTGGAATCTGTCCGGGACCTACTGCACAGGTTTTTATTTCTGTGGAATGTTCTAACTTACCTGCATAGGTTAATCTAGATCTTTCTCTTTCTTCTTTACTAAAACGAGTCCTGATCTTTCCATCCTCTAGAGACAATTCTCCTCGAATACCACATACCGGACATTCTACGTAGGTTTTATCCTTAGAAATCGTCATCATATCACAGTGGCATACGGGGCAGGCTCCCTCTTCCTCACTACGCCATTTGGTACGTTCCTCCTCTGATGTAGCCTCCAGCGCTTCAACGATATGCTGGCCAATCGCTTTTGAGCGATTCATAACTACCTCATTACCTAGTACATGCTCATAGGCCATAGCACCGTGGTATTCATACATATCAATGACATCGATGCCCATGGACATTGTAAACTCGTACATAACCGGAAGATTAAATGCCAGCCAGTTCTTTGTCATGGCACCGCCTACTGAGATCAATGCGCCCACTCTAGGTTTGAACGAACGTACATCCGGAAGTTCTTCTTCTTTCTTTCCTTTTTGTAACCCTTCCTCATAAGTAACTTTACGAAATGTAATATCATGGGAAGGACCAAGTCTATCGCAAACCGTCTTAAATCTGCCGGTAGGAGAAAGTACATAGGTAGGAGACCCAACAATTACTGCATCACATTCCATCAAAGCTTCTTCTAAAATATGAAAATCATCCTTGATTGGACAATTTCCTTTCCCTCTACCTGAGACCATTCCAACAACACAGGAAATACAGCCAGTACAAATTTTGATATCTAATTCATCCGCCCGGATAAACTTCACTTCATTTCCAGCTTTTTCACATTCCATTAATGCATGTTTTATCATTACCTCTGTGTTACCCATCTTTCGTCCAAAAGAAACACCAAGAACTTTTTTACTCATATAATACCTCTTTCCTTTATTATCCTTTGTTTTTCGTATACCAAATAAATAGATTACACACATCAATCATTGCCAATACTTAAACTGACTTAATTATAATGATAATTTCTTGAGCATGCATTCAATAAATTATTCTAAATTTTACTATCTCTATTCCTTATTCTATATTTTAGATGAAAACGGAAAAAATAGAGCAAAAAATCACTTCGATTTTTTACTCTATTTTTAACTAGCTTTCCCTAAAGAAACGCTTGATGTCTTCTAGATGTTCACAGATACGATCCAAATCAATGCTATAGTAAACCCTGTTTAAGGATACATCAGCTTTTACAAATCCTTCTTTTAAAAGTGCATTCACATGATACGATATGGTTGCTGTTGAAAGGTTTAATTCTGTAGCCAATTCCTTACCATAACAAGGCTTTTTACTGATAACTTTTAATATATCCACTTTGCTTTTATCACTTAATAGCTTTCCTATATCCACGATATCATCTGTACTTATTTGATTCTTGGTATCTATAAGTGTTTTGTCAATCAGTATCCCTACTCTTATACTATTTGTTATCGGATTTTCCTCTTCATCATTTATCGTAAGCACAATTGCGTAGGGTAAAAATAATACTGGTCGCATTACCGTACATGTTTCACAATCCCAAGTGATTTTTAATTTATCATTAATTAAATCAATTATGTTGTTGTCCCGTTGGAATTCGCTCCAATAATGTTCAAACTCATCTTCTAACTGAGCTATTTCATCCCCATGTCGATTGATGATAAGACCTATAACCTCTGATAATATTTCATACACCTCATCATAATAATATTTCTGATTGTTAAAAATCTTAATTACATCCCATCTAGCATCTTTGTCATAGGAGGAGGAATCAATGAATGAGATTAAATCTGATAGCGTTTTTAATCGTTCCTTATCCGATGATGTAATTTCTTCATCTCCAATGATATCTGCAAATTCAAAAATTCTATCTTCCTCTGTGAAGTTTTTCATACGCTCTTCATAGGCAACGAGTTCATTATCACAACTTCTAGTTCTCCACAAAAGAGCTAGCGATGCCAGAGTAGAGAACTCCATGCTACGTTCTTTAAAATAATAATCGATTTGATCCTTTTTATCTAAAAGATGATCTCGTACATCATTAAAAATATTCTGTACTAATTCTAATTTTTTTATCTTTCTTTCAGCTTCTTGTTGTGTTTCTCCCTGATGAGTAGTTTTAGGCTTAACAAAATCACCGTTATTTACCCATTGATAGAGTAGAAAAAATGCCTCATCCATTAGGTTGAAGTGTTGTAACATCACCAATTGCTTCTCCAATTGCTTCTCCAATTGCTTCTTCAGTTGCTTCTCCAATATACTCATCCTCCAAATCATTCTTATTTACTGCTGCAAACCTCTTCTTGTTACATAGCCATATACAAATTATGATATCTAATACACCAGCTATCAAAAAAATGATTTCTGTTGATACAAAGCCAGCAACAGCACTCACAAGAAAAGAAACAATCGGCATAGCTGCCACGCAAGCAGCTCCAAAGAGTGCTGAGGTTCTTGCCATATAACCTTCTTCTATATTTTTCACAAATTCTACACTTGCATAACTGGATAGAAAAGAAATTGCTAAACCAACTACACACACAATCAATGCAACTAAAATATATTTAATCAAATTAGAGGAAATAAATCTACCAACGAGAACAAAGCTCAAATAGGTTAGACCTATGGAATAACCGCCTAAGGTTGTAATCCATCTCCCTTTCAACTTTTGACTAATGTAGGGATAGCAAGCCGCCCCTATAACCATCCCAACGGAAATAAAACATCCAAGTACCGATAACATCAGCTCATTTGTACGAAGCACCTCACTAACTAATGGCGCCATCAAACAGTTAAAGGGAACTAAAATGGCATTTAAAAACACTGCCAAGACAACAAAATATCGAAGCAATGGATTTTTCCTCAAATAAACGAATCCACCCTTTAAATTGTCTACATATTCATTCACATTTATTTTTGCCTTAGCTAAGTTTTCTTCTCTCACTCTTAGGGTTAATAGTATGACAGCAGAAATCAAGAAGGTTGCCATATCTATAAATATTGCCGTTGAGACAGAAAAGGTAGCTATAATAATTCCACCGATACCAATTCCTATTAACTCCATAATACTATTGGCACTTTTATTTAAAGATAATCCAAACTCATAGTATTTCTTATCCAAAAGTTTAGGTAAAAGCGCTGTAGAAGCAGGACCTCGAAAAGCTTCCGCACAAGAAATGATTAGAGTTGCTATCAAAATAATCCATTGGTTAAGAATGCCTAATACAAATGCGGTTGCAACCATACCAACGCATAACCCTCGTATAATATCTGTAATTACCATAATGCGTTTTTTATTCTTTCCTTCAATCATTGCACCTGCAAAAGGCTGTAAAAATATGGTTGGTAAACGATTAATACCAAAGATGATAGCTGACCATGCAGCACTTTGCGTGACTTCATATACCAGCCAAACAAATGCTATACTGTCAATGGAATCGCCAAAACGATTGATAATATCTGCTATTACAGTTTTCATAAATTCCTTCTGATGAAGTATATCTTTGTAACCTATTTTCTTCTCCTTCATTTGATTGCCTCCCTTATTCATTAATACTATGTTAGATATCACTCTAACATAGTATTAGATATATGTCAACACATTTGTTAGTGTTCCATCTAACAAGTAGTTATATATATATTTAACATAAACCAACCAAGTTATGTCTAAGCACATGTTTTATCCTTCCCTTAGAATAGCTCTGTCCTAAAGACTTCTTATCCTGCAAAATATTCTTTCTATAATCAAAAAAGAGCCTGGTAGTGTACTTCCCCGTCATACGTTAGATTTATATCCAACTTTAGGAGTCAGTTCATACCAAGCTCATTTATTTGATTACTGATTTATTTATTTATTTACTTATTTATTTATTTACTTATTTATTTATTCTTATTACCTTCCGGCTACTACTTCCGCTTTCATAGCCTTTAAACGTTTCATTACATCATTTTCGCCTCTACCAAAATAATCGTGAAGAAGCTTATATTCTTCGTACAACTTTGTATAAGCTTTTACATTCTCGGGAATTGGCATATACACCTCATCCTTCACCTTACCCATAACCTTAGCTGCATCAAAAATTGTATCATAACCACCTCTATCTTTACCTGCCGCTACAGCACCAAACATGGCTGCCCCAAGTGCTGGGGTCTGATCAGAAGCGGAGATTTTTATAGGTTTGTTGGTTACGTCCGCATATATTTGCATCATCATTTTATTCTTCCAGGAAATACCACCACAAGCATATAATTCATTAATCTCAACTCCTGATTTCTCAAATGTCTCAATGATCATGTTCTTACCATAAGCAGTCGCTTCAATCAATGCACGATAAAGCTCATGAGGCTTTGTTGTTAGCGTCATACCAAGGATCATCCCCGTAAGATCTACATCTACAAGAACAGATCGGTTACCATTCCACCAATCAAGAGCCAGAAGACCGCTTTCACCAACCTTTAGCTTTGATGCC
The DNA here is from genome assembly GCA_023389295.1 of Bacillota bacterium. Classification (GTDB taxonomy): domain Bacteria; phylum Bacillota; class Clostridia; order Lachnospirales; family Lachnospiraceae; genus Mobilitalea. The sequence goes on from JAEWEO010000113.1 coordinate 4,743, forward strand.
TCATCAGTGAGGTATTGATGTATGCCTTTTCCTGCTGCCTCTGCTTCTTCATAAACATATTTTGGAATGCATTCTTCTACCAGCCATTCAAAATGATCTCCAACGCAAGATTGACCCGCTTCATATCCATAAAATCCGGGCAATACTCCATCTTCAACCACTCCACACATACCAGGCACTATTTTTTCTTCCTTGCCAAGTAAAATATCACAGGTGGAGGTTCCGATAATCATTAACATCTTTCCTGCTTCCGTTATACCAACTGCAGGAACTGCAACATGTGCGTCCACATTAGCTATACCAATGGCTGTGCCCGGTAGAAGTCCGGTTAATTCTGCCATCGCAGGCGTTAATTCCCCTGCCTTTTGCCCAAGAGGATAGATATCAGTACTTAGTTTCTCTTCCACTACATTCTCAAGGCGTGGATCCAAAGCTTTAAAAAATTCTTTTGATGGATATCCCTTCTGCTTATGCCAAAGGGCTTTATATCCTGCAGTACAACTGTTACGCTTTTCTTCTCCACATAGCTGCATGGTTACCCAATCCGTAGCCTCCATGAATCTATCTGCTCTCACATAAATTTCTGGAGCTTCCTCAAGTACCTGCATAATCTTAGGAATCATCCATTCAGAGGAAATTTTTCCACCATAACGGGCAAGGAATTCTTCTCCTCTTTCCTCTGCTATTTGGTTTAGTCTATTTGCCTGAGCTTGAGCAGCATGATGCTTCCACAATTTTAACCATGCATGGGGCTGACTTTTCAGCTCTTCATGAAAGCATAAGGGGGTTCCCTCTTTGTCAATGGGGAGTATGGTGCATGCGGTAAAGTCAATTGCAAGACCAATGACATCCTCTTTGCACACGCCGGACTTACTTAGCACCTTTGGAATAGTAACCTCTAATACCTCAAGATAATCTCTTGGATGCTGTAAAGCCCAGTCAGGTCCTAATTTCGTTCTATCAGGAAGATACTCATCCATGACGCCATGGGTATATTCTTTTACTGCCTGCTCAACAATCTTTCCGGTTGCTACCTCAACTAAGACAGCTCTACCGCTTTGTGTACCATAGTCAACACCAATGGAATATTTCTTTGCCATATTAGCCTCCATATTCTTTATTTAAATGCGATGGAATTCCATCGAAGTTCATTCTTTAAGTTTCTTATGGTTGTGTCCTTATCAATGTAAACTGTTTCTATTCCCATAATATCAGCCCAGTCACCGATTTGCTCTGCAGTAAGATCATAAGTGAAGGCTGTATGATGTGCTCCGCCTGCTAAAATCCAAGCTTCAGCCCCTGTTGCCAGATTAGGTTGCGGACGCCAGAAGGCTGTTGCTACCGGGAGCTTTGGCATCGGTATATCCTGCGGTAAGCATTCAACATCATTAATGATTAAACGGAAACGATTACCCATATCAACCAGAGAAGCAGCCACACCCTTGCCTGGTTTTGAAGTAAATACAAGACGTGCCGGATCCTCACGATTACCCATGGATAAAGGACATACTTTAATTCCAATGGGTCCGCTAGAGATCGTCGGACATACTTCAAGCATGTGAGCCTGTAAGATACCCTCCTTACCCTTTACTAGGTTATAGGTATAATCCTCCATGAAAGAGGTACCCTTAGCGTCCTTCATTCCTTGTGTCATTATCTTCATTAAACGAACCATAGCTGCGGTTTTCCAGTCACCTTCACCGCCAAAGCCATAGCCTTTTTCCATTAATCTTTGAATTGCAAGTCCGGGAAGCTGTTGTAATCCTGCTAATACCTCAAAATTAGTAACAATGGCATGATAGTTTTTTTCCTCTAAAAATCTCTCAAATCCTATCTCAATTCCAGCTTGAACTGCTACGTGTTTTCTAAACTCTCCCGGGTCTCTTCCCTCAAGTAAAATATCATAGGTGCTATAGTACTCTTCCACCAAAGCATCTATTTCCTTATCAGAGACAGCTTTAACATACTCTGCAATATCGGTGATGTTATAGGCATCAATTTCCCAGCCAAATTTAATCTGTGCCTCAACTTTATCACCTTCCGTTACAGCAACATTTCTCATGTTATCGCCTACACGAAGGATACGGATGTGGCTGCTCTCTACAACACCGATGGCAGTTCTCATCCAATCCGCTATTCTTCTTTGTACCTCAGGGTCATTCCAGTAGCCTACGACTACCTTTCTCTCAATACCCATGCGGCTTACGATATGTCCATATTCACGATCTCCGTGTGCAGACTGATTCGTATTCATGAAATCCATATCAATGGAGGCATAAGGTATTTCTTCATTAAATTGTGTATGTAAATGTAATAGTGGTTTTCTAAACTCCTGTAACCCCAAAATCCATGATTTTGCCGGGGAGAAAGTATGCATCCAGGTAATAACACCAGCACAGTTCTCATCAGTATTAGCATCCTGAAAAACTTTGCGAATCGATGTGCTATCAATTAAGGTAGGCTTTAAGATTACCTCAAAAGGTAATAAACCGGATTTATTTAATCCCTCAACCATAATTCTCGAATGGTTAGCAACCTCCTTTAAACATTCATCCCCATATAAAGCCTGTGATCCTGTAGCAAACCAGAATTTGTACTCCTTATTCTTTAACATAGTCTACCTCCCTGTATAATTTAATATCTTGGTAATTGTAAAACATTCCATCACCTCAAACACAATATCTATGCTGCCTAGTAACCTTAATCTCTTCATCCATGTTTGATATGAGCTTAGTAAGAGTCATTGAAATGATTTGAACTAAAACATTTACAATTATTTATATTTTAATACAAGGTGTAGCACATATACAATTGCCGCATCCTACTGATTTTTTCAAAAAGTTACCTAATCCTACCGCTACTATATTAGCCTTGTCTGCGGTACTGAAAAGGAGTCATTTTATATCGTTCAACAAAGATTTTATAAAAATATCCCTTGTTATGATATCCTACTTGATTTGCTATCTCATCTACATTCAAAGAGGTAGTTTTGAGAAGCTTTTCCGCCTTATTCAGCCTGATATTTTGGACATATTCGGAATAAGTCATTCCTGTCTTCTCCTTTAACAAACGATTATAATAATCCTCATTAAAATGGAAACGTTGTACCAATTCCTTTATCGTAATATCCATATAATGCTCTTCGATATAATTTGTAATTTCCTCAAAGATAAGCCAGTTCATTTTTTTTCGTTGTTCATTGGTCAGTAAGAATTCATATTGAGAGCTAATGTGATGTAGAATCCGAATTAATAATCCCTTACAAATATATTTAGACGCGGCATCATTTTGTTCCATCTCCGTAAGTAGAGAAAATAATAAGTGCTCCATCCGATGATCTTCACTATCTTTCGGTTTAAAATGAACATACTGCCTAACATCCTTTTGCTTCATAAGTGCAATCCGAAGAAAATTAAGAATCCCTTCTTCTTCTATCTTTTCAACCATTACTTCGTCAAACATCTCATTGGCTAAGCCTATAAAAATAATAACCGTATTATTATGGAAGAGAAAATCCTGATGATGGCAGTTTTTATCAATAAGGCATATTTCCCCTTTTTTAAATTTGATATCTTTCCCCATAATCCTCTGAAGGAACTCTCCTTCCACTACATAAGCAAGCTCGATATAATCATGGGTATGAAGCTGTGTTTTCTCACCGGATATAAAACCACTTTGATATACAAAGGAGCTTCTGGATGGTTTTATGGTTCCATAAAGTCTTCCCTCTATATCAAGGGTCCAAAAAAGCAAAAAAATATCATCTTTATCTGTTAACGGAAAAGTTTTTACCTCTACCTGATCAAGGGAATATTCCGGGCACATAATACGTCGTCCAAGCTTATCTTCTTGTATGATATTAAACTCATATTTTGTAATTTTTTTGCAATAATCTAAGAGTTCCATGGTAGCACCTCACTATTCCATGTTATTTACCTAAGTAACTTTATGAATCTTGCATTTTGCGGGCGATTTATATATAATATAAAGAACAGCAACGAAATGATTAAATTAAAAGTGTTTCATTTTCCCATAGAAAGGATTTTCCCATGAATAAAGTAAAACGTATTTCTGCCTTGGTAGGTATTATCTTAATTGGATCCTTGTATCTGCTTTCCTTCATTTCCGCGTTTTTTGCGACAGAGTACTCCAATGGTTTGTTCATTGCCAGTATCTTCTCCACGGTGGTAATCCCAATTATGATATGGTGGTTTATTACTATTTATAAATGGGTTCATCGAAATGATTCTCCTGATTCAGAAAAGTAATCTGTTTTAATATGTAGTTTAAGGGATGTCCCAAAGTGTCTGGGACATCCTTTTTTGTCTAAGAATTTTAACATTCTACCTCTACAATGCGAATTACTCACTCAATGTTCCTTTATTTGCCTTTTATCTTCCCAAAGTATTCTTGTATCTGCTTCTCGTACCCATTATCAGAGGGCAAATAGAAGGTGCGATCTTTTATTTCATCCGGTAGATATTGTTGTTCAACATAATGATTCTCATAATTGTGTGCATACTTATATCCCTGTCCATGTCCTAATTTTACTGCTCCTTTGTAGTGTGCATCCATCAAATAAGAAGGGATTGTGGCAGTCTTTTCATTTGCTACGACATTCATCGCTTCATCAATTGCACAGATAGCGGAATTACTTTTGGGAGCACAGGCAACGTAAGCTGCTGCCTGAGCAAGTACAATTCTTGCCTCCGGCATACCTAGGCGTTCTACTGCTAGGGCAGCTGAGGTTGCTACCACTAAGGCATTTGGATCGGCATTGGATACATCCTCCGCAGCGCAGATCATAATTCTTCTTGCAATGAATGCGACCTCTTCACCGGCATATAACATCCTTGCCAGATAATAAATCGCTGCATCCGGATCTGATCCTCTCATGCTCTTAATAAAGGCAGAGATTGTATCATAATGATTATCTCCTCCCTTATCATATTTTAGAACACGTTTTTGTATGCACTCCGATGCTACCTCCAGAGTGATATGAATAAAGCCATCTTCTGATCTTGCGGTTGTTAAAACACCTATCTCAATGGCATTGAGTGCTGATCTTGCATCACCATTTGCGATATCTGAAAGAAACTCCAGCGCATCCTCATCAATCTTAGCTCGGTATACTCCAAGTCCCTTTTCATTATCCTCTAAAGCTCTCGTAATTAGAATTTTGATATCTTCCTTTTCTAAGGGTTTTAACTCAAAAATAATGGAACGTGATAATAAGGCTGAGTTTACTTCAAAATAAGGATTTTCCGTTGTTGCACCAATCAAGATAATAGTCCCGTCCTCTACAAAAGGGAGCAAATAATCCTGTTGTCCTTTATTAAAACGATGGATCTCATCAATAAATAAAATCGTTCTTTTTCCGTATCTACCAACATTACCTTTCGCTTCTTCAATTACAGCCTCCATGTCCTTCTTTCCTGCTGAAGTTGCATTGATCTGCGTAAAGATGGAACTGGTCGTATTTGCGATGACCTTTGCTAAGGTTGTTTTTCCTGTTCCCGGAGGACCGTAAAATAGAATCGAACTAATCTTGTCCGCTTTGATCGCACGGTAAAGCAATTTATCCTTACCGATAATATGTCTTTGCCCCACTACCTCCTCTAGTGCTGTAGGACGAAGTCTTGAAGCCAAAGGGGACTCCTTTTTCATCGTGTTATCTCTCATATAATCAAATAAATCCACAAACATCACCTCAATTTTTATATTAACGTTTCTTTTTTCTTCCACAAAGAAATTCTTATGTTAGTCATTTTCCAGACATAAACAGCGACTCTATCTTGAAAAAAAATTTATATTGTGCATAATAAAGAAAGATAAAACTTTACACGTTTGCGAAACTCGTAAACTTTAGGTATTGAATACACAATTTATATAGTTTCGCAATCATTTAAAGATAAACTTTGTAAAAAGGAGAGCTCTATGAACATTCCAAAAGATCCTTATATCCTATTAAGCTATATTAATACACAACTTCGAGACCATTATTCTAGCTTAGATGACCTATGCAGAAGTCTTCTAATTGAGCAAGATGATTTAAAGACCACGCTATCTTCAATAGGATACATTTACATTGAAGCCTTGAATAGTTTTAGCGACTCATTTTAGCCTTGTTTCTATTGGAACAAGACTTTATTAACCCCAATAACAATGTAAAGCAAACTACACCAACGAGCGCGCCCATAGTATCTAACAACACGTCACTAAGTTGGCCGCTTCTGCCCGGAACAAAAGTCTGATGATATTCATCCGTTGCAGCGTAACAGGCACTAAGGAGAGTGGACCAGATTATCCTATATCTTCCAGACTTTTTATTTATCAGAAAATGTAGTGCAAACGCTATGGACAGTACTGCATATTCACAAAAATGTGCCATCTTACGCACGAAATGATTTATTGTCTCCAATAGATTAAATCGATAGGGTTCTTGGTACTGTTGATTCGTTGTGTCTTCATAAATTGTCAGAATACGATTGGCAATATTTAAACTGCTATCATTTGAAGTATCTGCCGGCTTTGAAGAAAAAATAAATATAACCAGCATTAAAAGTGCTGCCGGTAGCCAAGAAATATATTTTATTTTCATATAAACTCCATAATAAGTAGATATCCATGCTAATTAATTTATTCTTAATTAGGAATTTATCGTACTGTTTTTTATAAATTTATTATATCAATTATGATAACATAATAGACCTTTAAATGGCAACCTGACTTTTCCAGCAAGACGGAAGAAAGGTTTAGTAGCGAAAGGAGGAACCTAAAATGAAGGAATCCTTTAAAACCATCTATGAAGGTGGAGTTGGTGAATATATTATGAAAAAGTCAAGATTTATCGCAACCGTGTGTCCCGCCGCTTCTGAAGAAGAGGCCATTGGTATCATTGAGGGCCTGAAGAAAAAATACTGGGATGCAACTCATAACTGTTCCGCTTACATTATCGGTACAGAGCAACCCTTGATGCGTTGTTCCGATGATGGAGAACCCGCTAAAACAGCTGGTCGCCCAATGCTTGATGTCTTACTTTCGCATGATTTAACTAATTTGGTTGTTGTTGTAACAAGATATTTTGGTGGCACCCTATTAGGAACCGGAGGCCTGGTAAAAGCCTATCAATCAGCAACGGTAGAAGGTTTACAACAGAGTACGATCATTACAAAAGAAGTCGGTATAAAACTGCAAATATCAACGGACTATAATTACATTGGAAAAATACAATATCTTACAAACCAAGAAAACATCACCGAGTTATCTTGTGAATATACGGATATTGTTGTAATAACCTTACTGGTTCCCCCCAGTCGGCTTGATTTTTTAACAAAAAAAATAGCTGAACTCACGAATGGTTCAGCTATTATTGAAATATCAGGGCAGGTGTACTTCACCACTCTAAATAGAGAAGTACTCCTGTTTGAGGATTAAATCCCCATTGTTACCATATCATCCAAAATTTCAACCATGGATATCGGCGTCACCTCAAACTGGCAGAGCTTCTTGATGATATTTACTACAGCCTCCTTAGATGTCGATATCCCTGTAACCTCATCGGATTCAATAAGGTTGTCCAGATGTTTTGTAATTCTTACCCCAAATAATGATGTCTCTTCTTCCTGTTCTGCATTCTTCTCAATCAGACTATAGTCCAATTTCATTACCCTTGCATCCTCAAGCATTACCTCGTTACTAAATAGTAGCTGTAACTGCTTCATATTCTATTACCCCCATATTCTTAATAACAGAAAATAACTGACAATTTCAATTATACACAGATAAAATCATTTGCAAAGCAGTTTTTAACGCACCATTTTATCGAGTTCGTTATATTTCGACATAACATCTTATTTCATGTACTTTTACAAGTATTTTAATGTTATTTTTTCAGTTTTCGTGAATATATCGGATAAAATTTTCCCAGATTATTATAATTATTTTGTCAATCTATTAAGGTTTGAATTTATTTGGATCTTAATGGTAATAATAGTAAAAAATTCATCATGATATCATATGATTACTTCACCTTTCATGAACTTAACCCTAGTAACATCTCATGATTCGAAATAGAAATAAAAATTATACCTCCCCATAGTTTCAGCAATTATTTCTATAGAATTAGTATGATATTCCATAAGAACCGTAGGTTATTCATAGAACGCAGAAGTTATTTACATATTATGTATATTATTTTACAAATTTGTTGCCTATTCATTAAGTCTTATAATTTTTCTTTATTTCGCAGGTCATCTTTGATATAATATACAAGATAGTCAGAAACATGTTCTATCTTGATAGGAGGTTATTATGGACTACAGTAAAAAAGGGATCGAACATAAACAGCAATATATAAAATCGACATCCCGTAAACTTGTATCAAAAACACGTATCACCTTATTTCGATTATGTATCGTAAGCTTAGTCTCTTTGACTCTCATCGGGGCCTTCGCAGGTTTTGGATTTGTCAAAGGACTCATTGATAGTGCACCCGACATTTCACAGATTGATGTAGTACCTCAAGGATTTACTACAACCGTATATGATAGAGACGGTAATGAAATCGAACATTTAGTAGGTGCTAATTCAAATCGTGAGTATGTATATTTGGAGGATCTTCCGGAGTATGTTAAATATACTTTCATCAGTATCGAAGACGAGCGTTTCTATCAGCACAAAGGTATTGATATCAGAGGTATTTTCCG